>JACOSH010000318.1 GCA_016178945.1 Acidobacteriota bacterium
TAGCCGGCGCGGGGTGATTGAGCCACATCGTCATGAGAGCGCCCGGAATCACACAGGCCACGAACAGAGCCGCGCCAACGGAACTCACCGGTTGAATCTCGCGGGCCTTGCCGGCCGATGCAAGCATTTGAAAAATCATCGTTTTCTCCTTCCCTCCGCGGCGAACTCCTGCAGCCGCTCGATCACTTCCTGTACCGTGAATCCTTCCGCGCCGGCCCGCGCCATCCACTCGCCGGCCATCTGGGTCAGCCGCCGCTGCCGCTCGGCTTCATCCGGCTTGACCTTTTGAGGCGTGACAAAAGTGCCGGTGCCCTGCTGCGTGGCCAGGACCCCGCGGATCTCCAGCTCCCGATAGGCGCGCAGCACGGTGTTGGGGTTGATCTCCAGGTCCACGGCCAGTTGCCGCACCGTTGGCAGTTGATCGCCGCCGGCCAGCTTGCCCCCGGCGATCGCCCCCAGGATCTGGTCGATGATCTGGCGGTAGGCGGGCACGCCGCTGGCCTCGTCGAGCCGGAATGTAACGCCGCGGGCCGATTTCATAGTCATCTATACTGCTAGTGTACTAGTGTTCTAGAACATTGTCAAGAGGGATTTTTCCTGGTGTATTGCAGGTGTGTGACCATGCGTTCGATGGCCTCCGCGACCTCGAGTTTTCGTATCCCGGACCATCTGCGCCTCCGGCTGGAGGAGACGGCTCGTCATCTGGGCAAGGGCAAGAGCTGGATCCT
Organism: Acidobacteriota bacterium; assembly: GCA_016178945.1. Lineage (GTDB taxonomy): Bacteria > Acidobacteriota > Terriglobia > Bryobacterales > Bryobacteraceae > JACOSH01. Next base: position 729 of record JACOSH010000318.1, read on the forward strand.
CAATCAGGCTCTGGAAGAGTATCTCAACCGTGCGGACCGCCACGGACTTGTCGAAGAGGCGCGTCGGCAATCGGTCCTGGCCAGCCGCGCGGCGAGCCCGGACGAAGCCTTCTGGTCGAGGCGGATGGATCGCCGAGGCTGGCGATGACGAGCGGAGATGGGGTTCTCGGCGCGCCGCCGGGCGGCGCCGAAGGTCCTGCCGATCCGTTTCTCGCTTGACGGCCATGATCTTGTCCACCATTGCGAGTCCGCCTTCAGGCTGTTCTGCGCCGTCGGCGACAGGCTCAGCCGGAACATCGGCGCTGGGACCAGGTGCAAGCTGACCGGCCAGAAGATGGCGGAAGTGGATCGCGCGCTTCGGACCTGGCTGGAGCTGGGCGCAGCGTACCGAGCGCGCAACGACCGGAAATTCCGCCGGGAGGCTGTTACAATGCGGACATTCGCCAGGAGGTCTTACCATGCGCCAGGTTACCGCGCTGCTTTACCAGGTGGATTACAACCAGCCGCGCGCCAGCGTGACGCCGTTCACCAAGGATCGCGCGCCCTTCCCGCTCTGGAACACCATCTTCAGCCGGGTGAACGGCGAGACGGCCAAGTATCACGCCCTACAGGCCGAGTTTGACCGGCGCTTCTCGGGAGGCCTGTCCCTGCAATCCAGCTACACCTGGACCCGCAACTGGAGCGACGCCGGCGATTCCAACGAGACCGGCTCGCTCATCGAGGACAGCTTCGACCGCAAGCGCGAATATTCCAACGTCGAGTTCGCGCGCCCGCACAAGTGGCTCACGGTCTGGATCTGGGAGTTGCCCTTCGCGCGCGGCAAGCAACTTGCTCAACGCCTGGCCGGCGGCTTGGAGCTGTCCGGCATCGTGCTGTTCCAGAGCGGCTACTGGTTTCACCCGGTCTTCACAGGCTACGATCCGTCCAATACCAACGGCACTTCTCGCTCCGGCTCGTTCCGCCCCGACCGCATCGCCAACGGCAACCTGCCCTCGGGCGAGCGTTCGCTGACGCGCTGGTTCGACGCCGCGGCCTTCGTTGCCCCGCCGCGAAACGCCGGACGGTTTGGCAACGCCGCGCCCTACATCCTGGCGGGCCCCGGCATGTTCGGTGTGGAGCGGCGGCCTTGCCAAGCGCTTTGACTTCGGCGAGCAGCGCCGCCTGCGGCTGATGGGGTCCTTCCAGAACCTCTTCAACCACCCCAACTATTCCAACCCGGCCAGCAGTATTTCGGTGCCCGCGCAAGTCGGCCGCATCACCGGCACGCTGGGAACGGAAGGTTCCGGCTCTCGCACCATCGAGCTCTCGGCCCGGCTGGAATTTTAGGAGGTCGGAACCTCGAGCCTCAGCTCAGAACTTCTTCTAACGTCTGCGCGTTCAGCACCCGCACTCCCCATTCCTCCAACGTGTCCGTGGAGGCCGACTGAAGGCGCTCGATCACCCACCCCGGTAGCGATCCGAAGCGCCGCTCCAACAGACGCCGCAACAGGGCAACTTCGCCCTCCAGCTTTCCTTCCAGCTTTCCTTCCACTAGGCCTTGGGCTTTGCCCTTCTCCCACCCCTGGGTCTGGACTTTGGCGAAGGCTTCCCGGAATTCCCGGATATCGGAGAGATCGATGGTAACGGGCATACTTCGTGACTCCTCGCTCACCAGCTCCTGCAGGCGTCTCAACTTGGATAATACCAGAAGATTGGCCAGCCAGTCACGGCGGACCACTTCCGGCTGGGCCGCCACCCGCTCCAGGATCCCTCGCACCGTGGCTCTGGCGTCGCTCGTCCGGCACAGGATGGCGAGCAGATTGTCGGCGATCGAGTGGCTGTTCAATAGAGCTTCCGCGGAGAATTGGCGGATATCGATGACCTCATAGCGGAAGGAAAGACACGCCTCCTCGATCCGCGGTTCGATCGAGAGAGGCGCGTTGCCCACATACAACACCTGCTGGAGCGGAGGTTCCCCGTAGGCGATGCGGAGCAAGAAATAGTACTCCAGCATGCGCCAGCGCATGTCGGCGTTCTCCCCTTGCAGCTCCAGATGATAGATGCGTCCGGTTTCCAGGCGGCCGACCAGGTCGGGACGGCGCATCCGCACCCAAGGGTATTCCACTTGTAGAAGTTCCTGGATACGGCTGCGGACCAGGAGGGCCAGCAATTGTTCGGGCAACGCCTGGAACAGGCCCTTGAGCGTCGCGTCGTACAGCACGCCGCTCCCAATTCTAGCAGACTCTCACTTCCCGGCAGGCTTGGACGGGCGTATCCCGTGGTAGGAGGCGTTGACCTCGAACTTCCCGGCCCACGGCTCGGGGACGGGTCTCCCCAGCGCCCAGTGGATGGCGTTGATCACCAGCCGCTGGAAGGCGGCTACCTGAAAATCCTCGGGATGACCCATGGACGTATAGAAAGCGCGCCCGCCTTGTGGCGTGCGCCAGGTCCAGGCGACGGGGTTGTCCGGAGTGGGGCTGTTCGGCTTCACGGCCTTCCCCATGAGGAGGCGCGTGGCATCGGCCGGCGGATAGTCCGGCACGTGATAGAGCCACGACCGGACATGGAACTCGCGGTCGACGCCCGTCAGAATCGGCTCCCGGGCGGCCGCGGGAATCGCCGACACGTCCGTGCTGCACTCGTGTCCGCAGTGCCGATGGCCCTTGGCGCCCCATCCCGGCGGCGTTCCGAAAGCGAATTCGCCAAAGCCGTTCCACCGTTCCAGCTCGTGACCTTTCGGGTAGCGGAAGGCGTGGCTGCTGGTGCGGAAACCAAACACCGGCTTCCCGGAATCCAGGTAGCGGCGAATCGACTCCACTTGCTCTTTGGGAAGCTGGCGCCACCGCAGGTAAAACACGGCCAGGTCCGCCCGGTCGAGCGTGTCCAGGCCGGGGATGTTCTGCTCGTAGTTCTCGTCGCGCCGTCCGTCCGGCGTAGTGGCGTACAGCACGGTCGCGCGCATGCGGTAATGCTGTTCGAGCTCGCGCGCCAGGACCGGCAGGGTGTGCTCCCCGCTGTACTCATGGTCGCCGGTGACGAAGACGACATGCGGCGGGCCGCCGGTTTGAGCGAACGCCGACGTGACCGCGGCTATCGCCAGCAGTGCCGGATGGATGTGGTAGGACATGTTCCAAGCGCCCCTTGTCGCGCGCGGCCATTATACAATCCTTCGATCGGCGCGAAGGCATTGCATTGTTCCACGGACGGATTCCTGCTACACTCGATCCACCGAACTTCTGGGGGTAAGAATGCAAAATCAAAAGACTGTTTGTGCCGCTCTGTGGTTGCTGGCGGCGTTCTCGCTCGTCCTCTGGGCTTCGCCCACGGGCAGCATCATGGGCGCTGTCAAGGACCCGTCGGGCGCCGTTGTGCCCGGCGTCAGGCTCACTCTCACCAATATCGCCACCAACTCGCGGCTTGCCACCACGTCGGACGGCAATGGCGCCTACCAGTTCCCGCAACTGCCGCCCGCCACCTATTCGCTGGCCGCCGAGGCTCAGGGCTTCAAGAAGGCCAGCATCGCCAGCGTGCTCGTGGAAGTCGACCAGGTGACCCATGCCGACCTGACCCTGGAGGTCGGCAGCTTGACCGAGGTAGTCGAAGTGGCCTCGGTGGCCACTCTGATTGAGTCCGACAAGAGCACCTTGAGCCACGTGGTCGACTCGCGCACCATTGCCAACATGCCCCTGAATGCCCGCCAGTTTCTTGATCTGGCCCTGATGACCCCGGGCGTCCTGCCGGCGGCCACCGGAACGCAGGGGGGCGGCTTTAGCGTCGCGGGAGCGCGGTCGCAGTCCAACATCTTCCTGGTGGACGGCGTCAGCAATATCGACACGCAGATCAACTCCCCCTTGAACAATTTCCGGGTCACCGACGCGGTGCAGGAGTTTGCGGTCCAGACCAGCGTGTCGCTCGCCGAATTCGGCCGCGGCACCGGCGGCCAGATCAACATCGTCACCAAGAGCGGCACCAACGACTTTCACGGCTCCGCCTTTGAGTACTTCCGCAACACCAAGATGGACGCCGCCGACTTCTTCACCAATAAGGTGCCCGGCGCCAGGAAGAACGTGCTGAACCGCAACCAGTTCGGCGCCACCACCGGTGGGCCGATTCGCCGGGACCGGACCTTCTTCTTCCTGTCCTATGAAGGCTTCCGCCAGGTGGCTCCCACCGTCAGCTCGACCCGCGTGCCAACGGCGGCCGAGCGGGCCGCGGTCACCGATCCCATTTCCAAGCGCCTGCTGCCGTTTTGGCCCGACCCCAACGCTTCCGGCACGCTGAACTTCGTGGCCAACGTCGGCGCCCGCAACTCCGACAACACCGGTCTCGTGCGGATCGACCACACCATTGGCGAGCGGGACCGCCTTTCCGGCCGCTGGATTGAGTACCAGGGGGAGTCCGTTACGCCCGGCGCGCTCCCCACCAACGGGGGAAATGCCAACACGCCCCGCAGCCGCTCGTTTGTGCTCAGCGAAACCCATACCTTCGCGCCCAACTTCCTGAACGAGTTCCGGATGGGCTTTTCGCGAAACGAAACCGATATCACCGTGCAGGACAGGGGCTTCAACGCCGCCAGCGTCTTTACCGATGCCGCCGGCAAGCCGCTGGCCGGCGTCGTGGACGCCGCCGGGGATCCCGTGAACTCCGGCCTGCCCACGGTCAACGTCTCGGGCGGCTTCGCCAGCCTGGGCAGCACGAACAATCTGCCGCAGGGCCGCATTACCAACACCTACGAGCTGTTCGACAACATGTCCTGGGCGGCTCCGTTCGGCGCGTCCCGGCATTCCTGGCGTTGGGGCTTTCACATCCGCCGCGAGGACGCCCGGCGATTTCTCAACGGTTCTATGCGCGGCTCTTTCAACTTCGCCAGCTTCTCCGATTTTGCCGCCGGACTCGTCAACACCTCCAGCTTCCGCAGCGGCAACACCCTGGCGTACTGGCGCCGTTCCCCGTTCGATTTCTTCTGGCAGGACCAGTTCAAGATCAAAGAGAACCTCACCCTGAACTTTGGCGTGCGGTATGAGTATCCGTCGGCCATTGTCGAGACCCGAGACCACGCCACCAACTTCATCCCCGGCTTCGGACCCGTTCTCTTCAGCGCCAATCAGGTTCTGGATCTCGATCCGGCCAGGAGAGGACCGGCGTCAATTGTCTACCGGCAGGCGCCCTTCACGCTTTCCAACAGCGGAGTGAGCTCCGACAAGAACAACCTCGCGCCCGTGATGGGCTTCGCCTACACGCCGCGTTTCGGCGAGAAGATTTTCGGGCGCAACGCCACCGTCATTCGCGGCGGCTTCCGGGTGGGCTATGACGAGGTCTTCAACAATATCCCCGCCAACATGTCGCTGAATCCGCCCAATAACCTGCTGACGGCCCAGACCGCCAACGTCACGCAGCCCGGAAAGTTCCTCTGGCCGATCGCCTTCGATCAAAACGTGCCGTTGGTCTCGAATTTTGGACAGCAGGGTCCGGGCAGGCCCGCCGTCGGCATCCTGAGCTTCAATGCGGTGGACCCCCAGCTCCGCAGCGCCTACCTGTATCAATACAACTTCGGCATTCAGCGCCGGATCGGCAATGAGTTCTCGGTGGAGGCCGATTATCAGGGCAGCGGGGGGCATAAGCTGGGAATGTTCGTCGATCAGAACCAGCCGGCCGTGACGGTGCGCAACCCCGCGGCGCGCGGGCCGCTGGCCCCCAATGAACAGGTCTTCCCCTACTCGCGCTTCGGAGCGGTCGGCATGGGAAAGTCCATCGGCAACTCGAACTACAACGGCCTGGTCGCCACGGCCCGCTACCAGGGGCGGCGGGGCATTTTCGTCCAGAGTTCCTACACCCTGGGCAAGTCGCTCGACTACCAGTCCGCCTACTTCGGATCTTCCGGCGAGCGGACCGGCGCGACCGACAACACCAACCTCCGGCTGGAGCACGGCCCTTCGTCGTTCGATGTCCGGCATCACTTCTCGTTTGTTTCGGTGATCGACGTGCCCGCCGGACCTGGGCATCGCCTGTTCGGATGGAACAACGGATGGAACCGGCAGGTGTTCGGCGGCTGGCAGATATCCACGATAGTGACGCTTCAGACCGGCTCGCCATTTACCGTGTTCAACAACGCACAGGATTTCAGCGGCTTCAACCAGTTCAACGACCGTCCCGATGTGACCCGCGCCGGGCCCCTGTCTGGGGACAATCGCAATCCCGACGCCGCCTTCGACAAGACCTATTTCGCTCAAGCCTTCGCCGGAAGGGCCGGCACTTCCGGCCGCAATCAGTATCGCGGACCCGGGTTGCAGAATTACGACCTCTCGGTGGCCAAGAGCTTCGCTCTGTTTGGCGAGCGGACCCGCTTGCAGTACCGGGCCGACTTCTTCAACGTCTTGAATCACACCAACTTCGCCAACCCGGTCGGCAACATGAGCAGCGCCAACTTCGGCAAGATCATCCAGACGGTCGGCAGCGCCGTGGCCACTTCGGTCGGAACCAGCGCCGGGCCCTTGGGCGGCGCGCGCATTATCCAGATGTCGCTGCGGCTGCAGTTCTAGCGAGGTAACTTTCTTATTGACAGCCTCGCCCCATTTCTGATAGCGTCTTCAGCTAAGCGCTGTTTTCAGCCAGGGGAGTTGTGTATCGCCGCGTGAGACGACCGGCTTCCCTCTCGGATTGGGCGCAACTTTGGTGTGGAGGATTAGCCGTGAAACTTGCCTTCAGGCTGGTTTTTCTCTCTGCTCTGCTTCTGGGCATCGCTCTTGGACAACGAGCCGACCGCGCCACTGTCACCGGAGTGGTGACGGACCCGACCGGGAACAGCATCGCCGCCGCAACCGTAAAGATTCGGAGCGACGACACGGGCGTCGTGACGGATCTGACGACCAACGCGGCCGGCGCCTACTCGTCGCCCTCCCTGGTTCTGGGGACCTACACCATTACCGTGGAGGTCTCGGGCTTTAAGACGGCCGTGCGCCCGAGCATCCGGCTGGTAGGCGGCCAGGTCTTCCGGCAGGACGTCGCGATGGAGCTGGGGTCGGTCTCCGAACAGGTCACCGTGGTGGCTTCGGCGGAGATCCTCAACACCGCCAGTGCCGATGTCACCCATGCGGTGGACGCCAATTACTACAGCAATCTGCCGGTGGTGATGGGGGCGGACATTCGCCTGGCCGAGGCTCTTCTTCAGTTGCAGCCCGGCTACAATCCCATGAAGCCCAACGGCGACCCGATGTTCCGCGGCAGCCAGTTCCAGTCGCGCCTCAACGGCGGTCAGCATTCCGCCATGGAGAACTTCTTTGACGGCGTGGCTTTTGGCTATGCCTCCGGCCATAACCAGAGCCATGAAAGCGCCCCGCCCATCGAGAGCGTCGGGGAGATGAAGGTCATCACCTCCGCCTATTCGGCGCAGTATGGCCATTCCAGCGGCGGGACCGTCGAGTACTCGTCCCGGTCCGGCACCAAGGATCTGCACGGCAGCTTCTACGAGTACTTTGCCAACGACGCTTTGAACGCTCGAGGGTTCTTCCCGGACCACGCCTCCAAGCAACGCAGCAACGCCTTCGGCGGGACCGTCGGCGGCCCGGTGTATATCCCGAAAGTTTATGACGGGCGCAACAAGACCTTCTTCTTCACCAATTTGGACTGGCTGAGATTCCGCGCGGGCGTATTGCCGGGCTTCGGCAACACGACGCCCGTCGATGCCTTCAAGCAGGGGAACTTCAGCGCGCTGCTCACCGGGCGTCAGGTGGGCACGGACGCGATGGGCCGGGCTGTCCTGGAGGGCCAGATCTTCAACCCATCCAGCACCCGGCTGGTGAACGGCGTTCCGGTGCGCGATCCGTTCGCGGGCAATATGATTCCCGCCAGCATGCGCAGCAATGTCGCCAACAAACTGACCGCCCTCATGGTGCAGCCAGACCGGGCGGGCTTGGCCTTAAACGTAGCGGGCAACCCCGCCGGTGATCAGACCTGGATCGGCGACTTCCGCACGATCGTGTTCCGCGTGGACCATCAGTGGAGCGAAAAATTCAAGACCACCACCAGTTTCTTCTGGCCCAAGCGCCCTTCGATCCGCAACTGCGGCGAAGTGGATGGCTGCAACTTCAAGTACGACCCGCGGGTCTCGCCGGACAAGAACGACACCTACATCGGCAACGGCTTTTATCAGCGCATCGCCACTCAGCATGCCACCCAGCAGTTCGACGACGTCATCAAGAATAATCTGCTGTACCACGCGACCGTCTCCTGGGACCGCTGGTTCATGGGCGGCACGCCCATCTCCGCCGGCGTGAATTGGCTGGACAAGCTGTGGGGAACCGATAGAAGCGGCATTCTCGACAAGACCGCCGGTCCCCCGAACATGACGTTTTCGGGCAATATTCCGTACACTCAGATCGGCATGCAGTGGATCGGCTTCGGGTTTGAAGCCATCAACCGCTGGCAGTTCGCGAACGATCTGACTTGGGTGAAAGGCAAGCACTCCATCAAGGTGGGCTACGAGTTCCGGCACCACCAGTTCAATTTCCACGGCTGGGCCGCGTCGACCGGCGGCAGCTTCAATTTCAGCCGTCTGGGCACGGGCGGGTATGACGCCAACGGCAACAACCTGGCGGCCACCGGCGACCCGTTCGCCTCGTTCCTGCTGGGGCAGGTGCAGACCGCCAACTTCACCATTCCGGCCTTCACCACGTGGAATGGCAATTTCACCTCCACCTACCTCAACGACGATTACAAAGTGACCAGCAAGCTGAACGTCACGCTGGGCATGCGCTTCGATTACCAGATGCCCTGGAGGGAGCGCTTTGACCGGTTTTCCACCTTCGATCCGTCGGTTCCCAACCCCGGCGCGGGCGGACGGCTCGGGGCCCTCATCTTCGCGGGAACCGGGCAGGGGCGGACGGGAGGGCGGACCTTCGACAAAATCCCGGTGGACGCTCTTGGTCCCCGTTTCGGATTGGCCTACAAGGCCAACGACAAGACCGTGGTGCGCGGCGGTTACGGCATCTATTATGCCGGCGTTACCTTCGGGCAGGGCGGCACCCCGATCCTCGGCTACCAGGGGAACCCGACGGCGCCCAACTTGACGAATGGTCTCTACCCGGCATTCAATCTGGACGACGGGTTCCCAAGGAATCTGATCAAGTTGCCGCCCTTCATCGATCCGACCTTCTCCAACGGCACCGCGCCCGTGGCCTATCCGGCGGACGGACTGAAGCAGCCGCGCTACCAGAACTGGTCGCTCACCTTCCAGCGCCAGATCGGCCAGGACATGATGATCGATGTTTCCTACATCGGCAACAAGGGAACTCGTCTGCCGCACAACCCGCAGTTTCTCGGGGCCGGCTACAACATGAACGACCCCAAGGTGCTGGCTCTCGGCACCCGCGTGTTGCAGTCGGACATCAATTCCGCCGAGGCTAGGGCGGCTGGAATCACGCCGCCCTATCCGGGCTTCACCGGTATCGTCGCTCAGGCGCTGCGCCCGTTCCCGCAGTACCAGGCGATCGAGTATCGCGACGTGCCCATCGGCAAGAGCCGCTACAACTCGCTCCAGATAACCCTCGACAAGCGCTTCTCCAACGGCCTGCAGTTCCGCACGTTCTACGTCTGGGCGCAGCTTTATAACAATCGGGCCGAGAGCGGACAGCGCGGCGGCGCCGGCGTGCAGAACCCCATCAACACGCAGGCGGGCGAGTGGGCCCTGAGCGCGGACGACGTGCCGAATGCCTTCGTGTTCTCCGGCACCTATGCGCTTCCCTTTGGCAGGAACATGACCGGCTTCATGGGCAAGGTGCTGAAAGGCTGGACGCTCAACGGCATTCTCCGCTACGACAGCGGGCGGCCACAGCTCATCTCGATGAACAACGACTTGGCCGGTCTTCTGTTCAATACCACCAAGCGGCCGAACCGGATCGACGGCACGGCGGGCATCGGCGAGTTCCAGGGTAAGTTCGACCCCAACCGGGACCGCTACTTCAACCGCGCGGGGTGGGCCGACCCGGGTCCCCTGCAGTTCGGCAACGCGCTGTCGCGCGACGGAACGGTGCGCGGCTTCCGGAACAAGGTGGAGGACATCAGCCTCTTCAAAGTCACCTCTATCAACGAGCGGTTCAAGTGGCGTCTTGAGGCTCAGGCGGGTAACGTGACCAATCGCGTCATCTTCTGCGATCCAAACACCAACTTCAGCGCGGCCCAGTTCGGCCAGACGGGCACCCAGTGCAACCAGCCGCGCTCGATTCAGTTCGGCATGAAGCTGGAGTACTGAGCGCCGCTGCCGCCGCGGTATCCTTAGCAGGATGAAAGGCCGTGCGCCCTCACGCCGGGATCTGCTGCGCGCTCCGACTCTGCTGCCGTCGGCTTGCGCCATCGGCGACACCCCGGCGGTCGTGTTCACCGACAGGGCCGTCGAGGCCGGCCTTCAAAACGCCCGCAACGTTTCCGGCGCTCCGCTGAACAAACAGACGCTGCTCGAGGAGATGGGCGGCGGCGTGGCTCTGTTCGACTACGACAACGACGGCTGGCTGGACATCTTCCTGGTCAACGGCGCCAGCTTTCAAAGCCCGCCGGGCGCGCGCAAGCCCGCGAGCTACCTTTTCCGTAACAATCGCAACGGGACATTCACCGATGTCACGCAAAAAGCCGGGCTGACCGCCTCCGGATGGGGCCAGGGCTGCTGCGTGGGCGATTACAACAATGACGGCTTCGAGGACTTGTTCGTGACGTACTGGGGCCGGAACGTCCTCTACCGCAACAACGGAGACGGCACCTTTACGGACGTTTCGCAAAAAGCCGGCGTGGCCGGCTCGGGCCGCCGCTGGGGAGCCGGCTGCTGCTTTCTCGACTTTGACCGCGACGGTCATCTGGACCTGTTCGTCGCCAACTACGTGAACTTCGACCCGAAACAAGCGCCGCGGCCCGGCGAAGCGGCATACTGCCGTTTCAACGATCTGGCGGTTCCCTGCGGGCCGCAGGGCTTGGCCGGGGGCAGCAACCTGCTGTACCGCAATCGCGGCGACGGCACGTTCGAGGACGTGTCGGAGGAGTCGCGCATCGCGTTCCCGCGGGGGCCGTCCTCTCCGGCCTTCGTACCTCAGAACTGGCGGCCGGCGGGTTCCTACGGGATGGGCGCCGCCGCGGCCGACTTCGATAACGACGGCTGGCCGGACATCTATGTCGCCTGCGACACCGCGCCCAGCCTGCTCTATCGCAACAACCACGACGGCACCTTTCGCGAAATCGGAGTCGCGGCCGGTTGTGCGTTCGACGAGAACGGCGTGGCGATGTCGGGGATGGGCGTGGGAGTCGCCGACTACGACGGAGACGGCTGGCTCGACATCGTCCGAACGAACTTTTCCGATCAGCTCACCACCCTCTACCGCAATAACGGGGACGGCACGTTCCATGACGCCAGCCTGGCCGCCGGTCTCGGCGTCAACCGGAAGTACCTTGGCTTCGGCGCGCTGTTTTTCGACTTCGACAACGACGGCTGGAAGGATCTCTTTCTTGCCAACGGCCACGTGTATTCGCAGCTCGCCAGCCTCAAGTTGCACATATCCTACAAGGAGCGGCGCATTCTCTACCGCAACCTCGGGAACGGGCGCTTTGAAGATGTCTCGTCGAAGTCCGGTCCCGGAATCACCGCCGAGCACGTTGGGCGCGGCTGCGCGTTCGGCGATCTGGACAACGATGGCGATATCGACGTCGTCGTGAACAACCTCGATGCGCCGCCCTCGCTGCTCCGGAATGACGGCGGCAACCGGCAACACTGGTTGATGATCAAGTGCGTCGGTACGCGCTCCAACCGCAGCGCGATCGGCGCGCGCGTCAAAGTGAGCTTTGCGGGCCGGGAGCGGATCGACGAGGTGATGAGCGGCTCCAGCTACTATTCGCACAACGACCTGCGCCTTCACTTTGGCCTGGGCGCGGCGGAAATGGTGGATCGCGTGGAAGTGGCCTGGCCCTCGGGTCTCAAAGAGACTGTGGACAATGTCCGCGCGAATCAACTGGTGGTGATCCAGGAGTCGAAGGGCGTCGTGAAGACCGATTCATTCCGGGCGAGGACCAAATGAGAGACTTCGCGCTCGCCCTGGCGCTGGCCGCGGCCGGCTTTGCGCAGCCGGCGCCTTATCAGGAAGGCATTCGGCTGCTCCGGGACCAGCAGTGGAAGGCCGCCGCGGTGGCCCTGGAACAGGCCGTGAAGCTGGAGCCGGGATCGGCCGACGCCTTCATTGCCTTGGGCATCGCCCGGCTTCGATCCGGCGACGTGCAAGGCGGCCTGGCTTCCTTTCGCCGCGCGGTCGAGTTGAAGCCTTCTTCCGCCGACGGCCATTACAACTTGGGCCTCGCGTTGCGCGAGTCCGGCCAGGCCGAACCGGCCAGGGCCGAGTTTGCCAGCGCCGTGAAGCTCGACCCCACCCGCGAGGAAGCCCGGTTCGCGCTCGGGCTCGCCTGCCAGCAGGCCGGCGAATGGGACCAGGCCCTGGCGCAGTTCGAGGCGGTCCTGCGGAGAAACCCGGCCTCCGCCGAGGCGCACAATGGGGTCGGCGTCGTCCGGCTTCAGAAGAACCAGTTTCTGGAGGCCGTTGCCGCGTTCCGCAAGGCCGTTGCGGCCGACCCGGAATTTGTCCGCGCGTGGAACAATCTGGGCTCGGCCCTGGCGCAAGCCGGAGACGTGGAAGAGTCCGTCGCTGCGTTCAGGAGAGCGGTCGCCCTGGACGGGAAGGATCCCCAACTCCGCATGAATCTGGGGATCGCGCTGCGCGGGAAGGGCGATGCCGGCGCGGCACTGGAAGAATTCCGCGCTGTGCTCAAGAGCCGCCCGGACGATGCCGCGGTCCACCAGCAGCTTGGCCTTACCTTGAAGCAACAGGGCAGCCTCGAGGCGGCGATGGCAGCCTTCGAATCGGTGCTCGCCCTGGACTCGGAGCACCGGGAGGCCTATTACAATCTCGGGACGGTCTTGCGCCAGCAGGCGGCGTCGGTTCGCCGCAACCGTTCCGCGCCCCGCCTGGAGCCTTCCATGGAGGCGCGGCTCCGCCAGGCCGTGGACTCCATCACTCGCGGAGACCGGGGCGCGGCGCGGACGCTGCTCAACCAGCTTGCCGCCGAGGTCCCGTTGTCGGCCGAGATCTTGAACCTGCTTGGATTCGTCGAAGGCCAGGACCGCGATCTCGCCGCCGCCGTCGCCACTCTCAGGCGCGCGGTCGAATTGAAACCGGACCTGCCGGAGGCGCGCTACAACCTCGGCGTCGCGCTCTGGTACAGCGGCGACCGCGTGAATGCGCTCGATTCGCTCGAGCAGTCCGTCCGGCTGAATCCTTCCGCCGCCGAGGTCTATTCTTTCCTGGGAATGGCGCGCAGAGAGACAGGGGATCTCGACCGTGCCCGGCGCGCCCTTCAGCGAGCCATCGCGCTCGGCCAGAACCTCCCGGCCCCCTACGTCGATCTCGGCCTGGTCTTCCTTCGCTCCGGGCAGGTGGAGAAGGGCATCGGCCAGGTCGAGGCGGCGCTCAACCTGCCGGCTCCCGCCGGGCCCATCCCGGATCTGGACGCTTTGGTCTCCGAGCTCCGGGGCGTGGCGCGCGCCAGGCCGGAGCTGGCCGAGGTCCGCAACGCGCTCGGGCTGCTTCTCGGAAAGCAGGGAGCGGATCCGGCCCAGGTGATCGCCGAATTCCGCGAGGCGGTTCGCATCCGCCCGGACTACGCCGAGGCGCACAACAATCTCGGGCTCGTGCTCGTTCAGGCCGGCGACAACGAAAAAGCCATTGGCGAGTTCCGCGAGGCGCTGCGGCACGCGCCCGAATACGCGGGCGCTCTGGGCAATCTCGGCGCGGCGCTGGTCGCGTCGCGGCCCGAGGAGGCGATTCGCCTGCTGGAGAAGGCGGTCTCGATCCAGCCCGCCTTTGTGCGCGCGCAGTACAACCTGGCGCTGGCCTACGCCCAGAGTCCGCGACAGGGCCCCGACAGCGCGATCGCGCAGTTTCGCAAGGTCCTCGACCTGGAGCCGGGGTTTGCCGCAGCGCGCTTCGAATTCGGCAAGATCCTGCTGCGGAAGAATTCGCTGCCGGAAGCCATCGCGCAGTTCCGGGAGGCCGTGAAGCTGGATCCGAAGCTGGGCTCTGCCCGCTACCAGCTCGGTCTGGCGCTGACGCGCGCCGGGGAGCGGGCCGAAGGAGCCGCCGAGCTGGAAAAGGCTCGCGCCGCCATTGAGGAAGAGCGCAAGCTGGAGACCGCCGGCCAGTTAATGGGTGAGGCGCGCGCGGCCCTGGAGAGCGGCCAAAACGATTCCGCCGTCGACACCCTGCAAAAGCTCGTCCGCCTGCTTCCTTCCTCGGCGGAAGCGCGCCATCGGCTCGGTCTCGCGCTCCTGGCCAAGGGTGACCGCACGGCCGCGGTTGCCGCTTTTGAGAAGGCGCTGGAACTGGATCCTCGGTATGCTCCCGCCAGGGAGAGCCTGCAACACGCCGTCGCCGCGCTCCGGTCGCCGCCGGATGACCCCGCCAAGGTGACGCTGTTCGAAGATCATATCCGCCGGCAGCAGTTCAAGGAAGTCGAGCCTCTCATCCGCGACTACCTCAGGGTCAACCCGAACTCCTGGTGGGGACACTATGTCCTCGGGTACACGCTGTTCGGACAGCGCCGCATCGGCGATTCGGTCGCGGCGCTTGCCAGGTCCCTGGAGCTCAACGTCGGGAATGCCGATGCGCATCGGCTGCTCGGCCGCAACCTGATGCTGATCGGCCGCTTCGACGCCGCCCAGACGGAGCTGGAACAGGCCGCCAAGCTGAACCCGCAATCGGCCGAGATTCGCTACGACCTCGGCAAGATCTACTCGGCCGCGGACAACTATCCCCCGGCAAGGCGCGAGCTGGAGGAGGCGATCCGCCTCGACCCCTCGTACATGGAAGCCCAGGATGCGCTGGGCTTCGTCATGGAAGCGCTGGGCGACGACGAGGCCGCGCTGCGCCTCTACCGGAAATCGGCCGCCATCAACGAAGCGCGTGGCGCCGGCTTTTCTTCTCCGTACATCAACCTGGCCGCCTACTACAATCGCACCGGCCACGCGACGCTTGCGCTCGAAAACGCCCGCAGGGCGTTGGACATGAATCCGAAATCCGACGCCGGTAACTTCCAGATGGCCAAAGCTCTGGACCGCTTGGAGCGCTGGCCCGAATCCTCGGACGCTCTCAACAAGGCCATTGAGCTGAATCCGCGCGCTTCCTCCTACCATTACGTGCTGAGCGGAGTCTACCGCCGCCTCGGGAAGTCGAAGGAGAGTCGGGAGCACATGGAGCTGTTCCGCAAGCTGGAGCAGGAAGCCGCCCAGTTCGAGCAGAAACGTCGCGAGGCCCGGCGGGAGAGATAGCGCCATGGACCAGGTAGAGGCCGATAGGCATCTCATCCACGAATTCAAGGCCCCTCGTCCAATCGAATTTCAGCGAACGCCGAGGCGCGGCAGCGCTTCGAACGGGAAGCGGAGCCACGCTGGTATCATCATCAACATGGAACTGGACAGCGCCGCCGCGCCGATCACGCTCGTCCAGAACTGGAATCCGACGGCGCGGAAGTAACCCGAACCGGTCAGAAGTGAACGCCGTAGCGGAGGTACAGGCCGCGGCCGGGGGCGTCGATCCCCCAACTGATGCCGCGATAGTTCCGGTCGAAGATGTTCTCGATCTCGAACACCAGGTCCTGGCGCTCGCCCACCCGCCATCCCGCGCGCAGGTTGAGCGTCGCGTAGCCGTTCAGCCTGGTGTAGAGCGGGGCGGATGCCGCGGCGCCGAGCACCCGGTTCTGCACCTGCGCCAGCGTTTCGCCGGTGGCGAGCAAGAGGCCGCCCCGCACCAGTCCGCGGGCGGTGGCGCCATTTTGGAAGAAGCTCGAGATATTCCCGCGCGAACGCGCGGCCCCGATCCGGCGGTCCGACAAGTCCAGGCTCGAAAGACGCTTCTGGTCGTTGGCCGCGTGGAGGGAGGGCTCAATCCAGAACTTGCGCCCTGCCGGAGTATAGCGAACGCGGAAATAGCCGTTGGGAGGGGGCGTGCCGCCTTCAATATTGGGGGCCAGCCCGGTGCGTTTGTCGCGGGCATGGAGATAGGTGAAGACGCCGCCAAGAGCCCAGTCGCGCGACGCCCGGACATCCAGCCGGTATTCCAGTCCCCATAGACGCGCATCGTCATAGTTGGCGCGCACGAGCACGGGACTGGTGGAAGCGGCCACGAACACCACGCCATTGGCGCTTTGCGACGTGATGGGGTCGCTTCCCAGCCGTTTGCCGACCGCTCCCGGAGGCAGGATCAGCGCCTGCTTGACGACGTTATCGTTAATGTCCATCGCGAACAGCATCGCCTCGGTGCTCACACGGCTGTTCCGGTAACGAACGCCGCCCTCGTACCCGAGGCTGATCTCGGGTTTCACCTGTGCCACTGGGATTCCGGTGGATACGGCATCCGCGCCCGCGGTGGTCCCGACCGTGCCGCCCAGGCCGGCCACATCGGGAGCCGCCACCTCGAAGCCCGACCCCGTGAGGCCCAGCGTACCCAGGTCCGTGATGTGCGGCGCGCGAAATCCGCGGCTGACATTCCCCACCAGGTTGAGGCCGGGCGCCGGCGTGGCCACGACGCCGATGCGGAACGTCGCGCTGTCCGAACGCAGCGAATCGTTGGGCCACAGGGGCTTCCCGCCCAAGAGCGAGCTATCCGCTGCGCGCGATTCATAGGCGGCCGCGCTCCAGCGGACATTCCCCACCACCTGCAGCTTCCCGCGCAGCACTTCGAGAGTATTCTGCAAGTACGCTCCCCCGTTCTCGTACCGGGAGTTGTCAGGGACCCGGCCGCGGCGCACGCTCACCGTGTGGTTGGCCGGATTGTAGCTGTACGACGGAGCCGCGATTCGCTCGTGGTAGTATTCTCCGCCGAAAAAGACGCTCCATCGATCGTTCACTCTCTTGCCCGTGTTGGACTGCACGCCCCGCACCCGGGTACGTTCCGGCTCATGATTGATCGCCGCCAGCGGGTTTCCATTGCCGCCCTGATTGACCCTTTCCTCCCGCTGCGCGTTAAACGAGTACGTGGCGGAAAAGTTGTCCAGCGGGCCCAGCCTGCCCTTGTTGTACCGGACGGAAGCCAGGTCCAGCATCAGGTTGCGGAGATCCGCGATCAAATTGCCGTCGCCCCCCAGCAACTGGTCGAAACGTTTGCCTCCATCCTGCTGGCTGCGCTGGTAGTGGCCGATGATCTGGGAATCGCCGCCGACCGTCCAGTACACGCGAATCAGCCCGCCATATTGCGTGAACGCGGAATCGGGTGTCCGCCCTGCGAACCCGCTGGTCGAGGGGAGTCCCAGAAAGCGCGTGACGGCCGAGCGCGAGTCGATCTGGCGGCCCGTGCGCAGCCGGTTGGCGCGATGGCCGGTCAAGCTGGCCAGCATCCCGAACCGGCTCTTCGAATAGGAACCCGAGGCATTTGAGCCGTAGCCCGCATCCGAGCTGTTGAAGAAGGCGCCCAGGCTCCCGTGCCACGCCCCGCTATCCGAGAACAACGGCGCCGGAGAACGAAACTGGATGCTGCCTCCCAGCGCATCGCTGCCATACTGGGCGCTGCTCGGCCCGCGCAGAACTTCCACCGCTTCGATGGTTGCCGGGTCCACCAGATCCAGAAAGGTGTTGATGCCGCCGCGCATCGCGCCCGTCGAGTAGCGGACTCCGTCCACAAATACGTTGACCTTGTTGCCGGTCAAGCCGCGAATGAAGATCCCGGAAATGGTGGGGCTCGTGCGCTGCCAGGCCAGGCCGGGCTCCTCGTTGGCGATCTGAGCCACCACCGTCTTGGCGCGCTGCTCGATGGCGCTCCGATCGATCAGCGATACGGCCTGGGGCGCGCGTTCCGCCAGGCCCACGGCCCCGGCCGAGGCCGTAACGGTCACGGTATCCCGCCGGGGCTGGTCGTCCAGGATCACTTCGAGCTCGCTGGCCGCCTCGCCGATCGTGACCGGCAAGCGCCGCTCCACTTGCCCCCGCCGCGCCACCAGGAGCACGTAATCGCCCGGGCCGACGCGCGCCAGTTGGAACCTCCCCTGCGAATCCGCCCGCGCGGCGGCGATCACGGCCTGCGCGGAGTTGAGCAACTGGAGCGTCACGTTGGGCACGGCCGCGCCCGACGCGTCGCGAATCACGCCGCTGACCGGCCCGGCGGCCGGGGAAAGGGACGCTATCAGAGCCAGCGCAATGAGGCAGGGGCAATTCATGCAATTCGCGAGACGGCTCTTCGGGCCGCCGCCGATGGTGCCTCGGCGCAGGAAAGCAATCCCATCTTGTGCAACAAAGCGAATCCCGGCTGGCCGCGCAGAGGCGCGAACATGGGCTGAATCTTACTATGGTACACGACAGGCTTGCGCTCTACACGGCCCGCGCCGGCCAGTGCAGCGCCGCACGACAGCCGTCAGAGCTGCCCAAACTCGCTGGGAAAAGATGTAGAATAGCCAGAACCGTGGCAAGTGGCGCTGGACATAGATCAGCCAACGTGCTGGTTGGCGAACAACTGCGAAAGAATGCAGAGGCGCTGGAGGCATCGATGGGCGCCCATGTTTTGACATTTTGGGGGCCCATTCAACCTCCGGTAGACGAACTCATGCGGAAGGCGGTCGAGCACCGCATCACTCAGGGCCCCGGGCGGCGACGCTTGGCGATAGTCCTGCAAACCGCCGGCGGCTACATTGAGACCGCGGAGAGGATCGCTAACACCCTCCGCCACCATTATTCGAATGTTTCCTTTATGATCCCCAATATGGCAATGTCAGCGGGAACAGTGCTTGCAATGTCTGGCGATGAAATCTGGATGACTTACTTCTCAACGCTGGGACCTATCGACCCGCAAATGGAGCGGGTCCGGCCAGATGGGCGTAAGGTGTGGGTGCCAGCCCTGGGATACTTGCGAAAGTATGACGAACTGATCGGAAAGTCTCGCGACAAGACGCTTACCTCAGCCGAAGCGGCGTTCCTCATACAGAACTTCGACGCCGCGGAGCTTTATAGCTTCGAGCAAGCCAAGAAACTGTCGATCGCTCTTCTGAAGCAGTGGCTGGTTCGATACAAGTTTAAGAACTGGAAGAAGACCGCAACCCGACGAGTCAGCGTGACCGCACGAATGCGTCGTGCGCGAGCCGAGCAGATTGCAGCCAAGCTCACCGACACTGAGCATTGGTACAGCCATACAGCCATAGCCGCGGGATCTCGATGCACGTGTTAAGAACGCGACCTGAATCTGAAGATTGAGGACATCGATGCGAGGCCGGCAATCCGGGAGGCCGTGGAAAACTACTATGAACTTCTGGCCAACTACCTCGGGACAATCGGAGCAAAGGGCGCACTCCATACCTGGGACATGTTGGTACCATTGGGATAGGAGGCCAAAGGATGCCAAGGACTACCGGGAGAAAGCGTTCAGTACGGAAGATGCCAAAGTGTAACCCCGGACACACAGTATCCGCACTGCATCGCGCCTTCGTCGATGAAAGCTTGTTGCACCCGGTCGAGCTTGCCATCCGCCGCCAGACCCTCGATTGTGACGATGTTCCTGCCGGCCGCCGCCCGCACCGGTGTGAGGCACGAGGTAACGGGCTTGCCGTCGAGCAGCACCTTGCAGGCGCGGCACTGGAACTCGCCGCAGCCGTACTTGGTAACCGGTCAGGCCCAGGTCCTCGCGCAGCACTTCGAGCAGAGGCCGCTCGGCCTCTGTTTCGACGCGGCGCTTCTCGCCGTTCACGGTGAACTGGAACCTGCCGCTCAAGCCAAACCTCTCGCGCCTTATTCCACACGTTGTTGAGTGGAAGTGGTGCGGGCAGGCCGCCTGCGCATCCGGAAATCGTCGCGGGCCGCGAAAGATTTCCGGCTTTGCGACTGCGTTCAGCCGTCAGCGTGCAGCCCTCGTATCAGTTGTGCGAGCGGCAGACCTGCTGAACGAAAAGCTCGTGCGACGAAGCAGCGAAAATTCCAACGGCCTACGGCTGAGGATCGTCGAAAGCTGGCCGCTAAACGCTGAGCATTGACGGTTTGCGGGGAAGCCGCGCTATGTTCGGTGGTCGAAAACATGTATACTATCCGAGGCCCGAAAGACCAAGAAAGGGAATACTGGACAGCCGCCCGCCGGGCCATACCGGACGCGCGCGGACTGAGGACGGATTTACAAAAAGGAGAAGCACCACATGCAACGACGAAGTCTAGTTCTATTTGCCGGCCTGATGGCTTGGGGACTGCCGGCATGGTCTCAGGATTTCCCGCTACGCGCTGTCAGTCGCGCAGTTGTGAAAGCGGACCGTATTGCGGAATATGAGGATCTGCTGAAGCAGAGCGTGGCCATGGCACAGAAGGCCGGCGCTGACCGGTGGTCAGTGGTGTCCCGGACCGTGGTCGGGAACCCGCGGGAGTATGTGTCGATAACGCCGCTGGCCAAATACGCGGACCGGGACGGGCGTTCGCCATGGGCCAGCAAGATTCCGGCGGGCCAAGCTCAGGCGCTGTTCGCCCGGATCGCCGCCTGCACGGAGAGCGTGAACACCACCATTGAGCGCTCCCGGGACGACCTCAGCATCATTACCGAGGGCAACACCATCTCACCCTTCTTCGCAGTCATCCGAACCCGGGTCCGCCCGGGCAAGGCGAACGACTACGCCAATCTGGTAAAGAGCGAACTGGTTCCGGCACTCAAGAAGGCCGGCGTCCAGCGGTATCGGATGCGCCAGGTACAATTTGGCGGCAGCCGGAACGAGTTCACCAGCTCGCGTGGATTCGCAAAATGGGCGGAACTGGATGGTGCGTCTCCGCTGGAGAAAGCACTTGGCCAGGACGGAGCTGCCAGGTACGTCGACAAAGTAAGCCAATTGGTGACTTTCAGCGAGTACTCGATTCGACGGTATATGCCGGAGTTGAGCCGGCCGCCGGGGTCAGCGCCGACGTCGTCGGCCTCGTCGCGGTAGATTCCCAAGCGGCCTGACTGTCGCCGGCCAGGCCGCATCACTTCACACGTTTCGGGCGCCGGGGTGATCAGCACAACTGTTGAGATCCCCTCTCAATCTTACCTACACAGCTTGGTTTGGTGTATACTGCCTTGCGTCCGGGAACTCAAATGGGAATACCGGGGAAGAACGCTTGCGCCGCTGTTTTCTTCGCCGCGATCTCTGTTTGTTTCGGTCAAACCGCAAGTCTCACGGGCCGCGTCGCCGACCCCACCGGCGCCGTGATCCAGGGCGCAGGCGTTTCGGTGGAATCGGCCGCCACCGGGATCACGATCCACGCCGAAACCAATACCGACGGCTTTTACAACGTCCCCGCGCTGGCGCCCGGCCGGTACTCGGTCACGGTCAGCAAGGCCGGATTTGTTCCCCTGAAACAGTCCGGACTCGAGTTGCAGGTGCAACAGGCCGCGCGGCTGGATTTCGCGCTGCAACTGGGGGCGGTCACCGAATCGGTCCAGGTGTCGGCACAGGCAGTACTGCTCGACAGCGAGTCCTCCACCGTGGGGCAGGTGATCGGCTCCAAGCAGGTCGCCGAGCTTCCGCTGCTCGGCCGCAACCCCTATGCCCTGGCGATGCTGGTTCCCTCCGTCCGGCCGTCGGGCGGCGTGAACAACCTGCCCGTGGACCAGATCTCCACCGTGTCGTTCATGATCAACGGACAGCGCGCCAGCTCGAACGAGTTTCTGCTGGACGGAGCTCCCAACTCCGCGCCCTCTCAGAACCAGCCGGTGATCAACTCCAATCCGGACACCGTGCAGGAATTCAAAGTGGAAACCAATAACTTCAACGCGGAGTACGGCCGGGCGGCGGGCGGAGTCTTCAACGTCGTGACCAAGAGCGGGTCCAACGATGCGCACTTCAATTTCTACGAGTTCTTCCGCAATGACAAGCTGAACGCCAGCGACTTCTTCGCGAACGCGAGCGGCCAGCAGCGGCCGCCCTTCAAGTTCAACCAGTTTGGCGGCACCCTGGGCGGGCCGGCCGTGATTCCGCGGATCTACAACGGCCGCAACCGCACCTTCGTGTTTGCGAGCGTCGAGCTGGTCCGGTTCATCCAGGGCGTCACTTTTCTGGGAACGGTTCCGGATCCGCGGCAGCTTTCGGGAGACTTCGCCTCGGCCCGGAACGCGGCGGGGACCCCCGTGGTGATCTACGACCCCGCCACCACCCGCGCGAATCCCGCGGGAGGGTTCGTCCGCTCGCCCTTCGCGGGGAACCTGATCCCGCCGAACCGGATCGATCCGATCGCACGCAACCTCTTCCGGTACTTTCCCGCCCCGAACACAGCCGGGAACGCCCTCACCGGGATCAATAACTACGGACGAACCGACGGCAGCCTGGTAACCAAGGACACCTTCAGCCTTCGCCTGGATCACAACTTTACCTCCGCCAACCGCATGTTCGTGCGCTACTCCTACGACGATTCGCCCTTCAAGCGGGCCTCGCCTTACGGCCCCGATAATCCGGGCTCGCCGGCGACCGGCGCCCAGATTTTCAACCGGCAGAACGCCGTCATCGAGGACACGCACACGTTCTCGCCCACGCTGCTCGGCTCGGTCCGCTACTCGCTCACGCGCCTCGGAAATCATCGCGAGCCCTGGGGCGACGGCTTCGATATCTCGACGCTGGGTCTGCCCAAGAACCTGCAGGCCCAGATCGGGGAGCCGCGAGCCTTCCCGGTGGTCAACATCTCCGGCTACACGATCACGGCGTCCCCGCTGAACATCGGGACCGGCTATTCTCTTGGCGCCAGCGACATCATCCGTTTGGGCAACAGCTCCCACGCCCTGCAGGCCAACCTCACCCGGTCGCTGACGCGGCACACGCTCAAGTTCGGCGGCGAAGCGCGCGTCATCCAGTTCAACAATCTGCAGACCGGGGCCAACGCCGTGGAGTTCGCCTTCACGCCGCAATGGACGCAGGGGCCCAACCCGACCGCCTCGACCGCCACCGCCGGACATGCGCTGGCCACGTTTCTCCTCGGGGTGGCCGGAGGCGGCGTCCGGCCCGTGCCGGCGCTGGCCCAGACCAATCGTTACTATGCGTTCTTTCTCCAGGACACCTACAAAGCAACCGGCGTCCTCACGCTGAACCTCGGCGTCCGCTGGGATTACGAAACGCCGCGAAAGGACCGCTTCAACCAGCTCACGAACTTCGACTTCAACGCACGCTCGCCGTTGCAGGCGCCGGGCCTGGACGTCCGCGGCGGCTTGACGTTCGTGGGAGTCAACGGACTGCCGCGCTACAACGCGGAGCCGGACCGGAACAACTTCTCGCCCCGGGCCGGATTCTCCTGGAAAGCGCTGCCCCGGACGGTGGTGCGCGGCGGGGGCGGCCTGTTCTACGCTTCCGCCACCGGAATCGGCACGGGCTCGAACGCGTTTGGCATCGCCGGCTTTTCGGCCAGCACCAACCTCGTGACCAGCCTGGACGGCGTCACGCCCATCGTGTCGTGGAGCAATCCGTATCCGGACGGCATCCTGCAGCCGACCGGCAGCAAGGACGGGCTCGCCACGCTGCTGGGTCAGGACATCTCGTTCTTCAATCGCGGCAACCGGCTGCCCTACAGCGCGCAGTGGAACTTCAACCTCCAACGCGAACTGCCTTTCAACATGGTGGCCGAGGCGGGCTATTCCGCCAGCCGCGGGTTCGGTTTCCAACAAACCCGGCAGTTCAACCAATTGCCCGACAGCGCGCTGCGGCTCGGCGACGCCCTTCGCCAGCAAATTCCGAACCCCTTCTTCGGGAAGATCCAGGTGGGGACCCTGGCGCAGCCGAACGTGGCGCGCGCACAGCTCCTTCGGCCCTATCCCCAGTTCACGGCGGTGGCGTCGCAGAATGAGCACTGGGCCAGCTCCACCTATCACGCGCTGGAAACCCGGCTGGAGAAGCGCTTCAGCCGGAATCTGACGTTCCTGGCTTCCTACACCTATTCCAAGCTGATGGATTACGCGATCGGGACCTTCGCCGGCGAGACGCTTTCGGCCGACAACACGCAGAACTGGAACAATCTCGCGGCGGAGTGGGCCTCGTCGCTCGCCGATATGACCCATCGCTTCATCCTCAACGCGGTTTACGAAGTGCCGTTCGCCAGGGACGGCCGCGGCGTGACAGGCAAGCTTCTCGGGGGCTGGCAGGTCGCGGGGATCTGGTCTTCCTTCTCCGGCGGTCCGCTCGGAATCACCTCCAATACCAACAACACCTTTTCGCAAGGCGGAGGCCAGCGTCCAAGCGGGAACGGCGTCAATCCGTCGGTATCGAACCCCACCCCAGAGCGTTGGCTGGACCGGACGCCTTTTTCGAA
>JACOSH010000319.1 GCA_016178945.1 Acidobacteriota bacterium
CCCAGCCGCTTGAGGAGCTCCGCGCTGGCCTGCTCGCCCAACGCGACCATCACGATAGCCGCCTTGCGCGCGCCGGTGGCCGTGCCCCGTGATGTCAGAAGGCTGGACATTATTGGACACGCTCCTCGGTCAGCCATTCGTGCAGGACGCCGGAATAGCGATCGGAATCCTTAAGGGCGCCCTCCCGCAACTGGGCCGCCAGCAGCTCGACCTTGTGGGGCGGCGCCGCCAGTTGGGACGAGGCGGCGCCCGCATGCACTCCCGCGGGCTGCGGGCCCTGGCTCTGGGCCGCCGCCAACGCTTTCTGCGCGGCTGCCTGCGCCGCCTTCCGTTTCCGGCCAGCCCGCATCCGGAGCATCACGATCAGGGCCAGCACCACGACCAGCGCCACGCCGCCGATGGCCATCGTCTTCGGGTCCTTCTGCAACGCCTCCAGCGAAAAGGGACGCGGCGGCGCGGGCGCGGGGGCCTGGCGCGAAGGCTCCATGGGCGGCTCGGCGTTCAGCGTGGTTTCAAACGGCACCGACTCCACGATCAATTGGTCGCCGCGATCCGCCTTGAGCCCGATCACGCCCGACACCAGGTCGCGGATCACCTTCATTCGTTCCGGGCTGGGGGGCGTCAGGACATGCTCCATCTTCCCGTTCTTTTTCTCCCAGCGCGCCTCCTGGTCCAGGAGCACGGAGGCTGACAGGCGCTTGATTCCGGTCTGTGGGAGTTTGAGGCGCCGCACGGTCCGGCTGGACTGATAGGTGACGTTCTCGGTGTGGCGCGAGAATCCGGCGCTCCCCTTCGACGGCGCCGCCGCCCGGGGCAAGTTGGCGGCCGTTCCCGGGGTTCCGCCGGAGGTCCCCGCGCTGTTCGAGTCCTCGGTCTTCTGAGAGCTCATCATCACCGAACGGGAGGGATCGAAGGTTTCCTCGCTTTGTTCTCCGGTGGTGAAGTCGTAGTCCACCGACACGGCGGCGCGAAACCGGTCCGGTCCCAGCATCGGCTCCAGCGTGGAGTTGATCTTGGAGACCAGGTCGCGCTCGATCTTCTGCTGATACTCCAGGCCGGCCTCGGAGGGCTCGTTTCCATCCAGCGGCGAGGTCTTCTTGGCGCGGTTCAGAAGGTTGCCCCGCATGTCCAGCACGGAGACCGATTCCGGCGCCAGGCCCTCGACCGCGCTCGAGACCAGGTGGGTGATCGACAGCACGCCGCTGGGGCTGAGCTTGGCCCCCTGGCGCAGGCGGACCAATATACTGGCCTTGGCGGGCTGGCGGGTTTCCAGGAAGACCGATTCCTTGGCGAAAGTCACGTGGACCCGCGCCTGCTCGACTTCGCTCATCGCCATCACGGAGCGTTCCAGCTCGCCTTCCAGGGCGCGCCGGAAGTTGACATGCTCGGTGAAATCGGTAGCGCCGAAGTTATTCTTGTCGAACAGCTCAAAGCCGATGCGCCCGCTCTTGGGCAGGCCCGCCCCGGCCATTTCCAGCCGCAGCTCCGCGCTGCGCGCCGCCGGCACCAGCACGCTCGCTCCGCCGTCGGCGACGCGGTACTCGACGCCGCTCTCCCGCAATTTCTGCACGATCGCCGCCGCGTCCTCGTGGGCCAGGGAGGTGTAGAGCGGGCGGAAGTCGCGCTCTTTCTGCCAGCGGGAGAACCAAAACAACCCGCCCCCGACGGCGGCTGCCAAAAACAGGATGGTCCACCGTTGTTTGGGCGGCAGCGTGGCGAGGAGTTTCTTGATCTGGTCCATGGAAGTGGGAGCGGCCTGGGGGGCGAACCGGCTACATCTGCATCCTCATGATCTCCTGATAGGCCTGCACCACCTTGTTGCGCACCTGCAGGAACAGGTCGAGCTCCAGCTCCGCGCGCTGCGTGGCCAGCGCGACCGAGTGCAGATCATCCGCCTCGCCGGAGAGGAAGCCTTCCACGGCCTTCTCCGCGGTCCGGCTGGAGCCTTCCACCTGCTCGATCGCCACCTGCAGCACGTTGCGGAACCCCGCGCGATTGACCGCCCCGCCGCGCGCGGGCTCCGGATCGGGTAGCGGAATCGGTTGGATGGGGCCGATCGTGGGCATGGATCTTCACCCTAGCGGAACAGATCCAGCGACCGCTGAATCATGTCTTTGACGGCGGAGACGGCCGCGACGTTGGCCTGATAGGTCCGGGTGGCGCTCATCAGATCCACCATGTCCTCGGCCGGGTTGACGCGCGGGAAGGCCACGTAGCCGTCCTTGTCGGCATCCGGATGCCCCGGCAGATAGCGCCGCTCCGGATCTCGCGTATCGGTGACCACCTCGGCCACGCCCACTCCAGTGGCTTCGGCGTTGATCTGCGCGTTCAGCACGGAGGAGAAGGGGGAGGAGACCGCCTCGGAGGAAAAGACCACGTCTTTGCGGCGGTAGGGGCCGCCCTCCGGCGTCCGGGTGGTCTCGGCGTTGGCCAGGTTCTCCACCAGCAGCTCGGCGCGCGCGCGCTGGGCCGACATGCCCGAGGCGCTGACCGAAAGAGCGCTAAACAGGCTCATAAATTCCTTCCTTCCTGCAAGGCGGCCCGGATCACCCGGATCTGGGCCTTGGCGAAATTGGAGGCCACGTTGAAGCGCAGAGCGTTTTCCGCCAGCAGGCGCGCTTCCCGATCGAGGCTGACATTGTTCCCGTCGTTCTTGACCACCAAGCCGGGCGCCTCAAGCACCGCCGGCGCGGCCTGAGCCAGTTGATTCTGGTACTCCCCTTGGAAGTCGATGTCCCGGGTCTTGTAGCCGGGCGTGTCGGCGTTAGCGATGTTGGAGGCCACCAGTTTCTGGCGAGCCCCCAACAGGTTCATGTAGTGCTCAAGGTTGGCGGCCAAACGATGGAACACGCCGTCTTGCAGGGCAAGGCCCATGCCAAAGAGGGGGATTGATAAGAAAGGCCTAACGCGAACGGGGGCGTCGGAACTCAGACTGGGACGTTGAGAAGTCGACAGTTGGCAGTGGTCAGTTCTCAGCTATCAGCTTTCAGCTTCAGCTTTCAACTTCAGCTTTCAGTTATCAGATCTCAGGTATCAGTTACGCTGAGCCGGAGGGCCGACGACCGAACTGACGACTGATAGCTGAAAGCTGATAGCTGAAAGCTGATAGCTAACAACTGACAACTACACCTCCGTTTGCCACGATTGGCGATGCTCGTCCCGGTCGTAGTAGGCCAGGGCGCCGGTGAGGCGGTCCAGGTGGCGGCTGGAGTGGATGCGCGCCACGCTGACGGCTTGGTGCGCCCACTGCACCAGGCTGAGCGCCTCCTGGGGCAGGCGGGACGCGCGGCGCTGCTCGGGAGTGAGTTCTTGCCATACGGCTTCGACGCCGGCCGCATATTCGTCCAGCAGATTCTGGGCCTCGCGGAAACACTCCGTCTCGATCGCGGTGCGGATCCGGGCCGCGGTTTCGTCGAGAGAGCGCATGGGTGGAGGCTACTTCTGCCGTTGGGCTTCAAACAGGCCGTTGAAGAGGATCACATTTTGCTCCAGCGAGGCGATCAGCGCGTCGGCCGCGGCGATGCGCGCGGTCAGCGTTTCGCGCATCAGGCTGATCCGCGACTGGTTGTCGCCGATCCGCTTGTCTTGATCGAGGATCTCCTTCTTCAGCGAGCTGATTGCGGTTTGCAGGATGCCGCTGGTGGAATCCTCCAGATTGTTCAGGGACGTACTGGCGGACTTGAGGAATCCGCTGGTGGTGGTGCTTCCCAGGAAGCTCAGGAGGCTATCGAAGTCCGAGGCCGCGGCGCCGTCCAACGCGCCCGGGTCGAACACGAGCTTGCCCTGCTTGTTGAAGGTCAAGCCCAGCGCGGTCAGATCCTTCAGCGAGCCGGAACCGCCCGAATACCCGCCGATCTGGCGCAGCGAGGCGCCCAGCGAGAAGATGAGGCTGTGGCCGGCGAGCGCGCCTTTGCTCTGGCCGCGGTGTTTGTCGACCTCGTCGACGGCGGCGTTGAAGGCAGTAACCAGCGCGGTAATGCTGTCGCGGATGGAGCCCGGGGTCCGTGAAACGGTGATGTCGGTGGTACCGGCCTTGAGCAAGTCCACGCTCAAGCCGGGCGAAATGGTGACGGTTCTCGAATCGCTGGATATGGGGGTAGTCGGCTGCCCGTTGATCTGGTAGGTCGCCGGGGATCCGGTGGAGAGCACGTCCAGCAGGTTCGCGGCGCCGTCGTTCAACTGAATGGAAATGTTGCCCAGCTTGCTGCTCTGAATCGACAGCCGGTAGTCGGGCGCGGCGCTGGTTCCGAGATTGATCAGCGTCGCCCGCACGTCGGCGGGCGAGGCGTTGATAGCCTGGACCAGTTGCGACAGGGAGTTCGCGGAGGGGGTAATGGTGTAATTGGTTCCACCCACACTGAGGGTGAAGCTGGCCGCCGCACTGATGTTCCCGGTCGCCGGGTCGCTGACCTTGGGCAGGGAAGCCGAGCTCAAGGTGCTGGTCTGAGCTCCCAGCGTGATCACGTTGAGGCTGTAGACACCCTCCAGTGCCCCGGCGGAGAGCGTGGCGCGGGCCACGGTGGAATCGGAGAGGGCGGCGGAAAGCGAGCTTCCGCCGGTGGCTTTTTGCAGGTTGTCCAGGGCTGTCTGCAAAGCCGAGAACTTGGTGTCCAGGTCGCTCAGCGCCGTGGACTGGGCCGTCATGGCCTCTTTCTGTTTGTTGAGCTGGGAGAGGGGCAGGGACGCGATGGCGACCGCGCGCTCGATGATCTGTTGAAAGTCGTTGGCGTAACGACTGCTGCCGCTGAAGATGGTGTTTCCGCTCATGAACGCGCCTGATGACGAAACCTGGGCCGGTCACTTTTCAGATCGGCCCAGGCCGGAGAGAACTTTACGACTATCGGAACAGAGCCAGCACAGCCTGCGGAGCGGCGTTGGCCTGAGCCAGGGCCGCCAGCGAAGCCTGCTGCAAGGTCTGGGCCTTGGTCAGGTTGGCCGCTTCGGCGGCGATATCGGCATCGCGGAGACGCGACTCGGCGGCCGAGAAAGCAGAAACCTGTGCCTGGGCCAATTGCACGGCGTACTGCAGGTCGTTCTGCCCGGTACCCACGGCGCCTTGCGCGACCCCGAGGTTGTCGACCGCGGTGCCGAGGGCGGTTAGAGCGGTCAGGGCGTTGGCCTTGGTGTCGACCACGCTGGCATTGATGCCCAGGCTGGTGATGTCCACGGCGTTGGTCGCGCCGCTCAGATTGATCGTGACCTGGGAATTGCCCTGGGTGTTGCCACCGCCGATGTAAACGGCGATGGACGCGTTGTAGGTGCCGCCGCTGTTCAGCTTGATGTTCGCCGCCTGGCGGGTGATCTCGGTCAACAGCGTGGTGAACTCGTTGTTCAACGTGGTCCGGTTGCCGGTAAAGGTGTCGGTGGCGGACTCGGACGCCAGCGTCTTCAGCCGGTCCAGGATCTTGGCGATATTGTTGAGTCCGCCGTCGATGATCTGGAGGATGCTGATGCCGTCGTTGGCATTGCGGACGCCCTGGTTGAGCTCGGCGATGTTGCTGCGATACTTGTTGGCAACCGCCAGTCCCGCGGCGTCGTCTCCGGAGGAATTGATGCGGTAGCCGGAGGTCAGCCGCTGAATGGTACGGGCTTGAAACTCGCCATTGACCCGAAGATTCTCTTGGGCGATGATCGAGCTGATGTTGGTCTGAACTGTATACACAATATCTCTCCTCTAAGTGGTTTCTTCGGCTCACCGCCGATTCCGGCCGATTTCAGTTTCTTTCAGCCGCACTAACCTTGTCGCAGATTCCCGGCCGCATTCGAGTTTTTCTGGGGGAAGGGCTCTTCGCAGGGTACTGGGAAAGCAGAACTTAAGAGTCCCAAAGTACCAGGGGCGGCCACGCAGGAAAGTGTGAGCGTCACTTCGGGGACACAGCCGGGCGGGGCCGGGAAGCCTTGGCCGAGCCTTGCACGGCCAGCCGGCTCATGATCACGACATCGACGCGCCGGTTGCGGGCGCGTCCTTCTACAGTATCATTCGAGTCCACCGGGGTGGTGTCCGCGTAGCCGACCACCGCCAGTCGCTCACGCTGCAGGCCGAAGCGCGTCGACAGAGTCTCCAGCATGGCGATGCCGCGCGCCGAGGACAGCTCCCAGTTGCTGCGAAACCGCTCGTTGTGGATGGGAATGGAATCGGTGTGCCCTTCCAGGTGCACTGGATTGGGGACCCCCAGCAGCACCTTGGCCAGCTTCCCCAATGTGGGAAAGCTCTTGGTTTCGACGACAGCCTCGCCGGACGGGAAAAAGGCCGACTCGCGGAGGCTCACCACCAGGCCGCGCGGCTCCAGGTTGACTTCCACCTTACCGGCCTTGATTTCTTCTTCCAGGTCACGGCTCAGGGCTTTCATTGACGGAACCAGCTCGACCACGTGCTCCGGAAGCGGCTTGTCGGCCTTCTTCGCGCCTCCCGGTCCTTTCATCTGGGCGTTACCCTGCCCCTTGTCGTCCACGGTACCGCCCAGCACCTTGGCGATGGCGGCCGCGGCGTTGGAAACGCCCCCGTCATTAAGCGCCTTGGCAACCGATTCGGAGACTTGCGCCGCCCGTCCCTTGTCGGTCTGAGAGGAGGCGAACATCACCACAAAGAACGCGAACAGCAGCGTGATGAAGTCGGCGTAGGAGACCAGCCAGCGGTCGTGATTCTCGTGGGTGGGTTGTTTCCTGCGGCCGGCCATGGGAGTCCTCAGGCCGAGGCCGGCTGAGAGACCGCCCCAGCCCGCTGCTTCTCTTTTTTCGTCTTCCCGGCTGAGCCGTGGGCGTAGGCCTCCAGTTTGATGAGGATCAGCTTGGGGTTCATGCCCTCGACGATGCTGCCCACGCCCTCCAGCATCAATTCCTTGGTCTGCGCGGAATGATGCGCGCGCGCTTTCAGCTTGCCCGCGGCCGGCAGGAAGAACAGATTGGCCGCGGCCACGCCGTAGACGGTGGCCACGAAAGCCACCGCGATGCCGTGTCCGACTTCTTCGATGTTCTCCAGGTGCTTCATCACCTGGATCAGGCCCAACACCGCTCCGATGATGCCGACGGTCGGGGCGTATCCGCCGGCCAGCTCGTACACCTTGGCTTCCGCCTCCGCCTGCTGCTCTTCCAGCGCAATCTCCAGCTCCATCATCTTGCGCAGCTCCTGCAGATCGGTGCCGTCAACGGCCAGGGAGAGGGCTTTCTTCAGAAACGGGTCGTCGATCTGATCGACGTCGTTTTCGAGCGAAACCATTCCGTTCTTTCGGGCCTTGCCGGCCAGCGCGATGATCTGCTCGATGATCCCGTCGGGCCCGTGCGAGCGGTCGAAGAAGACCTGCGAAAGCTGTTTGGCGGCGCTCAGAAGCACCGGCAGGGGCGTGGAGAGCATGACCGCGCCGATGGTGCCACCCAGCACGATGACCGCGGCCGTGATCTGGGCCACGTCGGTCACCTTGCCGCCTTCCAGGATCAGACCGCCCAGGATGCCCCCGATGGCGATCGCCAAGCCGGCCAGACTGGAGATGTCCGGTTTGGAGCCTGGTTTTTTTCCGCCCGGGGCCGCCATCGTTTACCCTTTGCTCCCGGGGCTCATGTAGGCCACCGGCGCGTGCGGCTGGAACTGGCCGGGGACCAGGGAAAGAAGCGACTGGCGAAAGGCCACGATCCGCTCCACGACCTCTTCGGCCGATTCCAGCACCATGAACTTCTGGCCCGTGGTCAAGGTGATGACGGTATCGGGCGTGACTTCCATGTGCTCGATCAGGTCCGAGTTGAGGACCAGCGGTTTGTGGTTCAGGCGGGTTACGTGAATCATAGGCGGAGGCCTTACGCCCTCGCTTCCTATATCGCAGAAGGAGGGGCGCGTTTTAGGCTTATCCGCCACTTTGAACCGGGCCAGGGGATAGTACTAAATCCGTGCATGGCCTAAAGTTAGCGGGCAATACCGCCGATGCGTTGGAGAGAGAGACGTGTACACGGGAAAACCACATTCCAGCTTGGAAGTCTTGGATTTTCAGCAGCCGGTGGATCGCATCACCACCACCCAGATGAAGATGCTGCGCACGGTCCACGAGGACCTGGTGCGGCGGCTGGCCCCCAGCCTGTCGGCCTCCTTGCAGTGCAGCGCCTCGGCGACCCTAAGCCAGATCGTCCAGCGCTCCTACGCGGAATTCCTCCAGAGCCTGTCCCCGTCGGCCACGGTGGCGACCCTGGGCCTGGCGCCCACCGAAGGCTGCGCCGTTCTGGAGCTGAACCCTTCGCTGGTGTTTCCCATGCTCGAGATCCTGCTGGGCGGCCGCGGCACGTTCTCCACCGAGATCCAGCGCGCCCTCACCCGGGTCGAGCAGAATCTGTTCGAAGGGCTGATCCGCATCATCCTGCGCGATCTGAAAGAAAGCTGGAAAAACATTTCGCCGATGGACTTCTCCATCCTGGCCATGGAGCCGCTTGAACAACACCGCCCGATTATCTCGCCCAAAGAAGGCGTGGTGCTGGTGACGGTCGAGATCGTTCTGAGCGAGACCGTCCAGGGGGCGATGAACATCGCGCTGCCGTCGCTGCTGCTGAAGCGCATGCGGACCAGCCCGGAACCGCGGCGCTCCTCGGCCGACGCCAGCCAGGAGCAGCAAGAGCGCGTCTTTCAGCTTGTCCGCACGGCGGCGATGGAGCTGGACGTGCAGCTCCAGGGCCCTACGGTGTCGCTGCGGGATGTGTTGAAGCTGCGGGAAGGCCACGTGTTGGCTCTCGACTACCCGCTGGAAGGCCCGGTCCACGGACTGCTGAACCACTCCTCGAAGTTCCGTGGTCAGGTGGTTAGCAACGGCAAGAAACGCGCCTTCCTGGTGGACGGTTTCTCCGCTCCGGACTAGGCAACCGCTTCCTCACGGTCGCGGCTCGGTACCCTTCGTGCTGCACTCACGGAGCCGCGCGCGTAAGCAAGCGGTGCCCTTCACTGCAAGCGCCAAACCCGGTCGCCGCGGCCCGATTCCACCAGGTGCTGGAGCAGCCCCAGGGGCGCCTCCAGCTCGGCCATCTGCCGCTCCTGCTGCCGTTCCAGGCGATCGAGGACGCCGCTGATCTCCTCCACGACGCCGCCCAGCAGCTCCATCGACTCGGCGTCCGCGGAGGACCTTTCGCGGGACAAGGCGCAGGCCGCGGAGGCCTCCTGGAGGGCGGTTTCCAAGCTCATCAAGTCGCCGTTGGCTACCAGGTCGAGGATGTGGCGTGCGTGCCGGGCTGTAGTCATGGAGTTCTCTCCTGCATACATGTCGAAGAGGAACGCCGGGTGTTTAGAGAAAATTACCGCAGGAAGTCGAACAGGCTGTTGCGGGGGTAGCGAGCCTGGGAGGAAAGAGCCGAATCCGTGTGAGTCTTGGTCTGAGTCAGCTCCAGGATGCTGGCCGGCAGATCCGCGTCCTGGATCTGGCTGAGCCGCTCCCGCCACTGTAATTCGAATTTTTCGGCCAGGTTGTTAGCGGCGCTGACCCGGTTCTGGACATCTCCGTAGAACGCCAGGTCCTGATTCAAATGGTCGGAGGCCTGATGCAGCCGGTCCAAGGCATTCTGGATCCCCGTCTGATTGTTATTTTCCAGCGCGACCCGAAGATCGTTGAAGGCCGCGAAGAGGTTATCGGCAGCCAGGCTGTCGTTCGGATTTCGACGATCGAAAATGTCTTGCGCCGTCTTGGCCACCGCGAAGGAGGTTCCCTGGGCGTCCTGAATCAGCCGCGTGGATGGGGCGGTGAGCAGCCGGTCGACTCCGTTGGGGTTGGCCAGATTGAGCTGGTAGGCGGGGGCCTGGTCGGTATCCCCGCTGAAGACGAACCGGCCCTCCACCTGGGTGCGGGCCAGGGCGACCAGTTGCTCCTGCAATCCGCGCACCTGAATGGCGAGAAGGGGGCGCTGGATGGCGGCGTTGGCCGAGCCTGCGCCTTGGGCCCCCAGAGTCAGAGCGTTCTCCGCCAGGCGCAGCGCCGCCGCCACGGCGTTCTCGGCGCCGTCCACTTCGGCTTTCACGCGGCCGAGGTTTTTCTTGGTTTGATCCACTCTTCCCAAGTCGGACTGTACCTGGAGCAGGTCGGCGATCTCGGCGGGAGCGTCGGCCGGGCCGGTAATCCTCAGCCCGGAGGAGATTTGCGCCTGGGCGTTCTGCGACCGGCGCTGGAGGATGGCCAGTGCGGCCAGAAACCGTTCGTTGGCTGGATCAAATCCGTTGATCATGTCCGTCCCTCTCTCGTAGCCTGTGGTAGCCCCGCTCCCTTGCGGTCGCGGCTCGGAACCATTCGTGGCGCAACCACTGCACTTACCGAGCCGCGACCGTGAGGGAGCGGTGCTGCTAGCGCAACATGTTGATCACCGTCTCGGTCAACTCGCTGACCACGGTCACCATCCGGGCATTGGCCTGATAGCTTCTCTGCAGCTCGATCAGGCGCGTGGCTTCTTCATCCAGCGATACGCCCGAGATCTCGCCGCGCAGGCTGCGCGCCTGCGCCACGGCAAGCGATTGGGTCTGCTCCCCCTGCTTCGCATCGGCCAGTTGCTGCCCCACGCGTGCGCTCAGAGAACTGTAGTAGCCGGTGTAGGTGAGGCCATTGATCTGATCCGCCGGATTGGTCGAATTGGCCAGGCCCGCCAGTCGCAGAGCCGTTCCATTGGCGCCCAACGGCGGGCCGGGATCGATGGCGGCCAGCAAGCTGGGGGTGATGCCCGGGGCTAGCGCCAAGGTCGCGGCTACGCCGGTCGGGCTGCCCCCCGTGTAGGCAAACAGAGGCACTCCGCTCTGCGGCGGCGGGCCCTGCGTGATCTGGCCTTGACCCAGGATCTGGTTCACCCGGTCGGCAAACTGTTGGGCCAGCCGGTTGAGATCGCCCTGCTGCTGGCCGTCGCCCAGTAGTCCCGGCAGCAGCCCGTTGCGGACCGACAGCAATCCGGCGAGCTGGCCCTGCGAGACCTGGCTGGTGATGTCCTGGCCATTCGAGTCCAGCAGGTGGGCCGCCGGCGGAGCGCCCGGATTCACCGGCGGGGGCGCCGCGGGCTGGAAGAATCCGGTGCTCACCGCGAACTGCCGGTCGCCCTGCACCAGGGGTGTCTGTCCTCCCAACAGCACCGTCACGGTCCCGTCCGCGGCGTACAGCGTGGTGAAGTTCACCAACTCGGAGAGATTCTCGAGGGAGGCGTGGATGCGGGCGTCCAGGCCGGGGTCGGGTGTGGCCGCGCGAGCCCGCTCCTGGTTGAACTGCGCCAATTGGGCGGTCAGCGCATTGATCTGGACCGCGGTTTGGCCGATTTTTCCGTCCAGTTGGGCGGAGATCCGGCTCAGTTGCTGGGACGCTTGCTGAAAGCTGGTGGCCACCGCGCCCGCGCTGTTCAAGACTTCCTGCCGCGCGGCGTGCGAGTTGGGCGTCACGCTCCAGGCCGAAACGCTCTGGAAGAACTGGTTCAGCGCCGCGAAAATGCCGCTCTTACCGGAAACATCAAACACGCCCGCAATCGATGCCAGGGCGCCCGCCTGCTGCGTGAAGTTGCCCAGCAGCTCGACCTGCCGGCGCACCGCCTGCTCGGCGTATTGATCCCTGGCGCTGACCAGCGCGCCGGCGCGAACGCCGCCCGGCAGCCCATTGGCGGGCTCGAACGGCAGAGCCTCCAGGCGGCTGCGCTGCTTGGCGAAGCCGGGAGTTGCGGCATTGTTAATATTGTTCTGGGTGGCTTCCAGAGCCCGATCAAAGGCCCGTAAGGCATTGCTGGCCGTTCCCAGTGCGCTGAACAGGTTGGACATGGTTCACCCTTCCACGGACACCCGGGCGCCGCCGGACAGCCGCTGGGCCTGCCTGCCCAGCGCCGAGTAATCGCCCAGCAATTCCGTGAGCCGCGCCAGCCAGCCGGCGTGAAATTCGCCGGCCCGTTCCAGCAGCAGCGCTACCCGGCTCGCCGTTTGCCGGAGTTGAAGGGCGGAATCGAGCAGGGCGGAGTCCCCGGGCGTCAAACAGGATTGCACCCGGCGCAGGAGCTCGGCTGCGGTGGCCAGCCGCTGCTCGAATTCCTGAAGAGCCCGCGCAGTCGGCTGGATGAGCAACTGTTCCGCGCTCTCCAACATGCTTCTGGCCGTGGCCAGGCTGGTGGCGGGATCGGTTGTGGTGGTCTCAGGAACGAGGGGGTTCATGGAGAGCTTCCTCGACCAGCTTGCGGCTCACCTGGTTCGGATCTACCGCGTATTGGCCGGCTTGAACTTCCAGCCGAAGTTGCTGGATTCGCGCTGCTCTCTCACTGCCGGAGGCCTGAAGCGCCAAAGAGACCAGTTCCTGATGCCGCGAAGCCGCCACCCGGTCACCGGCCGCGGTTTCGCGGGGTGCGGCCGGGGCGCCAGTCCGGTCGGCCTGTGCGGCGCCCGCGGCCTCTCCCGTTCCCAGGGTGGCGGTCTCAGGGAGAACACCGTTCTGGATTTGCATCTTCATCAGTCTCTGAGGACTCCCGTCAGATACTCTATCGATGAAACGTCCGGCAAGTTGAGAGGAAACTTCACGCGGATTGCCCTTGGGCCTTCATTTGGACCTCCTGGACCCGCAGCAGCAGATCGACCACACCGCGCGACAGGTGTAAATTCCCAGCGATCTGCTGCGGCGAAGAGCCTTGACGGGACAGGCGCTCGATCCGCCGCCTGACCCCAGGCTCGAGGCCCACTGGGGCTTGAGCCGCCGCCTCGGTCGCCGCCGCCTGAGCCGCTGGCCGTTCGGCCTTCAATTCCACCAAGGCCGCGCGCAACTCCCGGATCGCGGCCGTGGTCTCGACCGCCCGGTGCAGCAACAGCAGCAGGACCAGGCAGACCCCCGAAATGAACACCACCGCGGCGATCCCGAGCACGAAATAGGCCGCCCCGGATTCCAACATGGTTCTCAGTTCCTCCACATACCCTCCTCTTAGGTACGGACCCCTTGCTCCGCCACCAGGCGCATGTCCAGGAGCTTGGGAACGCCGGCCAGCTTGCGGATGCGGACCCCGTAGTTCCCGTCCACCGCCACGACCTCTCCGTAGGCAATCACCGCGTTGTTCACGATCACCTCCACCAGATCTTCCGGCGCGCGGTTCAGCTCCACCAGGGAGCCCGAGGTGAGCTTCAGAACCTCCTTGAGAGGAAGCAGCGCCTTACCGAAGGAGATCTTCACGGGCAGCTCCACATCCAGCAGGAGATCCATTGTTCCTTCGTTTGGGGTCGCTTCGTGTGGCTCGTTCGCTTGCGGACTGGCACAGGCGTTGGCCAGCGATTGCAGGTTGGCCGCCGTAGCGCCCGGGTTCTGGGAACCGAACGAATCCCAGGCCGCTTCTTCCTGGCGTGTGGCGGGCCCTACGAAAAGAAACTTCGTATCGCTGTCCCCAACCGACAGCCTCCCCAGGAATCCCGCTTCAGCCTCGGGAATCTCCAGGCGCTCGGCGCCGAACGCAGGGCTCTCCTGGATATGAAGCCGTTCGTGGATCTGAGTGGCCGTCTGCTCCAGGGACATGCCCAGGAACTCCAGGAAGGCCGCTTCGCCGCTCTCGTCGCTGGGATGCTTCTCGCCCGCCGCGCGCAGGATCCTCTTGCCCAGATCGCGAACCGAGGCGGCCGGCAATCCCACCCAAATCCGCGCGCCAGGGCCGAGGTGCAGCGGCTGCTCCCAGCCGCGATAGTCCTCTCCGTTGATGCGAATCACGGCCACGGATTCTACGCGCGCCGAGCCCGGCTCAAACCCGGCGGCTTCCCGCGTCCGGGACTGAAAAGCCTCAACGAACTGGTGGGCCCACTCCTCCGCCATCCACGCCACCAGGCCCCGGCCCCCTTGCACCATCGATTCGGCCATCAGTAGATCCCCTTTCCCGTCGGCCAACGCTTCCGGATGTAGCTGCGCAGGCGGATTACCGCCTGAGACTTCAACTGCGAGACGCGCGTCAGGTGCAGATTCATGATGGCGGCGATCTCTTTCAAGCCCTGCTCCTCCTGGTAGTACAGGCTCAGCACCAGACGTTCCACTTCGGGCATCTTTTGGATCGCGTCGGACAGCAGCTTCTCCAGCTCGGCGCGCTCAAACTGGCAGGCGGGCGTGTCGTCTTCCCGGTCGGCGATGTAGTGGATCAGGCTGAGGCCCTGTCCGTTCTCTGGAACCGCGTCCAGGCTGCCGATGGACACGCCCTGAACATCCCGCAACCATTCCTGATACTCGGCGGCGCCGATGCCCAGCTCGGCGGCGATCTCTTCCTCGACCGGCGGACGCATCAAGCGCTGCTCCAGCGCCAGGATGGCTGCCTCAATCTGCTTGATCCGCCCGCGCTTGTGCGCCGGGATGCCGTCCAGGCCGCGGATGCTGTCCAGAATCGCGCCGCGAATCCGGTATTCGGCGTAGGTCTTGAGCTTGACCCCGAAGCTGGCGTCGTAACTGTCCACCGCGTTGATGAGCCCGATGATGCCGGTCGCCACCAGGTCTTCCAGGTAGATGCTGGACGGCAGGCGTTCGTGGATGCGGTAGGCGATCGAGCGGACCTGGGGAAGATGCTCCAGGATGAGACGCTCCCGCTCGCTGGTCGAGACCTTCCCGCTCGGGCAGTACTCAATACCTGAAGAGGCGGCTTCCATCGCGCATGGTCCTCAGGCGGCCGTCAAGGCGCTCTCCCGGCGTGGGGTCAAGATGCAGTTGGCGATCTTGGTTTTCGAGGCGGCCTCCAGATCGTCGGGAACTCGCTGGCCGGTCGAGACGAAGGACAGCGGCTTCTGGACCCGCGCGGCCTCGCAGAACAACGGACCCAGCGAGTTGGTCTCGTCCAAACGCGTGAACAGCAGCTTGGCGGCCCAGAACGGCTGAAAGCGATCGATGGTCCGGCGCAGGTCGGCCGTGCGCATGGAGGCCGGCAGCACCAGGTGGGTGTCGATCGACATCTGGCAGGACAGGACCGCGGCCAGCTCGGTGGCCTCCCGGCACTCGCCCGGGCCGTAGCCGGGCGTGTCGATGAGAACCAGGTCCTCGCCGGCGTACTGCTCGAGAATCCGGGGCAGATCCGAGGCCGATTCCAACGCCTGGTATCCCAAATCGAGAACCGCGGCATAGGAACGCAGTGGTTCACTCGAGCCCACCCGGTTGGCCTGCACGTCCAGAATCCGTGTGGAACGGCCCGCGGTCAGGCCGTGCAGAATGGCCAGCTTCACCAGCGTGGTGGTCTTGCCCGCTCCCGGCGGACCCACCAGCGCCACCACCCTGAGGCCTTGCGGCGCGGTTCCCAGCTCCGCCACCACCTCAAAGCGGCTCTCTACTTCGGCGGCCAGGGCGCGCAGGATCTCCTTGCCGTCCGGCGCGACACCAATCTTTCCAGCGCGCACGAGTCCCTTGACGCGCGGCTGCACCGACGCCAGGATCTCGCGCGCGATCTGAGGGTCCACGTCCGATTCGAGCAGGGCGGCGAGGGCTTCCGCCATTACGGGATGCGGGGACCCCGCCTCGGCGGGCTCGGCGGAAGGCCGCAGGACCGCGCGATGGAGAGTCTCGATCTGGGCGCGCAGCTCCGCCAGGCCGGCCGAAAAATCGGGCGGGGCCGGCACGGGCGGGGCGGGAGGCGCGGCGACGGGTGCGGCCGCTTCGGGAGCGCCGGCCACGCCGAAGACCACTTCGTAGCGGCCCAGGTACGCGGATTCCGGCTTCGCCGCGCGCACGCTGATCAGCAGGGCATCGGCGCCTAACTCCTGGCGCGCGCGCTCCACCGCCGATTCCACGGTATTGGCGA
Organism: Acidobacteriota bacterium; assembly: GCA_016178945.1. Lineage (GTDB taxonomy): Bacteria > Acidobacteriota > Terriglobia > Bryobacterales > Bryobacteraceae > JACOSH01. Next base: position 15,703 of record JACOSH010000319.1, read on the forward strand.
AGTAGGATCGAATTCTCACGGCTGCTTTTCCTCGATGCGCGCGTCTAGTCGATCACGCCCAGGCTCCGCACTTTCACCTCGGGCGGGACCTCGTTCAGGGACAGAATCGCCAGCGTCGGAAAAGTGGTTTCCAGAATCTGCCGCAGGAAGTGACGGCTGCTGGAGCTGGCGATCGCCAGGCTGGCGGCGCCGGCCATCTCCAGCTTGCGCGAAACCCGGCCGACGATCTCCCGGATCTTCTGCGGCGGCAGGCTCAGGACGCTGGTATGCTCGCCATCCTCGACCGCGGACTCGACCGCCTTCTCCACGGCGGCGTCGAAGAAGTAGGCCGGCACTTCCTGGTTGGACCCCAGGAACGGCTTGATGATGGTCCGGCGCAGCGCCTGCCGCACGTACTCCGTCAGCAGCACCGAGTTCTTGGTCATCCCGCCCGCCTCACTCAAAGCCTCCAGAATGGTCACCCCGTCGCGGATGGAAACCCGCTCGCGCAACAGGTTTTGCATCACGCGCTGAATCACTGCCAGAGAAAGCAGTTTGGGGGCCAAATCCTCCACCAGCTTGGGATTTTGCTGCGCGACGCGATCGCAGAAGTTCTTGGCGTCCTGCCGGGTGAACAGTTCGTGCGCGTGGCGCCGGATCAGCTCGGCGAAATGAGTGCCCAGAATGCTGACCGGATCGACCACCGTGTAGCCGCTCGTGCGCGCCAGCTCCGCGCGCTCGGATTTGATCCACCAGGCCGCCAGACCGAAGGCCGGGTCCTTGGTGGCGGCCCCTTCCAGGGCCGGATTGGTCTTGCCCGTGGGGATCGCTAGCTCTTGACCCAGCGGCAGTTCGAAGCGGGCGATCTCCGCGCCCTTCAGCAACACGACATACTCGCGCGACAACAGCGACAGGTTGTCGTTGACCTTGACCGTGGGCAGCACATAGCCGAGTTGGCCGGCGATCTGACGCCGGATGGCGGTGATGCGCTGCAACAACGGCGAGCTCTGCCCGCCTTCCACCAGGCTCACCAGGCCCAGCCCGATTTCGATGGCCACCGGCTCCACCTGCAGCAGCGCGTCCAGGCTTTCCTTGGCCTGCCGGGCCAGGGGCGGCGTCGGAACCTCGGCGGCCGCGTCGAGCTTTCGGCGCAACCGCCACGCCGCGGCGCCCAATCCGCCTCCGATCAGCAGGAACGGAAGCGCGGGAAAACCGGGCAGGGCCGCCAGCGCCGTCACCACGCCGGCGCCCAGAAACAGCGGCTGCGTCTTGCCGAAGACCTGCTGTTGGACCTCCGCTCCCAGCCGGCTGTCCGAGTTGGCCTGCGTCACAATCAGGCCTCCGGACACGGAAATCATCAGGGCGGGGATCACCGTGACCAGGCCGTCTCCGATGGTCAGGACCGTGTAGGTCTCCAGCGCGTGCCGCAGTCCCATGCCATGTTGCAGCACGCCGATCAGAAAGCCGGCCAGGATATTGATGGCCGTGATCAGAATGCTGGCCACCGCGTCGCGCTGCGTGAATCGCGAGGCCCCGTCCATGGCCCCATAGAACTCGGCTTCGCTGGCCAGTTGCCTGCGCCGCTGCCGGGCTTCGTTTTCGTCGATCAGGCCGGCGTTCAGGTCGGCGTCGATGGACATCTGCTTTCCGGGCATGGCGTCCAGCGTGAAGCGCGCCGTCACCTCCGAGATGCGGACCGCGCCGTGGTTGATCACCAGGTACTGGATGGCGTTCAGGACCAGGAAGATCACCGCGCCGATGACGTAGTTTCCGCCCACCACGAAGCTGCCGAAAGCCTCAATCACGTGCCCGGCGGCGGAAGTCCCGGTGTTGCCGTTGGTCAGAATCAAGCGCGTGGAGGAGACGTTCAGCGCCAGACGGAACAGGGTCATCAGCAGGAGCGTGGTGGGGAAGACGCTGAATTCCACCGGCCGCTTGATGTTCATCGCGACCATCATGACCGTCACCGACAACATGATGTCGGCCACGATCAGGAAGTCCAGCATGAACCCGGGCAGCGGCGTGATCAGGGCCACCACAATCGCCAGTACCGCGATGGGGATGGCCACTTCTCCCACTTCCCGCCGGGCGGGCGGGCCGGAAATCGCTGGAGGAATCGCTGGTGCCTTGGCTGAGCTCATGGGGGGCGGCTCAGGACTCTAGCTCGCTTCCAGGCTGAGCGCCTTCACCTTCGACAGCAGCGTCGTGCGCTTCATGCCGAGCAGGCTGGCCGCGCGCGCCTTATTGCCGCCGGATTTGGCCAGCGCCTGACCCAGCACGGCGCGTTCGATACCGCTGATCATCTGGTCGAAGTCGATTCCCGTCTCCGGCACGTCCAACATCGTTTCCGGAATGGCCGGGCAGGCTTTCGCTTCTTCGGGCAGCGGAAAATCCACCGGATAGAGCTGCCGCCGCTCGCCGCTGAAGGCGATGGCCTTCTCCACCTTGTGCTCCAGTTGCCTCACGTTGCCCGGCCAGTGGTAGCTGGAAAGATGCTCGACCGCCTCACGGGAGCTCTGCTTCACGGGCAGGCCTTCCTGCCGGCAGATCCGGTCCAGAAAATGGTCCACCAGAACCGGAATATCCGAGATCCGGTCTCGCAGCCGCGGCATGTGCAGCGGCGCCACGTTTAACCGGTACAGCAGGTCCTGCCGGAAACGCTGCTTGCGAACGGCCTCTTCCAGGTCGATGTTGGAAGCGGCGATCACCCGGAAATCCAGGCGGATGGTTTCGGAGGACCCGACGCGCTGAATCTCGCGTTCCTGGAGAACGCGCAGAAGCTTGGCTTGCAGCTCGAGCGGGATCTCGCCGATCTCGTCGAGAAAAATCGTGCCGCGGTGCGCCTGCTCGAAGCGGCCGATGCGCTGGTTCACGGCTCCGGTAAAGGCGCCGCGGGCGTGTCCGAACAGCTCGGCCTCCAGCAGGGTCGCCGGCAGCGCCGCGCAGTTCACCGACACCATGGGAAGCGCTCCCCGGCCGCTGGCCATGTGGATCGCCCGGGCCGCCAGCTCCTTGCCGGTCCCGGTCTCCCCGG
>JACOSH010000320.1 GCA_016178945.1 Acidobacteriota bacterium
CGTCGAATGCGGTGCGTCCGGCGGGCTCGGCCAGTAACTCGGTTGATGGAAGCTCGAAGGTGGTGTGCTTGGCGAGTGGCCGTGTGTCGGGAATGGGAGGCCGTGGAGTGGGCTCTCCCGTCCAGGGCGGCGTCTCCTCGACCAGCGGGCAGATGGGGATCTCTTCGCTCACAAGCTCGGGCGCCAGCGAGGCCTTGGCGGCCACCAAGGGCGGAGCCAGTTGCGGCTCTCCTTTCGGTTGGGGCTTGACCTTGGCGTCCGCCAGCCGCCGTCTCCGCTCGGCCGCGCGCGACTCGGCGTTGGCCTGCTGCCTTTGACGCATCTGGTGGAGCCAGTTCACCCAGCCGTCGGCGATCCGGCGCAGCAGGCCCAGCGGGCCCGCCAGCCAACGGCCGAGCTTTTCCATTGTGAAGCTGGTGAGGATGTAGATCGAGACCACCACGGAGGTGGCGGTCAGAAGCACCGCTCCCGTGAGGTTGGCGGCGTGTCTCAGGTAGCCCGCCAGCAGCAGGCCCGCGACTCCGCCGGGGTGGATCGCGCCGTCATACAGTGTCCAACTCGGCGCGAGTCCCAGGGCTGCCAGCGCACTCAGGAACAGCAGCGCCATCCCGAACGTCTTGACTCCGGGGTTCGCCAGGGGCTCGGAGCGCAGCCACTTCCAGGAGAGCAGAAAACAGGTGATGGGCAGCAGGAAAGCGCACAGACCGAAGGCCTGGAGAAACAGGTCCGCCAGGTAGGATCCCACACAACAATACAACCCCGGTGGCTTCGTTGAGCCTCTTGTATGGCGTCGGACTGAAGAGCTTCATCCCGCTGGCCGGCGGAAGAAAGCCAGAGCAAGTACTATTATGCCAAAAATAATGCGGTAGAGGATGAACAGGCGCAAGGTGTTCCGCGTGAGGTAGCGGATGAACAGGGCGATCACCAGGCAACCCGTCAGGCCGCTGACCAGGATTCCCACCAGGAAAGGGGTGAGCATCTCCGGGGCCAGCCCCCCGGCCTTCTTCAGATCGAGCAGTGCCTTGAGGGCCGCGCCGCCGATGGCCGGCGTCGAGAGCAGGAAGGAGAATCGGGCCGCCGTCGCGCGGTCGATGTCGCGAAATAGCGCGGTCGTGATGGTGATGCCGCTGCGCGAGGTCCCCGGCACGATGGCCAGCGCCTGGGACATCCCGATCGCCAGCGAATCGGCCAGCGTGATTTGCCCGAGGCTCTTACGCCCGGTCGAGCTCCGGTCCGCGACGTGCATCAGCACGCCCACGCTCACCAGCATCCCGCCGATGACGAAGGGATTCCGCCAGTGCTCGGCCTGATCCTTGAACAGGAACCCGATCACCGCCACCGGGACCGACCCGAGGGCCAGATACCACAACAGCGCACGGTTCCGCTTCAATTGCTCGTCACTGCCGAACTCGAGGCCCAATCCCTGGGCGATCACCTGCACCCACATGCGGGCGAAGTAGCAGAACACGGCGAGCAGGGTGCCAAGGTGCAAGGCGATGTCGAAGGTCAGGCCCTGATCCGGCCACCCCAGCAGCCACGGCGCCAGCGCCAGATGCGCCGAGCTGCTGATGGGCAGGAACTCGGTGAGGCCTTGGACCAAGGCGAGGACGATTACTTGGAAGAGCGGCATGAGGAGGAAAAGGCCAGGATAGCATCCTCGCGCCGGTCTTCGGGAAAAGGCACGGGAACCGCTTCCTCACGGTCGCGGCTCGGTACCATTCTTGCTGCACGTGCAGAGCCGCGCGCGTAAGCAAGCGGTTGGAGATGACCAATGCACGCGATTCCCCAATGCGGTTAGGCGCCCTCAAGCCGCCGCTTCCGCCGGAGACGGCAACTGCACCTGCACCACGCCGTCTTCCACGCGAACCGGAAAGGTCGCGACGCAGGCTTCCACCGAGGGCCGGCGCACCTGGCCCGTCTCCAGGCAGACTTTCCAGGCGTGCAGCGGGCACACCACATCGCAGCCCGAGAGAATACCATCGGCCAGAGGACCGCCGCCGTGCGGGCAGCGGTTCTCGACCGCCAGGAAACGCTGGCCCAGGTTGAACACCGCGATCTGCCGCGAGCCGATCCGCACGCTGCGCCCCTCGCGCAGCGGAATGTTGTCGCTACGGGTGATTCGAATCCAATTCATATTCGGGCGTACTCCATGGGTTGAATTTGGACAAACTGGGTGGGATGCAAGGGCTCTTCCCGCTCGAGCCAAGCGTCCTTGGCCAGGGCCTTGGACTTGTGCAGACGTTCGAGCAGGCCCTGGCGCGCTTCCCCGAGCGCGTAGACCGTCTCTTTGCGCACCTTCTCGATGCCGAGCCGCTCCACAAAGTCGTAGGTGCGCTCGAGGAAATTGGCGTTCTCGCGGTAGTACTGGAAAAAGAGCTCGGCGGCTTCCAGCGCCTGAACGGTTGTCTCCACGGTGACCAGCAGATCGGCCTTGCGGACGCTCTTGCCCGCCGCCCCGCCCACCACCACCTGCCAACTTCCTTCCTGGCCCACCAGGCCGATGTCCTTTACCGTGGCCTCGGCGCAGTTGCGGGGACAACCCACCGCGCCCATCTTCACCTTGTGGGGCGTGTAGAGGTTCTCAAGGCGGCGCTCCAGCTCGATGCCCGCGGAGGTCGAGTCCTGCGTCCCGAAACGGCAGAAGTCCGTTCCGACGCAGGTCTTCACCATGCGGACTCCCTTCGTGTAGGCCTGTCCGGAAGGCATCCCCAGGTCGGCCCAAATACGGGGCAGGTCCTCCTTCCGGACGCCCAGCAGGTCGATGCGCTGGCTGCCGGTGATCTTCACCATCGGGACGCGGTACTT
>JACOSH010000328.1 GCA_016178945.1 Acidobacteriota bacterium
GGCGGTGGCGGAGGAATGGGCGGCGGCGCCATCGGAGGCGCGGACGGCGGCCTGAGTGCGGGAGGTGGTGCGGGAGGTGGTGCGGGAGGCGGCATGGGCGGTGGCGGTGGCATGGGCCGCGGCGGCGCGGGCGGCGGGATGGGATCGGAGGGAGGCGCTCCGGCCATGCCCACAGTGACCGTTCAGATCCGCTGGGTCAGCGCCCTGCCGGTGAGGCAGGCGCTGCTCAAGGCCAAGCTCGGCAAGGAGGCGGAGACCTCCCCGGAGGCGCAGAAATTGCTTTCCGAGCCCGATACCCACTACCGTCTGGCGCTGATCGGTTTCCCGGCGCGCATGGCGCAGATGGGAAACGAACGCCTCCAGGCCGAGCTCAAAGCCTCCACGTCGCTCAAGCGGAAAGGCAAGGACCCGATCACGCCGGAAGCCATCCAGTTCGCGGGCAACGAGGAGTCCCTCGCCGTGATCTTTGCTTTCCCCAAGACCGCCCCCATCGCGCTCGACGACAAAGAAATCGAGTTCGCCAGCAAGGTGGGTCCTCTGGAATTCAAGCGGAAATTCCGGCTGAAAGACATGGTGTACAAGGGCGGCCTGGCGCTGTAGTCCGGCGCAGTACACTGGGATCATGGTCATCGGCGTCCCGAAGGAAGTGAAAGACCAGGAGACCCGTGTGGGTCTGGTTCCCAGCGGCGTGACGGCGCTGCGCGAGGCCGGCCACGAAGTCCTGGTGGAGACTCAGGCCGGGGAAGGCAGTTCGCTCCCGGACCGCGATTACGTCCAGGCCGGCGCCAGTCTGGTCCAGACCGCCGGCGAGGTGTGGCGAAAATCGGACCTGATCGTGAAGGTCAAGGAGCCGCAGGATTCGGAATACGAATTCCTACGGCCCGGCCTCATCCTGTTCACCTACCTGCACCTGGCGCCGCTGCCGGCGCTGACCGACCGGCTGCTGGCCTCCAAGGTCAGCGGCGTGGCCTACGAGACGATCCTGGAAGAGGACGGCTCGCTGCCGCTGCTGACGCCCATGAGCGAGGTCGCCGGCCGCATGTCGGTGCAGATCGGCGCGCAGTACCTGGAGGCGCCCAACGGCGGGCGCGGCGTGCTGCTGGGCGGCGTGCCCGGCGTGGCGCCGGCCAACGTCGTGATCATCGGCGGCGGCGTGGTCGGGACCAATGCCGCCAAGGTGGCCTACGGCATGGGCGCTCACGTCACCATCATCGACAAGAGCCTCCAGCGCCTGCGCGAGCTGGACGATATTTTCAACGGCCAAGTGGTCACGCTGGCCTCGAATCTGTACACCATCAACGAATCGCTGAAGCTGGCCGACCTGGTGATCGGCGGGGTGCTGATTCCCGGCGCCTCCGCGCCGAAACTGGTCCGGCGTCAGGCTATCGCCAACATGAAGCGCGGCGCCGTGATGGTGGACGTCGCCATCGATCAGGGCGGCTGCTTCGAAACCTCGCACGCCACCACCCACACCGATCCCATCTACTATGTGGACGGCGTCCTGCACTACTGTGTGTCCAACATGCCGGCGGCGGTGCCTCACACCTCGACCTTCGCCCTCACCAACGCCACTTTCCCCTACCTGCTGCAACTGGCCAACAAGGGCCTGGAGGGCGCGATCGCGGGGCGTAAATCGCTGCGGCTGGGCGTCAACACCTACGACGGCGAAGTGACGCATCCCGGAGTGGCTCAATCTCAGGGACGGCCCTACCGGGATCTGTAGGACTCCCACCGGTGTACAATACGGAGCCATGGTGCGTTGTTTCGCATTCCTCTTCGCGCTGGCCGCCTGCGCCCAGTCCAACCGCCCGCTGATCGCCATCGGGCAGTTCACTCATGAGTCGAACTCGTTCAACCCGGCCAAGACCACACTGGCCGATTTCCAGCTTCGCAACAACGCCCAGACCGATGTCTGGCGCAAGAACAAGGACGAGGTCAGCGGCTACCTGGAAGGCGCGGACCAGTACGGCTTTGACGTCTATCCCACGGTGCTGGCCAACGCCACGCCCAAGGGCCCGGTCACCGAAGAGGCGCTGACCAAGATCACCAGCCAGATGATCGCCAGGCTGAAGGCCGCGCCCCGCAAACTGGACGGCTTGCTGCTGGCGCTGCACGGCGCGATGGTTACGGAGAACTATCCGCACGGCGACGTGGAGATCATGAAGCGGCTTCGCGCGGCGCTGGGTCCGGCGTTCCCGATCGTGGTCACCCACGATTTTCACGCCAATGTCTCGCCCGAGATGGAAAAGCTGACCACGGCGTTGATCACCTACAAGGAAGTCCCGCACATTGACCAGAAGGACCGCGGCCTTCAGGCCGCCCGCATCATGGCCGGCATCGCCGCCGGCAGAGTGAAGCCGGTGCAGGCCATCGTCAAGCCGCCGATGATCTACAACATCGTCTTCCAGTACACCAAGGTCGAGCCGTTGCTGCCCATCGTCGCCGAGACCAAGCGCCTGGAGCGGAATCCCAAGATCCTGGCCTGCAGCGTCTCGGGCGGCTATCAGTACGCGGATGTCCCCTTCGTCGGGCCCACCGTGATCGTGGTCACCGACAACGATCCGGATCTGGCGCGGCGGGAAGCGCAGCGGCTCTCGGACATGCTGTGGGCCACGCGCGACCGGCTGGTGCTGAAGCTGCCCGAGCCGGCCGAAGCCGTGCGCCAGGCCATCGCCAGCGATAAGGCGCCGGTGGTGCTGGTCGAGATGGGCGACAACATCGGCGGCGGTTCGTCGGGCGACGCCACGTTCATGCTCAGCGAGCTGGTGAAACAGAAGGCGTCCGGCTGGGTGGTGGTCCTGGCCGATCCGGGCGCGGCCCAGGCCGCCGCGCGGGCCGGCATCGGCCAGCCGTTCGACATGCCGGTGGGCGGCAAGGCCGACCGGCTCCACGGCCAGCCGGTGCGAATCCGCGGCGTGGTGAAATCGCTTCACGACGGCAAGTTCCTCGAGCCGGAGGTGCGCCATGGCGGCCAGACCTATTACGACCAGGGCCTCACCGCCGTGATCGAAGCGGAGGGCTCAACGCGCGATCTCTCCAATCTGCTCATGCTCACCACCCGGCGTCAGGTGCCCTTCAGCCTGCACCAGTTGATCTCCTGCGGCATCTACCCGCAGCGGCAGAAGATCCTGGTGGTCAAGGCGGCCATCGCCTACAAAGCGGCCTATGAACCCATCGCCGGCCGGATTATCGACGTCGACACCGGTGGAACCACGGCGGTAAATCCCAAGCGCTTCACCTTCCGCCGCGCCCGCCGGCCCCTGTTCGGCTTGGAATAGGATAGACCGCCCTACCGCTTGCTTCCGCGCGGGGAATAGTGTATCTGAGGAGATGTTCCCCTGGAGTGGTGAATGAAGATTTCCCTGGGCAGTTGGGCGTTCTCCTTTGGTCCTTATTCCGACGATCCCATTCCTTTTGACAAGACCGTTCGACGCCTGTCCGAAACCGGCTATGACGGCATCGAGATCTGCGGTTTCCCTCCCCATGTGACGCTGGATCGATACGCGACTAAGGACTCGCGCCGGGAGCTGGTGCGCTTCCTCAACGACCACCGGCTGGGCGTATCCGGGTATGCCGCCGATTTCACCAGCGTCAACCCCACTATGGCGGGGAATCGCGAGCGGTACCTGGACCTGTTCCGCCGTAACGTCGAGATGTGCGCGGACATTGGCAGCCCCTCGCTGCGCGTCGATTCGGGCGCAGCGCCGGGCTCGATCGAGGAGCGGCACTACCAGGCCTGTTTCGACCGTCTGGCGGACCTGTGGCGGGAGTCGGCCGGCCTGGCGCAGGAGGCCGGCATCCGCATGGCCTGGGAGTTCGAACCGGGCTTCGCTTTCAACAAGCCCTCCGAGATCCTGTCCCTCCACATGAAAGTGAATCACCCCAACTTCCGGGTGTTGTTCGACTCCTGCCATGCCTACATGTGCGGTGTGGTGGGAGCGCGCCAGCACGGAGCGCGCGAGACGCTTCCC
>JACOSH010000329.1 GCA_016178945.1 Acidobacteriota bacterium
AAACTCTGCACGCCGTCCCGCAAGGCCGCGTCCGGAATGCCATACCAGTGCTCGATACTGGTGGTGCCGGAGGCGATGTCGTCCCAGGCGTTGGTTTCCTCGACGCCGGTGTGGTGCGCGGCGCGCAGCCCCTGGGCGTGCGCCTCGATCAGCATGGCCTGCATCACGTCGCGGTACGTGCCCAGAAATTTCAGGCCGTCCGCTCCTTTCTCTTTCAGCTCCCGGACTCGCGCCGCCGCCTCCCCGGCGTTGCGCGGCGCGGGAGAGTGTCCGAACACCGGGTATAGGAAAAGCCGCGGCTCCGCCACGGTCCCCTCCAGGCTCTTGTCCCTCAGCGCCTTGGTCTTCTCCAATTCGCTGCCGAGATCGCGCACCGTGGTGATGCCCGCCGACAGCCAGAGCTTCAGGCAGTAGTCCACCGGCATCGGGACGCGGGCGCGCTCGTCCTGCACGTGGCCGTGGAGATTGATCAGTCCGGGGAGCACGTACTTGCCCGTGGCGTCGATCTCCACGTCTCCTTTCGGGACGCTTGCCGGACGCGACGCCTCGATGCGCGCGATCCGGCTGTTCTCGATCACAAGATCCTTGGGACCCGCCGCGGGCGTGCCGTTTCCCTCCACCACCATCGCGTTGCGGATCACCAGCCGGGCATGGCGCTGGGACGGAATCGAGGGCGCCGGCTGCGCCCATAGCGCCGCCGCCAGGAAGAACACGGGCCACCTGAACATGAGGACTAGTATACTGTCGGAAATACCATGCAGCGCATCTTCCTCCTGCTGATTCCCCTGTGCGCCGCCGCGCAGGCCCCCTACGACATGATCCTCAGCGGCGGCCGCGTCGTGGACGGCACGGGCAACTCCTGGTTTTACGGCGACGTGGCCATTCGCGGCGATCGCATCGCCCGCATCGCACCGCCGGGCGTGCTGCGCCAGGCCCCGGCCAAGGGGCGCCTCGACATCGCCGGGATGGTGGTGGCGCCCGGCTTCATCGGTATCCAGAGCCATTCGCGCCAGCCCTTCCTCGGCGGCGACGGCCGGGTCATCAGCAAGGTCACTCAGGGGATCACCACCGAGATCTTGGGCGAGGGATGGACCAACGCCCCGGCCAACGAGCGCACCCTGGCCGGTGAACAGCAGAGCGGCCGGCACCCAACCGCCGGCAGTGAGGATTTCACCGGGCCGCGCGGTTTCGACCGCTGGCTGCGCGCCATGGAGCGCAACGGCGCGTCGGCGAACTTCGGCTCGTTCCTGGGCGCGACCACCGTGCGCATGTACGTCAAAGGCATGGAGCAGGGCGCGCCTTCGCCGGCCGAGATCGACACCATGCAGACCCTGGTCCGGCAGGCCATGGAGGACGGCGCGTTCGGGGTGGCCTCGGCCCTGATCTATCCGCCGGGCGAGTACGCGACCACCGCGGAGCTGATCGAGATGGCCAAGGCCATGGGCCCTCTGGGCGGCGTCTACATCACCCACATGCGCTCGGAGGCAGACCACTTGCTGGAAGCGATCGACGAAGCCGTCCGGATCGGGCGACAGGGGGGCGTGCCGGTCGAGATCTACCATCTGAAGGCTTCCGGAACGCGCAACTGGCACAAAGCCGGGCAAGCCATCGCCCGCATCGAGCAGGCGCGCCGGTCGGGCCTGGACATCTCCGCCGACATGTATGCCTACATCGCCGGCGCTACCGGCCTGACCGCCTGTCTGCCGCCGTGGACCGCCGCCGGCGGCAAGCTGTTCGACAACCTCCAGGACCCGGGCGTTCGCGCCAGAATCCGGGCCGAAATCCTTAGCGACAAGACGCAGTGGGAGAACATGGGCATGCTGGCGGGTCCGGACGGCGTGCTCATCGTGGGGGTCGAAAAGCCGGAGAACAAGATGTACGTGGGAAAGCGCCTGTCCGAGATCGCCCGCATGATGGGCAAGGACTGGATCGACGCCGCCATGGATCTGGTCCTCGCCGAGGGCCGCCGGGTCGAAACCGTCTATTTCATGATGAGCGAGGACAACGTGCGGCTGCAGTTGCGCCAGCCCTGGATCAAGATCGGCACGGACGCGGGCGGCTTCGATCCAGGGAATCCCAAGGATCTGACGCACCCCAGATCCTACGGGAATTATCCCCGCATCCTCGGCAAGTACGTGCGAGACGAGAAAGTGCTGCCGCTGGAAGACGCGATCCGCAAGATGAGCTCGGCCGTGGCGCGACGGCTGTCGATCCAGGACCGAGGCTTGCTGCAAGAAGGACTATACGCCGACTTGGTGGTGTTCGATCCGGAAGCGATCGCCGACCGCGCTACCTTCGAGCAGCCCCACCAGCTTTCGGTGGGAGTCCAACACGTGTTGGTGAACGGCGTCGCGGTGGTCCGCGATGGCAAGCACACCGGCGCCAAGCCTGGCCGCATCGTGCGGGGCCCCGGCTATCAGGGAGACGCCAAATGAGACTTGCCCTCAGCCTGCTGATCATCGCCCGGCTCGGCGCCGAAACGATCCCCCAAGGCATCGACGAGCTCGTGGCCGCCACCATGAAAGAGTGGAGCGTGCCCGGCTTGGCCCTGGCCGTGGTCAAGGACGGGAAGGTGGTCCACTCCAAGGGCTACGGTCTTCGCGACGTGAAGAACAACCTGCCCGTCACCCCGCGCACATTGTTCGGCATCGGCTCGATCACCAAGTCGTTCACCGTGCTGGCGCTGGCCGGCCTGGTGGAGGAAGGCTGGATTGGGATACGCCGGTGCGCGAGTACCTGCCCGGCTTCCGTCTCCACGATCCGGTGGCGGCCGCTCAGGCCACGGCTCGCGACCTAGTCACCCACCGCACCGGACTGCCGCGCCATGACCTCCTATGGCTGGACTCCTCCCTGTCGCGCCGCCAGATGTATGAGCGCCTGCGATACCTGGAGCCGAGCAAGCCCTTCCGCTCCGCGTTCCAATACAACAACCTGATGTTCATGACGGCGGGCATACTGGCCGAGACACTGGGCGGCGCGAGCTGGGAAGATCTGGTGCGCAAGCGTCTTCTGGAACCCTTGGAGATGACCCGGGCCAACTTCTCGGTTCGCGATTCGCTCCAGAGCGAGGACTACGCCCACACGTACGGAGTGGATCGCGCGGGCGAGATTCCCCTGCGCAACATCGATGCCATCGGACCCGCCGGCTCCATCAACTCCACGTTGGAGGAGATGACTCGCTATCTTCTCCTGCACCTGAACTCCGGCAACTCCGGCGGCAAGCAGATCCTTCCCGCCATCCACTTCGAGCGGATGCGGACGCCGCAGGTGGTCACGCCGCCGGGAGGAATCGGCCCCGAGCTGCTCGGGCAAAGTTTCTACGGGATGGGACTGGTGGTGTCCACCTATCGTGGCCATCCCCTGGTATGGCACACCGGAACCATCGGCGGCTATCACGCCCTGCTGACCTTCCTGCCGGCGGAGCGAGCCGGCGTCATGATCCTCCAGAACCGTGTCGTGCGCGCCATTCCGCAGATCCTCTCCTGGCGCATCTATGACCTCCTGCTCGGCCTCACCCCGGTTGCCTGGAACAAGCCCTTCCAGGATGAGGAGAGCAAGCGGCGCCAGGAGGAGGCAAAGGCTCGTAAGGAAGCGGAGAGCAAGCGCAAGGCCGGCGCGAAACCATCGCACTCCCTCGCCGACTACGCCGCGCGCTACCAGCACCCCGCCTACGGGACCGTCACGGTGGCGGTGGAGGGCGACCGCCTGCGCTGGAAGCTGAATGGCCAGGAGGCCCGCGAGCTCAAGCATTTCCACTACGACGTCTTCGAAGCGGAGGGCCAGAAAGTGAGTTTTCTAGGCAATCTCGACGGTGAGATCGATCAGGTAGCGGTGCGGCTGGAGCCCGCCGTGCGCGAAATCGTGTTCACCCGAGTCCCCGCCGCCAAGTAAGACGCCCTGCCACGCTTGACACGCGCCTCCCCGGAAAGCTACACTCGGCACGAAGGATAGGCTTGTCGGAGGAGCCCTGATGCGGGCGTGGAGAGGGATATTTTTCGGAGTTTTTGCCGCCTGCGCCGGCCTGCACGCGTCGGCTATTGGGCTCAATTTCACCGGCACCACGCTGGCCGACTACCGCACCCTGAGCGGGAGTCCCAACTCGGCGTTGCGCCCCCCCGACACCATCGGCGCGGTGGGACTGAGTCACATCGTGGAGATGACCAACGGTACCTTCGCCATCTACAACAAGTCCACGGGCGCGCTGGTCTCGCGGGTTCTCGATCAGACTTTCTGGACCAACGCCGGCTTCAACCCCGGCGCGGGCAACCTCAGCGATCCCCGCGTGATTTACGACATCTCCAGCAACCGCTGGTTCGCGGCCCAGATCACCGTGGACAACACGGGCAACCGCGTCCTGCTGGCGCGCACGAACACCTCCGATCCCACCGGGACATGGCAGATGGTGATGTTCACCGGCAACAGCGGCTTCGCCGACTACCCGACGCTTTCGGTGGACGCACTGGGCGTTTACATCGGAACCAACAACTTCACAGACTCGTCCGGTTCCTTTACTGGCGTTTCCTTGTTCTCGATTCCAAAGGCCGACATCCTGGCCGGCACTCCCTCCATCGCCAACATGAGCAGCTTCGAGAACCTGTCCTCCAGCACCTATGGTTTTACCCTTCAAGGCGCGCTGGACTTCGGCGCCTCCAAGGGGCACGGCTCCATCGTCGCCCGCGGCCCGCTGACCACCAACCTGATCCGCTTCGATGTGAACAATCCCGGCGCGGCGGGAGCGACCCTAGGTACCGCCACTCCCATCACGGTGAATGCCCGCGGCTTCCAGCCCTTGGGAGCGCAGCCCGACGGCACGACCGATATCGACACCCTGGACCGCCGCATCAGCGCCAGCGCCGTCCAGGTCGGCAGCCTGCTGTACATCGTGCAGACACACGGTGTAGCCGGGCGCTCCGCCCTGCGCTGGACGGTCCTGAACGAAGCCACCAACGCGGTCCTGGCCCAAGGCGACATCGCCGACTCCAACTTCGACCTCTATTACGGCGCGATATCCGCCAACCTGTTCGGCGACGTGGTGATCGCCTACAGCCGTTCGGGCACGGGCGCGGGCGACTTCATCGGCTCCTATGCCTCGATAGGGCGTTTTGATGGAGTCAACATGACCTTCGACACACCCCTGCAGTTGCGAGCCGGACTGGCCAACTACCACCTGGGCGGAGGCACCGACGAACGCTGGGGCGATTACAGCGCGGTGGTGCGAGACCCGTCTGATCCCACCATCTTCTGGGCCTTCCAGGAGTTTGCCGGCCTCGGCAATGTCTGGTCGACCCAGATCAGCGAGTTGATCACCACCCCCGAGGCGGCCACCTGGACCCTGGTCGTCATCCTCATCCCGATGTGGGCGTTTCGGCGGCGGATCGCCGCCTGGCTCGCCTAGCCCGTGACACCGGGAAGCCCACCCGACCCCTTACAGCCCTACGTCCCGCCCCCGGACAGCAAGCTTTTCCCCCGCTGGGAACGCGTGCTGCGCTTCGCCTGGGCGGGTCTGGCGCTGGCCGCTCTGGTAGCTGCGTATTGGCTGCTCAAGCCCCGCTTTCAAAGAACCCAGGAGGAGATCGCCGCGCGGCGGCTCATGAACCCGGCCCGCCTCACGGCCGCGCCGGCTTTCGTCCTCGGTCCGGTGTTTTCGCCGGACGGCCTGCGGCTTGCCTATGCCTCCGACGCCGGCTCGGGCATGCTTTCGATCTGGATCCATCCGCTGGCCGGCGGCCAGCCGGTGCGGCTGACCGATGGCCTCACGCACGCCTCCGATCCCGATTTCTCGCCCGATGGACAGTGGATCGTCTATCGCAGCGACCAGGGCGGCTCACTGGTGGTCGCTTCGCTGGATGGCAGGCAGTCCCGGCGCATCGCCGCCAACGGAAGGCGTCCGCGATTTTCCCCCGACGGCAAGTGGATCGCCTACTATGAAGTCGTCGGCGCCGGCCAAGGCCGCCTCTTCCTGATTCCCAGCCGAGGCGGCGACCCCAAGCCGTTGCAGCCCGATTTTCCGCTCGCCCAGGCGCCGATCTGGGTCTCCCCGAGCCAGATTCTCTTTGATGGCGCCAACGCCCAGCACGAGGGCGACTGGTGGATTGCCTCGCTGGACGGCGGCGCGCCGATTCAAACCCATGCCACTGCCCGGTTGCGTGACGTAGTAGGCGTCTGGAGCACCCCGGACGGCTGGCGCGACGGCCAGGTCTTCTTCTCGGCGGCCAATGGCGAGGACCTCCACCTGTGGTCCCTGGATCTGGCGGCGCCGCAGTGGCGGGCCGTCGAAGCGCCGCGGAAACTGACCGCCGGCAAGGGCCGCCGCAGCCAGGTCGCCGCCGGCCCGGAAGGGCGAATCGCTTTCACCAGTTTGCAGTCTACGCTGGACATCTGGGCCCTGGAGGTAGAACCCGAGCAGGCCAAGGTGCGCGGGGAGTGGAAAAAGGTTCTCCCGGCCGGCGCCAGCAGCCGCCAGCCCTCCGTCTCCGCCGACGGGCGCCACATGGTCTACATCTCCAACCGCTCCGGCAGCGAGGACCTCTGGGCCAGCGAACTGGATGGCGACCCTGGCCAGGCGCTCACCGGCTTTCAGCCCATCGTCGACCGCCCCGTGATCTCCGCCGACGGCAGCCGGGTCCTGTACTCCACCGCCGAGGAGGGCCGCTGCGCAGTGGTCGTCACCGACCTGGCCCGCCGCCTGCCGGCCTTCCGCCTGGAAACCTGCCTGGGCATCTGGGACTGGTCTCCGGACCTCTCTCGCGTCGTCTTTTTCCATCCCATCGAAGACGGCATGGGGTCGGCGGGCCTGCTGGAGCTGCCCGGCGGAAGCCGCTCTGAGATCCTGACGCCCGAGGGGCAGCGCGTTTTTGAGGTGCGGTTCGCGCCCGATGGGCGCTGGCTGGCCTTCGCCGCCGGCAAGACCATCGAAGAGGCCAGATTGTTTGTCGCGCCCTTCCAGGGCAAGCCCGTACGGACCGCCGACTGGGTCCCCATTGTCGACGCGCCGTCAGGCGCCCCGGCCTGGTCACCCAGCGGGGAAACGCTCTACTACCGCTCGTTCCAGGATGGTTTCCACTGCGTCTGGGCGGCCAAGCTCAATGCCGCGAGGAATCCCGTACAGCCGGCCATTCCGGTGATCCACCTGCACGGCGCTTCCCGCAGTCTGTTCCGGATGGGATTGCTCGATTTCTCGCTCTCAGTAACGCAAAACCGGATGTTTCTCGGGCTGGCCACTCACGCCGGCGCCATCTGGACGGCGCGCCTCCGCC
>JACOSH010000330.1 GCA_016178945.1 Acidobacteriota bacterium
CAGGACGGTGGCCCGCTCGTTCACAACGGCTCGGAGGAGGCGCAACGCTCCTTCGACGCCACCTGCCGCAAACTCCATCGCTTCCTCGCTCAGTCGCAGCGCTGAGCCCGCCAGTCACCCACAGATTCCTCGGACGAGGCACCGGTTTGAGTACTCCCGTGACGGAGCCGCCTGGCAGGCGCTGGGGTCGTCCTTGAATCACGAAGACGACAGCGAGGTGGAACTGCCCACGGTCTCAGCCGGGGAAATCGCCGCCGAGCTGACCCCGGACGCAAGAGCGGAGCGCGAAAAGCTGCTCGAAGCTCGCGCCGCGGTGCAGAAGCGCCTCGATGCCGTGCCCCCGCTGCAGCAGGTCTACGCCGTCACGCCTCAGCCGATTACTCCGGCCCACCTGCTGGAACGAGGCAGCATTCTCAAACCGGCCGCGGAAGTCACCCCTGGCGCCTTGACCGCGGTGCGGCAGTTGCCGCCGGATCTCGACTCGGGCGCCGATGGAGAGCGGCGGCTGGCCCTGGCCCGCTGGATCACCGACCCCCGCAATCCGCTCACCGCTCGCGTGATCGTCAACCGCGTCTGGCAATACCACTTCGGCCAGGGAATCGTGAACACGCCGAGCGACTTCGGTTTCAACGGCGACCGCCCCTCGCATCCGGAGCTCCTCGACTGGCTGGCCAATGCTCTTGTCGAAAACGGGTGGAGTATCCGCTGGCTGGAGCGGCTGATTCTCTCCTCCCGCGCCTACCAGCAGTCGGCCGCGCCCAACGCCAAGGCGCAGTCGATCGACGCGGGGAACCGCTGGCTGTGGCGGATGCCGCTGAAGCGCATGGACGCGGAAATGCTGCGCGACTCGATGCTGGCCGTGGCCGGGACGCTCAATCCCCAGCGCGGCGGCCCCGGTTTTCTCTTGCAGAAAAAGGGCGATCGCGGCTCCTACATCTATGCCGCCGTGGATCGCGACGGCCCGGATTTGTGGCGCCGCTCGGTCTACCGCTTTGTGGTGCGCGGCGGCGACCGCATCTTCCTGGACAGCTTCGATTGCCCCGATCCTTCGGTGGCCACCCCGCTGCGCTCCGTGTCCAACACCCCGCTCCAGGCCCTGACCCTGATGAACAACCAGTTCGCGATCCGGCAGGCCGGTCTTCTCGCCGGGCGGCTGGCGCGCGAGGCGGGGCCGAAGCCCGCGGGTCAAGTGCGGCGCGCGCACCAGCTCTTGTTCGGACGCGATCCGCGCCCGCCGGAGCTCGAGCGCGCCGGGCGTTTCCTGGAGCGCGAATCGATGGCGGAGTACTGCCGCGCTTTGCTCAATTCCAATGAGTTCGTCTATGTGCCCTAACGTTCAACTTCGCCCCTCGCGGCGCGATTTCCTCTGGCAGGCCGGCGGCGGCCTGGCGGGCATCGCTCTGAGCCAGATGATGCAGGCCAAGACGCATTTCCCGGCCAAGGCCAAGAATGTGATCTTCCTGTTCCTGCCGGGCGGGATCAGCCATATTGACACCTTCGACTACAAGCCGGATCTGGCCAAACATCACGGCAAGGAGACCAAGGGGGCCAACACCATCACGCCGTTCTTCGGCAAGCGCGGCACGGTGATGAAGAGCCCCTGGGAGTTCCGCCCGCATGGCCGGAGCGGGAAGTGGATCTCGACTCTGCTGCCGCACCTGGCCGAATGCGCCGACGATCTCACCTTTGTGCATTCCATGATCTCGCGCAGCAACAGCCACGGGCCGGCCATCTTCCAGATGTCCACGGGGTTTGTGTTCCAGGGCTTCCCCTCGGTCGGGTCATGGATCAGCTACGGGCTGGGATCGGCCAACGAGAATCTGCCGTCGTTCGTGGTGCTGCCCGATCCACGCGGCCTGCCGCCCTGCGGAGTCGCCAACTGGGGCAATGGCTTTCTGCCCGCGGCGCATCAGGGCGCCGTGTTCGGAGGCGAGAGCGCGCCCATCGCCGATCTGCGTCCCCCCGCGGCGGTCACTGCGCGAGCCCAGGCCGCCACTTACGATCTGCTGACCGAATTGAACGAGGATCACCTGCGGCAGTATCCCGGCGACGACCAGCTTGTGGCCCGCATCAAGTCGTACGAGATGGCCGCGCGCATGCAAGTCAGCGCGCCGGAGGTGACCGCCATCTCCGGGGAAAGCGCGCGAACGCGCCAGATGTATGGCCTCGACGATCCGGTCACCCGCGCTCACGGCTACAACTGCCTGCTGGCCCGCCGGCTGGTCGAGAATGGCGTACGCTGCATCCAGATGTACAGCGGCGGGCACTTCGGAAAGCCGCGCATCAACTGGGACGGCCACGAAGACCTGGTCGCCAACCACGGCAAGATGGCCGCCGGCATGGACCAGCCCACCGCCGCGCTCATCCGGGACCTCAAGCAGCGCGGCCTGCTCGACCAGACCCTGCTGGTGTTCACCACCGAATTCGGCCGCCTGCCCATCAGCGAGGGACTGGGCGAAGGCGGGCGCGATCACAACCCGGAAGGCTTCACCTCCTTCCTGTGCGGCGCCGGCCTGAAGCGCGGCTTCTCCTATGGATCAACCGACGAGTTGGGCTGCAAAGCGGCGGAGAATCCCGTAACCCTCTACGATTTCCACGCCACCATCCTGCATCTGCTGGGGCTCGACCACACCAAGCTGACCTACTACCACAACGGCCTGCAACGCCGCCTGACCGACGTGCACGGGAACGTCATTCACGCGCTGCTGGCCTGACCGCGGCCGCTTGCTGACGCGCGCGGCTCAGTCCTTCTTCCGCGGCAGGGCTTCGTGGGTCCGCTCGCGGAACCGGCTTTTCATTCCCTTGGCCAGCGTCACCGCCGACTCGCCGTACTTGTCGCGCAGCCGGTCCGCGGCCCCCAGCGCCTGGCGCCAGCGATCCGAACGCCCGCCGTCCAGCAGATTCATCTGACGCCCCTCATGGCCGTCGAGCGACGAGGCCTGCACGCCCAGCAGCCGCACCGGGACTCCCCTCTTCCAGTTGCCGTGAAAAAGCGCGCGCGCCTCCTCGAACAGCTCGGTGTCCAGTTGCGTCGCGTGATCCAGCGAGTGCGCCCGCGTGATAGTGGTGAAGTCCTGGTAGCGCAGTTTCAGTTGCACGGTGCGGGCGTGGAGGCCGTGCTCGCGCAGCCGACGGCCCACCATCTCCGCCAAACGCGCCAGCGTCGATTCCAGCGTTTCGATCTCGCCGGTGTCCTCATTGAAGGTATGCTCGTGGCTGATGGATTTGGGATCGCTGTCTTCGCCGATCGCCGTATCGAACCAGCCGCCGGCGTCCTCGCCACGCGCCTTGCCCGCCAGCGCCAGCCCCCACTGTCCGAATTTAGCCGCCAGAAAGCCCTCGTCCAGCTTAGCCAGATCCCCCACTTTCCGGATCCCCACCCGGTGCAGATTCTTCTCCGTCACCTTGCCGACGCCGGGAATCCTGCGGACTTCGAGCGGCGCCAGGAACGGCGCCTCCAGACCGGGCAGCACCCACAGCACGCCGTTCGGCTTGGCCTGATCGGAGGCGACCTTGGCCACCATGCGCGCAGAGGCAATCCCGATCGAGCAATTGAGCAGGGTCTGCGCCTTCATCTCCTCATGAAGCAGGTGAGCCGCGCGCAGCGGCGGACCGAAGAGCCGTTCCGTGCCGGTCATGTCCAGATAGGCTTCATCGATCGAAGCCATCTCCACCAGCGGCGAGAACTGGTCGAGCGTCCCGCGCACCTTGTGCGAGTACTCGCGATAGCGGTCCGGATGTCCGTCCACGAAGATCGCCTGCGGGCACAGCTTGTATGCCGTGCGCAGCGGCATGGCCGAGTGGACGCCGAACTTCCGCGCCTCATAGGAGGCCGCCGACACCACGCCGCGCTCGTTGGGCCGTCCTCCGACAACCACGGCCTTGCCACGCAGCGACGGATCGAACACCTCTTCCACCGACACAAAGAACGCGTCCATGTCGACGTGAAAGTAGGTGCGGGCGGCGGACATCCTCTCTTATCTGAGCACAAGTCCGCAGGGATGCGGATCAACGGTAGTTCACGAACACCAGTTGTCCGAACCGGTCCGGATTGTGCGGATGCGGCCGGTCCAGGCCGGAGTCCGACCACAGGCTCAGCCGCCGGTTCGGCTCCGTGCCATCCCAGCGATTGAGATTCGCCGTCCACACCGAGCCCGGATCGGGCGGCAACTTCTTGGCGAGTTCCTCGAAGTTCGCCCACGGGATGGCAACCTCCAGGCTCCAGCCCTCATCCACGTCGCCGGTCTGATTCAGCGTGCCGCGACGGTGCACGGCCAGGTGCACGCCGGTGAAGTCGATGCGCTTCAGCAGCAGCTTGGGGAACACGTAGAAATAGTCGTACAACACGGCTCGTGCGTTCATCTCCAGGCCGTAGTAGAAATTGTTCTGCGCGGGGTCCGGATTGATGAAGATCTCGACGGCGTCGTCCTTGTAAGTGGGGTCGTCGCGGGTGGTGTAATGCGCGACGATGTCGGTGTCCTCGCACTCGTAGCCGGCGTACAGGTAGCGATCGTCCCACAGCAGCCGGGCCAGGGTCTTCTGCTTGGCGCCGGTCTGCTGCTCCCATGGGAACTGGAACTCGATGCGCCGCGCATCCCGCCACGCCGCGTCGTCCAGCTTGCCGTCGATCGCGATTGGCCACTTCGCCCGCCGCACCTCGTAGCGCGGTACGGGACCTAGCGCGCGGCTCTGTGCCCACAGACCGCAGATCGCCAGGAAAAAGAGGGCGGACTTCATGGCTTGCCATTGTACACCACATCCCTGTTATACTTCCCGCAACTCCTCTTGCGCGACCCATTAGTCGCGCCGCTGGCTGCCATCGCCACCGGAGTCCTGGCTTCGCGTTGCCTGAGTTTCGAGCCAGGCGAACTCCTGCTTGCAATTGCGGCGCTTGCCTGTCTGAATGTGGTGAGCCTCCGGGCCCAGGCGCGCTGGCCCGGCGCGGCCTGTTGCCTGCTCGCGCTGTGCTGCGCTGGCGCGTTGGCGGGGGTCGCCGCCCGGCCCGGCCCGTCGCCCGAGTTGGATACCGAAAGCTCCCGGGAGACGGTGATCCTGTCGGGCTGCGTCGTCGAGCCGCCGGTCTTCTTCGAAGGTCGTGAGCAGTTCGTGCTGGAGCTGGATCCCGGCGCGCGGGCCAGGGTCAATCTGTTCCTCGGCGAATCCGAGACGCCGCCCTCCCTGAAATACGGACAGAGAGTGGAGCTCGATGGACGCGTGCGCCGCACCCGGAATTTCGGCAATCCCGGAGCCTTCGATTACGCGCGCTACCTGGCGCGGAAGCAGATCTATTGGATGGTTTCCGCGCGCGCCGGAACGGCGATCCGTATCTTGGACGGCGAATGCGGATCCCCATTTCGAGGTTGGATCCTCGCTCTTCGCGCGGCGGCGATCGAGCGGCTGGAGCGGCTCTATGCCGGCCGCCCCTACGACTCCGGCATGATGAAGGCGCTGCTCATCGGCGATTCTTCGCGCATGGAAAAGGTCTGGGTGGAGGAGTTCCGTTCGACCGGCACCCTCCACGCCCTGGTGATCTCCGGATCGCATGTCGCCGTGCTCTCCGGCTTTCTCCTGCTGGTGCTCCGCGCCTGTTTCCTGCCTCGGACCCTGGCTCTGGGCGCGGCGGCGGCCATGGCCTGGCTGTACGCGCTGGTGGCCGGATGGGAAGCGCCAGTGATCCGCTCCGCCGCCGGTCTCACGCTGTTTGTCGCGGCGGGCCTCTTCTATCGCGAGCGGCGCGGCTTGAACCTGCTGGCCGCGGTCGCCGTCGCCTTCCTCCTGCTCGACCCCGAGCAGCTCTTCGACGCCAGCTTCCAGTTGTCGTTCCTGGCCGTCGCTTTTCTGGTCGCGATCGCCCTGCCCTTGGTGGAGCGCACCTCGGCGCCCCTGGCCGGGAGCCTGCCGGGCCTGGCCGACCCGCGCCGCGACTCCAGGCTCGCGCCGCGCCTGGCTCAGTTCCGGTTGGAGCTGCGCCTCCTGGCCGAAACGCTTTCCCTGTGGACGCGATGCCCCGCGCGTCTGGCCGGCTGGCTGGTGGCGGTCCCGGCGCGCCTGGTCTTTGCCGTCGCCGCCCTGATCCTCACTTCGGCGGTCGTGCAGATCGGCTTGGCTCTACCGATGGCGATCTATTTCCACCGCGTCTCGATCTCCGGCCTGTCGGCCAACCTCCTGATCATTCCCTTAATGGCTCTCATCGTTCCGCTGGGCTTTGTGGCCGTGTTCACCGGGTGGCAGCTTCCCGCCGATCTGGCCGCGGCGCTGCTGTCTCTCTCGCAGCGTATCGTCCACGTTCACGCACGATGGGAGCCGGACTGGCGCGTTCCCGATCCGCCCCTGTGGCTGTCGGCCTCGCTCGCCCTGGCCTTGATCGCCGCCGCCGTCTCCCTGGCGGCGCGGCCCGTCTGGCGCATCGCGTCCGCGGTTGCGGTGGCGGCGCTGCTGGGCCTTCTGGTCTGGCATCCCTTCCCTCCCCAGCTCGCGCCGGGACTCCTGGAAGTGACCACGTTGGACGTCGGCCAGGGCGACGCTATCCTCGTTGCGCTGCCAGAGGGCCGCTTGATGCTCATGGACGGCGGCGGCATCGCCTCCTTCGGACGCCCCCGCGCGGCGCGCCTCGATATCGGCGAAGACGTCGTCTCGCCCTATTTGTGGACCCGCTCGATCCGGCGCATCGACGTGGTCGCGCTCTCCCACGCCCACCAGGATCATATCGGCGGCCTCGGCGCGATCCTTTCCAATTTCGCGGTCGGGGAGTTGTGGACCGGCGCCACGCCGGAGACCCCAGCCTGGAAGGCCCTGCGCGCGCGGGCGCAGATGCGCGGCGTCCGGATCCGCCCGCTGCGCCAGGGCGATCGCTTCACCTTCGGCGGCGCGGCCATTGAAGCGCTGGCGCCGCCTTCCGCCTACGCGCCCTCCGCCGAGGCGCGCAACAACGATTCCCTTGCCCTCCGGATCACGCACGGCGAGCGATCCTTTCTGCTGACCGGCGACATCGAGCGCGCCGTCGAGCTGGGCCTGGTCACGGGGAACCTCCTGTCTCGAACCGACGTGCTGGAAGTCGCGCATCACGGCAGCAAGACCTCGACCAGCCCCTCCTTCCTCGACGCCGCCCGCCCCGGCTTCGCGCTGGTGTCAGCGGGCTTCGAGAATCCCTACGGCCACCCTCACCCGGACATCCTGGCGCGGCTCGCCGGGCGCGGCATCGCCGTCTTGCGCACCGACCGGCTGGGTCTGATCTCCATCCGCACCGACGGCCGCCGCCTGGATCTGTCCACCCATCTCTGGAGCGCGTCTGAATCCACGCGGACGCCGGTGTTTGACAGGTAGGGGCCTACTTCCAACTCACAATCACCTGCTGCTCGACCGGCGGAATCGTATGCCCCTCGCTCCGCCCGAACCCCGCGTTGCGGAACATCCGGTCGTATTCGGGGAAGTGTAGGCGTCTCCGCTGGTAGGCAGTTAAGGTGTCGAAGATCGACTCAGGGGACGGTTGAGCCATGGGTGGGAACTCAGGTGAAGCTGCGAATGGCGTGCGCCTCTTCTTCGTGGATGTCGAAAACCGGACCCAGCTTGGTAATCGCCAGCAGGTCCTTGACACACTTGGTCAGCCCCAGCAGCTTGAACTGGCCGCCCGCGTTGGTCACCGTGGTTAACCCCGACACCAGCCCGCCGAGGCCGGAGCTGTCGATGTGGGTGACCCCGCTCAGGTTCAAAAGGATCTTCCTTTGGCTCTTGGCAATCATGTCGCGCATGCAGTCGCGCAGAGCGCTCGATCCCTCGCCCATGGTGATCCGGCCGGCCACGTCCACAACGCTCACGTCTCCTACTAGCCGGTTCGTCAGCTTCAGGCTCACTGAAAGATGCCTCCCGCTTTGAGCGCCTCCGAGCGCTGGCACGCAAGCAAGGTGTCGAAGATCAACGCGGGGGACCGTTGAGCCATGGGCGGGAATCTACGTGAAGCTGCGAATGGCGTGCGCCTCTTCTTCGTGGACGTCGAACACCGTGTACAGCTTGGTGATCTGCAGCAGGTCCTTGACGCGCTTGGTCAGACCCAGCAGCTTGAGCTGGCCGCCCGCGTTGGTCACCGTCGTGAACCCCGACACCAGCTCGCCGATGCCGGAGCTGTCGATGTAAGTGACCTCGCTCAGGTTCAACAGGATCTTCCTTTGGCTCTTGGCAATCATGTCGCGCATGCAGTCGCGCAGGGCGCTCGATCCCTCGCCCAGGGTGATCCGGCCGGCCACGTCCACAACGCTCACGTCTCCCACTTGTCGGTTCGTCAGTTTCACGCTCACTGTAAGATGCCTCCCTCGCTCGAAAGCGAAATCGCGGTCACGCGGGCGCGACCACGTTCTTCACCAGAATTACTTCGGTGCCCGACGGGCTGATCCGCCGCACCTGAAAATCGTCCATGAACGCCCGCACCAGGAAGATGCCGCGCCCGGAATGCCGCAGCAGATTCTCCTCGGCCAGCGGATCGGGAAGGTCGCTAAGTTCGAACCCGTCCCCCTGGTCCGCGATCCGGATGGTGTAGCGCCCATTGGCCAGGGAAATCGAAAAGTCGACTTTCTTCTGAGCGTTGTAGCGGTTGCCGTGCACCACCGCGTTCACCATGCACTCCCGGACCGACATCCCGATCTTGTGCAAGTCCTCTTCTTCGAAACCGGATTCCTGCGCCAGGTCCATAGCCACCTGCTCGGCGTGATCCACACTGTCCAGGCTCGAATCCAGAATCTCGTGCACAGTTCTGGTCCCGCCGCCCGTGTTCTCTCCCATAAGGTCAGCTATCGTTGCGCAGATGAATCAAAGCACTACAGGATATCCTACTACCGGCGGGAGTGGCAAGCGCAGGTGTTAGGTGATAGGTGTCAGGTGTTAGGTGGAGGCGTCGGCGGAAGCTCAAGGGCAGAGCCTACCACCCCTAACACCTAACACCTGACACCTAACACCTCTAGAAGTACAGTCTCAGCTTCAGCCTCACCGCCCGCCGGCTATCCACGTTCTCCTGCGCGTAGCTGGTGATCAGGCGGCCAAAGTCCGGGTTCCGGGTGATGTCCGAGACGAAGGGTTGCAGCGTCTTTGGATTCACTCCCAGCGTGAAGCTGCCCACGTTGCCGAAGTCGCCGAAGGCTCCGTCCTGGTTGGGCAGCTTGAGAGGATGGTTGAAGACGTTGTTGATGTCCGCCCCGAGATCCGCCTTCACCCGTTCCCCGATCCGGAAAACCTTGTGGATTCCCAGATTCACTCCCGTCGCGCTGGGACCATGCAGCAGGTTGCGCTTGGCGACGTTTGGGTTGTCAAAGACATCCGCGCCCACCGGCGGCGGAGCGAAGGCGTCCGGATTGAAGATGCGGTCGCCGCTCGCGACCTGGCCCGGCCCCTTGACAACCGGCCGGTAGGAGGTGCCGTTGAACCCGCCGGTGGCGTCCACGAAACCGCTGGCCACGTTGCCCGGGTAGAAGGGACCGCAGTTGTCGCAGTACCAGAACGGCGTTACGCCATAGCCGCTCTTGGCGAACATCTGCCAGGACAGCTCCCATCCTCCGGCCACTGCGTCCGCGAGAGCCGGCATGCGCGAGCCGTACTTGCGGCCGCGTCCGGCGGGAACCTGGTAAACGCCATACGCGATGAACCGGTGCCGCGAGACAAAGGCGTCGGTCGCGTAGTCCACTTCCGGCTGGAACTGGTTGTAGACCGTACCGCCCAGGCTGGCGTTGCCGGTGTCGGGCGCGCTGGTCTTCTGATCGAGCAGCGTGTAGCTGGCGCTGAACATGAAGCCGCCGTGGAAGCGGCGGTTCCCTTCGATCTGCAGGGCGTCGGACCGGCCGCGGCCGACGTTGCCGAAGGTGGACAGATAGTCGCCGAGCTGCGGGAAGGGCAGCCGGGCCCGGTCGGCGGCCGAGAGATCGCAGTCGCCGTCATCCGGGCTGCAGGCCGTGACGCCGTCCCCCGTGGTGGTCCCCCAGGGCTTGTCGCTGGGCGCCAGCATGTTGAGGTCGCGTCCCGAGATCAGCCCGTGCATGCGCGTTCCCAGGTAGGAGACACGCGCCGCCGTGCGCCAGCCCAGTTCGCGCTCGAAGGTGATGTTGTACTGCTCGAAGCGCGGCAGTTGCAGGTCGAAGGGCACCGAGTTGACCGAGGGCTGCCCGCTGATGTTGTTGAGCACGCCGCCGGTCAGCGGGCTGAAGCCGTGCGCGGCGCCGGGCCAGGGAGAGAGCGGACCGGCCGGATCGTTCCGCTTGGTCAGGCCTTGATGGAAGGCGTTAGTGGCCAGTGGATCGCGAATGCCCTGCGCCGCTGAGGTCGGATAGAACATCCCGTAGCCGCCGCGCAGCACCATCTTGTCGCTGATCCTCCAGGCCACGCCCAGGCGCGGCGCGAAGTTGTTGCGGTCCGTGTTCACCAGGCCGCGGCCCACGCCGGCCTGATCGGCGGTGACCACGCCGTAATTGATGATGCGCGAGTCCAGCGAGTCGAGCGTCACCCGCGAGGGCACCACGAAGCGTCCTTTGCGCCCCCCATTTCCGGTCCCGTTGGGATCGAAGTTGATCAGCAGGTCATTGGCCTCGATAAACGGCGTGATCAGCTCGTAGCGGAGCCCCAGGTTCAGCGTGACTCGCGGGTGGATCTTGTATTCGTCTTGCACGAAGAAGCCCATCTCCCAGTTGTGTACGTCCATGGGCGGGCGGAAACGGTTGACGAAGGTGACGCTGTTGGCGGGCAGGCCCATCAGGAAGCGGGCGAAGGCGTCCGGCCCCGCCCCGGTGTAGTTGATCAGTCCCCGCGGGTTGCCGCGGCCGCTGGTGAACCCGTCCACCGCGGCGTTGCGCACGAAGTCGGCGCCAAACTTGAGGGCGTGGCGGCGCTTGATCCAGCTCAGCGTGTCCCCGAAGGTCATCAGGTTCTGGTCGAGCGGCCGGAACGTGTTGCGCCCGCCGTTGGTGAAGTTGCGGAACCCGGTTCCAAAGTTCACCGCCAGGTGTCCATAGGTGTCCAGCGCGGAGGGTCCGATCACCGACCCGTAGGCGTCGATATCGGCCGCATTGAAGCCGATGCTGGCGAGGAAATCCCGCAGCGTCTGGTTGCTGCGGCGGAAGGTGGGCTGCCGGTTGAATCCGCCGCGAATCTCGTTGATCAGCCCGCCGTGCAGATGGGTTTCCGACAGAGACAGCGTCTGATTGGTCCGCTCGTTGAGCGTCAGGCCCAGGCCGACGAAGGGGCTCACCACGGCGGAGCTCCGCTGCGCGTTGGACTGCGCGTTATACACCGCGTACAGCTTGTCATTGTCCGAAAAGTCGTGGTCCACGCGGAGCGTGCCCAGGTTCCGCCGGATGGTGCCCGGTAAGGAGCTGAAGTAGTCGACCAGCCGTCCGTTGGTGGCATTGATCGGCGCCGCCGGGTTCACCTGCGGAAAATATTTCTGGATCAGCGCCCCGGTAGTGGGATTCAGCAGGCGCTGCGGGATGCGGATGAAGCGCGCGCCCTGGCCGCCCACTGTGTCGCTTCCGATCTCGGCTGCGGTGAGCTGCACGTTGGCCGGGACCACCGGTTTGCGATTGTCGGACAGCCGGGAAAAGTCGCCGGTCCACAGCGCGGGGTGCGTCAGATTGTTGATGCGCAGGTTGACCGGACTGTTCTGCCAGCGCCGCTCGAAGGCGGTAAAAAAATACGTGTTCTTGATCTTGGGCACGGGGCCGCCGAACGAGCCGCCCAGCTCGTTCAGATTGAAGAAGGGCGTCGGGTACTTCGAGATCGCCGCCGTGGGCAGGAAAGCGGCCTGCGCCACTTTGTCGCGCAGGTCCCAGGCGGCGAAGGCAATCCAAATCCAGGTGTCGCCGTACACCCCCAGCACCTGTTCAAGCGGAGTCAACTGGTCTTC
>JACOSH010000304.1 GCA_016178945.1 Acidobacteriota bacterium
GATGGTGAGGTTGTTCGTGCCTGGGCGGTTGCCCTGGATGGACATATTGAAATTGAACCCCGCGGGCGATTCATGTGAGCTGAAATCCGCGACTCCTGGCAACGTCTGGAGCAGGCCGAGGTAATCGCGCCCGATGAGCATCAAATCCGTGACCTGCTTGGTGGTGATCAGCCCGGAGCGTTCGGCGCTGACGGTTTGCACGGTCGCGGTTGAGGCCGTGACAGTGACCGTCTCGTTGACAGCCCCGAGTTGTAACGTCAGATTACCGACGGCCCTGCGCTCGCCCGCGGTCAGCTCGATACCGGGCTGCTCGAACTGCTTAAAGCCCGACTTGACGACGAGCAAAGAGTAGGTTCCGGCCTGGAGACCATTGGCGGTGAAGTCCCCGCGGTCGTCAGTGATCAGTTGGACGGATGCAAGAGTGGCCCGGTTTGAGACCGTCACCGCGGCGCCCGGAACAACCTGGCCGCTCGAGTCCAGCACCGTTCCGCTAAGCGAGCCGGTAACATTCTGCGCCGCGCAAGGCAGAGTCAGCATCATGGCGCACGCGAATACAGAGAGCTTCATAGAGGTTCTCCCGGATTGTAAATATCAAGCCAGTAGTTCGCGAATGACCTCACCATGCACATCAGTCAAACGCCGGTCGATGCCGTTGTTGCGAAACATCAGGCGCCGGTGGTCGATGCCCACAAGATGCAACACGGTGGCGTGGACGTCATAACAGTAAACCGCCTTGTCCGCCGGTTTGTACGACCATTCATCGCTCTCCCCGTAGGTCGCCCCTCCGCGGATTCCGCCGCCCGCAAGCCAAGTCGTGAAGGTGAACGGATTGTGGTCCCGCCCTTTGCTCCCCTGGCTGCAGGGCATGCGGCCAAACTCGGTGGTCCAGTACACGATCGTGTCCTGGAGCATACCACGGGCTTTGAGGTCCTTGATGAGCGCCGCGGCCGGGCGATCCATACTTGAGCCCATGTCCCCGTGATCCTTGGCAATATCCTCATGGCTGTCCCAATTCCGGCGCGGGAATCCGTTATCGGCGCCGCTCCAGACTTGGACGAAACGCACACCGCGCTCCAGCAGCCTCCTCGCAATCAGACAATTGCGTCCGAAATCGGCGGTGATGGCTTCGTCTACACCGTAGAGATTGCGCGTGGCGGCGGACTCTCTTGCGATATCCAACACTTCGGGAGCGCTCACCTGCAGCCGCGCCGCCATCTCGTAACTCGCAATCCGCGCTTCCAGGCGCGAATCACCCTGGCGCTCGGCCATGTGGGAGTGGTTCAGCTTATTGAGCAAAGTCAATCCGGCCTTTTCGCTTCCCGGCGAGATGAAGGCCGCTGACTTCGGAGGATGTAAATCAAAAATGGGATTGGGGCTGCTTGCCCGGATCATGGTTCCCTGATTGCTCGCCGGCAAAAACCCAGACGACCAGTTGCCCGGACCGTTCGGTGCGAAGCCGCGGGAATCCGGTAAAACAACAAATGCCGGCAAATTGTCATTCATGCTGCCCAGACCGTAGGAGAGCCATGCGCCCATGCTCGGGAAGCCCGGCAACACAAAACCGGTGTTTTGCATGAACGTGGCCGGGCCGTGCACGTTGGATTTGGAAACCATCGAGTGGATGAAGGCTATGTCATCCACGCAACTGCCGATGTGCGGAAGCAGGCCGCTGACCCACTTACCGCAGTGGCCGTATTGCTTCCAATCCCATGGGCTCTTCATTACAGCGCCAGGGGAGCTCTGGAATAGCTCTACCTTCTCGCCGGGATCGAACTTCTCACCGCTCGTGCGGATCAACCGCGGCTTGTAGTCAAAGGTGTCGCACTGGCTAGCGGCGCCGGACATGAATAGCTGGATAACCCGTTTCGCCCGCGCCGGATGATGCAGTCCGCCATTGAATTCCGGGCGTGGGCTGGTTTGAGCCAGCAATCCGGCTTCTCCCAGCAGATGCGCCAGAGCCACACCGCCCAGGCCGCCGCCCCAATGCCACAGGAACCGGCGGCGATCCATGGCCTCTGAATCCGGGCAGCAGGGATGTTCGGGGAATTCAGCCACTGTTCTCTTCCTAATCGATGAACAAGAACTCGTTACTGTTGAGGATCAGACGGCAGGCGTTGGCGAGCCCGTACTGAGCGGCATACGCTGCCAGCGCTTCGGTCTCATCCGGACGGGGAGCGCGGCCCAGGGCCAAGCGGTATGCCGCCGCGATCCGCTCTGGCAAGCTGAGGGCCAGATTCTGGACGCGGTCCGCGAAGTATTCCGCCTGTTTCACCATAAACGGATTGTTAAGCATCGCCAAAGCCTGAATGGCGGTTAACGTCACATTCCGCTTTGGCGTGAGCAGCGATGCATCCGGACAGTCCAGGCTATCCATAAATGGATCGGGAACGCTGCGGACAATGAAACGGTAAACGCTTCGGCGAAAGCTCGCCGGGCTGTCCACGTCGAAGCGTGTGTAATCGTAGACCGGGGAATGGTCATCCTTGAAATAGAACTGCTGCACAGAGGGGCCTCCCATGGTCAGGTCCAGCTTGCCGCTGATCTGCAGCGTGGCGTCGCGCACGGCTTCGGCTTCCAGGCGCCGGGCATTCATCCGCCAGAGATACCGATTGTCGGCGTCGATTCGCATGCACTCCGGCCGCGGACGGGAGCTTTGCCGATAAACAGCGCTCGTCACTATGAGGCGGTGGAGTTTCTTCAGAGATCCTCCGTTGTCGCGAAACCACACAGCCAGCCAGTCCAGCAGTTCCGGATGGGTGGGCTTCGAGCCCATCCGGCCGAAGTCGCTCGGAGTGTCCACAATCCCGGCGCCGAAATGATATTCCCAAACCCGGTTCACAATCGAGCGCCAGGTAAGCGGATTGCGCGGATCGGTAATCCACTCGGCGAGCGCTGCCCGCCGCGCGCCTTCATCGTTCGGATCGGAGATCTCAAAACGCGACGGCAGACCGCGCACGCCGGAGACCGTACCGGGCTGCGCGGGCTTTCCCGGCGCCTCCACATTGCCCCGATTGAGCACTTGGACAACCCGGGGCTGCCAGGCGGGAGTGAAGTTAGCCTGGCGGTCGAAGAAGCTCGTTGCGGCATAGACGAGCTCCGGTTTCGGCAACGCGCCAATCTGGCGGTCTACCGCAGCCAGTTTCTGCATCGCTCCGTCAATTGCGGCGCGCGTCTCACTGTCCAAAAGGGAGTGCACCAGATCTTTGCGCTCTTGCGTCAGGCGGTCGAACCGCGACTGGATGTCCTTGCGACGCTCGCTCTCGCCAGCCTGTAGATTGGCTCGCTCCAGGCCCAGCGCCCTAAGATCCCCATCGATTTTCTGTACTTCCGGACTGGTTGTCTGCGCCTCGATCTCGAGGAGAGGCTGCAAGCCGCGCTGAATCGCGCGACGCTGATCGAGAAGCGGCCGGCGTTGCGCCGCGACTTTAGGATTCAAATCGAAAGGACGGTCAGCGCGATCCACCCCCGAAAAAACCGCCTGCAGACTGTAGTAGTCTTCCTGGCTGATGGGGTCGAACTTATGATCGTGGCAGCGGGCGCAATGCGCGGTCAAGCTGACGAAGGTGGACATGGTGGTGGCCACCATATCGTCGCGATCGAGCAGCCGCGTTATTTTCTTGTCCATCGTGCCCTCGCGCAGTTCCACGTGGCCGACGTAGTCCCAGGGGCCCGCCGCGATGAAGCCGGTTCCGATCACCCCATCCGGATCGTCACGGTAGAGCACATCGCCCGCAAGCTGCTCTTTCACGAAGCGCGAGTACGGCATGTCGTCATTGAAAGAGCGAATGACAAAGTCCCGGTAAGGCCACGCATGCGGGCGTTGCTTATCCTTGTCATAACCATGTGATTCGCCATAATGCACCACATCCAGCCAGTGGCGGCCCCATCGCTCCCCGTACCGCGGTGAAGCGAGCAAGCCGTCGACCAGTTTCTGGTAGGCGTCCGGCGAGCGGTCGGCGGCGAATGCATCGATGTCTTCCGGCGCCGGCGGCAGGCCATGAAGGTCGTAGGTCAGCCGCCGAATCAGCGCCCGGCGATCAGCCTCGGGCGAGGGAGTGAGTCCCTTTTCCTTAAGCTTGGAAACAATGAATCCGTCGACCGGCGTACGTATCCATTCGGATTCCACCGCCGGCGGCTGCGGAGGCGAGAGCGGTTTCAGTGACCACCATTCCGGGGCGCTGGTGGTGTTGCGCGGATTAACGTTGAGGCCGTCCGGCCAGGGCGCGCCCTGAAAGATCCACGCGCGTACTTGGGCCACTTCCTCTGGCGTGAGCGGAGCGCCGTAAGGAGGCATTTTCGGCTTCTCTCCCGAGATCATCCGCATCAGCAAGCTCTCTTCGGGGTTGCCTGGAACGAGGGCGGCTCCGCGCCTACCGCCCTTGCGCGCTTCCGAGACCGTGGCGAGCGAGAGCCCGCTCGTCTTGATGGTGGAGTTATGGCAACCCAGGCAACTCTGTTCGAGAACTTTCTTGACAGATGCTGTCGCATCGGCAGCAGCGGCGGCGGTAGCCCATAGCGTCGCGGCAACCACTGCATTGCCAAACTGTATGCATGCCCAACTCTGTTCATGCATCGCTGATAACTCCCCTGAGCCGAGCGCCACAGTCCGAGCGCTTAGAGAGGCTCATCCCCAAGAAATAGAGATCATCCCACTGCCCCGTCATGGTCGATAAGCTGTGTTCAATACCGCCAAAGAATATTCAACCCAGTCGCGGTAGCGATTCCAGCCGCCTGATACCCCGCACATATCCCACGGGCTCTCATTAGCGCATCCAGCTCTCTAAGCCCGGATTTCGGTTTGGCCATTCCTGGCCAGCATCGATTGTACATCCAACCGCCTCCGTTGGAGCCGTTTTTTCCATCCTTTTCCATCCCGAGCGAGTCGGCGACCCTGGAAGGGGTCGGCTCTCGTCCTTCAGGTACGAAAAACACGCAAGTGCCTCATGACAAACGGTTTCTAGTATCCTCTCTGTCCCCCGCTCCTTCCTTCGACGGGTTTGCTTTGCCCGCCAGCCGCCCCCATCCAGTCGACCTGCGCGGCTGCCGGCTGTCACGCCGGCACCGCGAACAGCGGGCAGGGCAGCGTCAGAATCGCTGCCGGCGGGACCTCGTACCAGCCCGGAGTCAAGCAGCGGATCAAGGTCACCGTCAGCGATCCCGTCCAGCGGCGTTGGGGCTTCCAGTTGACCGCCCGCGTAGGCACCACCCGGACCCAGGCGGGCAGTTTCACCCCCATCGACGGCAACACGCAGGTTCTATCCAGCGATGCCAACTTCCTGGAGCAGCCCTGCGGCGGGGCCACGCTGTTCCAATACATCGAGCACACCACGGCAGGTACCCGGCCCGGCACTCTCACAAGTGCCACCTCTGACTTCGACTCGACCCCGCCGGCGACCGACGTCGGGCCCCATCATGCTCTACGCCGCGGGCAACGCCGCCAACAATAACGCGCAGAATACCGGCGACAACATTTACGCCACCAATGTCACGTTGACGCCCGGCGCGAGTGGGGTCAAGCCCGTGATCTCGCAGGGCGGGGTCGCTAACGGCGCGGGCTTCCAGGCTAATATTGCCCCTACCACATGGATTTCGGTGTTCGGCAGCAACCTGTCCACCAGTACGCGCACGCTGATAGCGAGTGAAGTCGTTGGCGGCAAGCTTCCCACGACGCTGGACGGGCGTCAGCCTTACGG
This sequence comes from Acidobacteriota bacterium, assembly GCA_016178945.1. Lineage (GTDB taxonomy): Bacteria > Acidobacteriota > Terriglobia > Bryobacterales > Bryobacteraceae > JACOSH01. The sequence goes on from JACOSH010000304.1 coordinate 5,694, forward strand.
TGAACGGGAAACCCACATTCCGGTACTCCATCAGCCCGGGAGTCACGACTGTGGCAGCCAAGTCGGACGATGTCATTATCCTGTGGGGCACCGGCTTCGGACCTTTTCAGTCCGGATGTCCCAGCCGGCCAGCTCGTGCTCGCTGACCGGGCCTACAACATCGCGAATCCGGTAACGGTGACGATCGGCGGCATGACGGCGGAGTTTTTCGGCGCCGCACTAGAGTCTGGCAATGCTTCCGTGGTCCAGGTTGCCATTCGAGTCCCCCCCAACGCTCTGGATGGCGACCTGCCGTTGGTGGCGTCGGCGGCGTCTCTTCGCCGCAACAACCCTATTGACCGTCAAGAGATAACGCTATGAAACTGCCCCTGCACCGACCTCCTGGGCGAGGGATTTGTTTGATTCCCGCTCCGGCGTGGTTGGATCGGCGATACAGCGGAGGGAGGGATCGGACCGGCCATTGGGAGCCGAACGCCGATTCAGACTGGTTTGCGCGGGCCTTCCGGGTGCGCAAGATCACTTTTTCGCACTGGGCGCGGGTGCGTGAGGAGGTCATTAGAGGTGACCGAAAGGCAGAAGGTAGAGGCCCTGCCACCGCACTGCATCTGGACGACGGACAGCGCCGAGCAAAGGTCGCCCGCCCCACGCCTCGGTGTCGGCTGACCAAGGAACAACGACAGTGGCCAGCGACGATTCGCAGCGGAGCTGCTCATAGCCTATCCTCCTAGCTAGTGTAGTGCGTCAGAAGTCCTTTGACATGAGCCCGAGTTTGTCGCCAACGCCGCACGGGCGTGAAGGAAAGATAGTGGACTGGTCCGATTGCCGACGGCGCGGCGGTTGTGGGCTGGTTCGCTGGAGCTTCTCA
>JACOSH010000305.1 GCA_016178945.1 Acidobacteriota bacterium
AGCTTGAAGTTGTCGAACCGCAATCAGCGGGTTGAGAACCTGCTGTGGTCGCTTCTGAACAAGGTCGATTTTTTCATCAACTACTGACGGAGGAAGCCATGCCCATGACGAGAGAGCAAGAAAGATTTCTGCAGTTCGTGACGCGGCATCCGCACGACCATACGGCTTTCTTCAAGCGCCCGGATTGGTCGCGGCGCCACTTCTTCCGGATGCTGGGCGGCGCGGTCACCGGCTCGGCGCTGATGGCGCGGCCCGCGCTGGCCGGCGAATCCACGGTGGCGGCCAATGTGACCCCTCTCAACAAAGCCAAGAACGTCATCCTGATCACGTTGGATGGCGCGCCCAGCCACATCGATACCTTCGATTTCAAGATGGTGGCCGGAGTCACACCGGATTCGCTGGCTCCGGAGAAAATCAACGGCCTCGACTGGCCCCGCGGACTGTTGCCCAAACTCGCGACGAATCTCCAGAACAACGACTTCGCGATCGTCCGCTCGGTGCGTGCCTGGGCGCTGGTCCATTCGCTGGCCCGCACCTGGGTCCAAGTGGGACGCAACCCCGCCGGCGCGCTGGGCGACATCGCTCCCAACATCGGCTCGGTGGTCGCCATCGAGAAGGATCCGGAACGCCGGACCGGCCAGGTGTTCCCCACGTTTCTGGCGCTCAACGCCAACCAGGCAGCAGGTTCCGGCTATCTTCCGGCCACGTTCGCTCCCTTCAAATTCACTCCCGCCGCTCGCGGCTCTACCACAGGGATTCCCAATACCACCACCAGCGCCGGTTCCGCCGGCGCGGAAGATCGCTGGAACCTGCTGCATACGCTCGATAACCCTCTGCGCGGCGTCAACAACGTGTCCGGCTCACCTCTCGGGCGGATCGCCGAGGACTACGAGCACTTCTACCAGTCGGCCAAAGGCATGATGTACAACCCGGTGGTCGACGCGGCCTTCCGGGCTTCCACCGCCGACGCAGCCCGCTATGGCAACACGGGATTCGGCGCATCCTGCCTGGTGGCCAAACAAGTGCTGGCCGCCAACCAGGGCACGCGCTTCATCCAAGTTTCGCTGGGCGGCTGGGACATGCACAACAACATCTACGCCGCCAACCAGCTTTCGGCCCGCGCCGCCGACCTCGATAACGGCCTCTCGGCGCTGCTGGGCGATCTGAAGTCCAGCGGGCTGATCGCCGAGACCCTGATCGTAATGATGGGCGAGTTCGGCCGGACGGTCGGCCGGCTGTCCGCCGCTCAAGGCCGGGACCACTTCCTGCAGCAGTTCGTGATGTTCGCCGGCGCAGGCGTGAAAGGCGGTCGCGCCATCGGCGCTACCACGGCCGATGGCTCCGCCACGGCCGCCCCGGGCTGGTCCCGGAACCGGGATGTCCGTCCCGAAGACGTCGAGGCTACCATCTACTCGGCGATGGGGATCAACTGGACCACGGTGCGGCGCGACGACCCAACCGGCCGCGGCTTCGAGCTGGTTCCGTTCTCGGGTCAGGACCTGTACGGGCCGATCAACGAGCTGTGGGCGTAACCTTACGGGCCAGCACGGTCCCGGCCTTCGGGTCGGTCAGCAGTGGTGTGAGGCGGAGTTTCTCCACCAGCGCGCGATCTTCGTTCCACAACGCGTAATAGTCGTACGTTCCGAAAGCGGGCGACTGACGCCGGATCGGATCGATCCAGCCGTAGTCCCGCATCACCCGGTAGAAATTGAGCGCCGGCTCCAGTTGCCAGGTGGCGCCGATTCGCACGGGTCCGGCTCGGGGTTGCTGCCCGATCTGTTCCATCATGCGGCGGGCGGCGCCGTCATAGGCCCAAGCGCGGTAGTAGCCCAGGTCGAAGCGGAGAGCAAACAGGAGCGCACAGACGGCGGGAAGCACGGCGAAGGCGGGGAAGCGGCTGGCAATGGCCAGGGAGGCCAGCCCGAAGAGTGGAATCCAGTACAGGGCAGTGCGGCCCTCGGGGTAGGGAAGGTCGAACCCATAATGGCCCACCAGCAGCAAGATCAACAGGACGGGGACGGCGCCGCCGATCAAGAGGAAGCAGGCGTCAATTCGTGACCAGGGCCAACGCCGGTCGCGCTGCGTGCGCCAGGCGAAGAAGGCCGCGACCCCCAGAACCGCGGGAACCAGCCCACCCACCACGGCCGGTGTCGCGCCGGCCAGCTTGCCGAGGACTCCCTCGATCAGGCTGGCGGCCCCTTGGTACAGGCTCGTCGCGCCCGCATAGAACTGATCCTTGGTGGCGTGGGAGAGCGGCGGCGAAACGATCAGCCAGGCCAGCAAAGCAGCGGGCAAGGCGAAATGCAGGAGGCCTCGAAGGGCCGCTGAACCCTGGTCCGGGCCACGGTGCTTCTTCCTGGCGAGCGGCGCGGGCGCTCGCCGGGTCAGCGCGAAGAGAAACACCAAACCGCACGCCACGTTGACGTAGAGCAACGTCAGATTCGAAGCTACGGAGAGAGCTCCTCCGGCAGCCGCGATATACAACCACTTCAACCTTACGTCTTCGCACAGGCACCGGAACAGGTAATAGAGCGAAAGCAGCCAGAACCCCACCGCCATTCCGTAACCCCGCGCCGCGGAAAGCAGATCGAGCAGCAAGGGGTGGAGCGACAGGAAAGCGGTGGAAAGGAGGAACAGCCGTCCGTCGCCGAACAGGTAGCGCGAGATCAGAAAGGTCAGGGCCAGATATAGCGCGCCTCCAAGCAGGCTGGGCAGGCGCATGCTCAGCTCCGAGAGACCGAACACGGATACCGAGACCTTGCACAGGTAGGTATGCAGGACGTGGTGGTTAGCGTCGTAGGAATCGAACATCAGGGAGGAGGGACCGGCGAGGAACAGTTGGTAGGTAAGGGCTTCGTCGTGGACGATGGACTGATTCGCCGCCCGGTAGACATTGGAGGCGAACAGCAGCGCCAACAGGCAGGCCCCGCCAGCCAGGAAAGGATGGTCACGCATGGATCACCGGAAAACAAGTGATGCGCCCCCCCTGGCGGATGATCTCCACATCCCGCTGGCCTTCCCGGTACAACGCGGCGGTATCCACGCCGTAGAAGCGCGGCAGATAACCAGCCAGTTTCCGCAGGCCTTTCATCAACTGGCGTTCGGCGCCTGCGGGGTTGTCCTGTTGATGATGGTGGAATCCCACGGCGAAATGGATCACGGCCTGGAGAAATAGCCGCTCGGCGCCCTGCGCCGGTCCCCAGAGCTCCTCCAGCACCTCATGACACTCGAAAAACTGCTGTTTGTTGAACAGATCGAGGCCGCGCTCCCAGAGGTTCATCGGTGCTGCGAGCGGTACCATTCCAAGGTCAGGCGCAGGCCTTCCTCAAAACTATAGCGGGGCGCGTGCCCGAGCAGGGATACCGCCAGATCGATGGAAGCCTGGGAATCGCGAACATCACCGGCGCGCGGCGCCTCGTAAACGGGTGGAATCTCGACGCCCTCCATCTTCTGCAGCAACGCCCAGGCGCGATTCAAGGTGATCCGCCCGCCGTTGCCGCCGTTGATCACTTTGCCGGATACATCCGGCGCGCGCGCGGCTTTCAGGTTCAGCTCGGCGACGTCGTCGACATAGGTGAAATCGCGGGATTGCTCCCCGTCCCCGTAGATGGTGGGCGGCCGGCGATCCAGAATCGCCTTCATGAACAGCGAGAGCACCCCGGAATATGGGCTGGACGGATCCTGCCTCGGTCCGTAGACGTTGAAGTAGCGCAGCGCCACGGTCTCCAGGCCGAAGCACCCGGCGAAGACCGACGCATAGTATTCGCCGACCAGCTTTTGCAGCGCGTAGGGCGACTTGGGACAAGGCATCATGGTTTCGCTCTTCGGCAGGACGGCCGTGTCTCCGTAAGCCGAAGACGACGCGGCGTAGACCGCGCGCCGTACTCCCCCATCCTTGGCCGCGCGGAAAACCTGGAAAGCACCATCGATGTTGACTTCGTGGGAAGGAACCGGGTCGTCGATCGAGCGCGGCACCGAGGGGATCGCGGCCTGGTGAAACACAACGTCCGCGCCGCGCACGATCGGAGCGATCGCCTCATAGCAGCAGATGTCCTCGCGATGAAGCTCGACGGAGCCGGACACTTCCGCCAGGTTCTCCTCCTTCCCGCCGAGAAGATTGTCGATGACGACGACCTTGTGGGCGCCCTCGCGCAGTAGGGCCCGAACCAGGGCGGAGCCGATGAACCCGGCGCCTCCGGTGACGACGTATTTGTTCATGATGGCAAGCCAGCAATCTGAGATTCCAGGAACCGCAGCGAATCGTGGGCGATCTTCTCCGCGCCCGGCTTGAAGTCGAAAACTTCGAGTGAGATCCAGGCCGAATAGCCGCGCCGCCGGAGCGCCGCAAGGACAGGCCGGAAGTCGTGGGAGCCGGTACCGGGGTGGCGTCCGTCCATTTCGTTCACATGCACGTGCCGGATCTTGGAGAAATGCCGGTCCACCAGCACTTCATGCGGTTCCACTTCATCGATTGCGTTATGGGAGTCGTACATGGTTTGAATCGCTGGGCTGCCGATTTGGCCGGCCAACGAAGCCGCTTCGTCGAGCGAGAGCACGATATCGCATTGGGCCTTGGGCAGGGCTTCAATCAGAATGGTGACGCCGCGCTGGGCCGCGTGTGGCGCCACTTCGGCCAATCCCTCGACGAAGCGTCGGGTTGCCTCCGCGCGCGTCGCACCGGCCGTGGTCGAGCGCTGGGCCGGAGAGCCAAAGACCATGACACCGCCGTCTCCGAGGTCTGCGCAGAGGTCGATGAGGTTGCGGATGTGACGCCAGCTTCGCTGCCGGAGGTAGTTGTCCGGCGTAGTGACGTGCAGGCCTTTGGGGCTCACCATCAGCCAATGCAGACCGGCAAACCGCAGGCCCTCCGAGGCGATGATCCGGCGGTACTCGCTGCGCTGCGCGGGCGCGATGGTGGCTGGATCTTCGGCCAGCGTGAACGGAGAGATTTCAATCCCGGTATAACCCGCTTTCCGGATGGCCCGGCAGGTGGCATCGAACGCCCACTTCTCGAAGACCTCGTTGCAGATGGAGTGGCGGAAGGTGTGCGACATCCCAAGTGTCTAGTGTATTACATGCACTACCTTGGCCGTCTCCGAAGGCGGGCCCGCGATGGAGGCCGCGAAGTGCTCAAACGGCGCGCGATGGATCAGCTTGTCCACCACGGTCCGGTCAAAGCGGGCAAGCTGTTCTACGGCGGATTGGAACGATTCCGGGCTGGCATTCACACTGCCGAAGACGACGCGGTTGCCGACGACCAGATCGCGGAAGGAAACCTGGCCGGTTCCCACGGCCGCGCCCAGCAGCCCGCAAACCCCCAGCGGTCCCAGACAGCCGATCGCGGCGAAGGCGGCCTGGGGAGAACCGGTGGCCTCCAGCACCAGATCGGCCCGGACACCGCCCAGCTCCGGCACGTAGCGAGCGCCCGCCTGCTCCACAAGCCGCGCGCGGGGGTGATCCGCGGGCTCCAGCGAGTGCACCAGAACGGTGAGGCCGCGCCCGAGCAAGGCCAGTGTGGCCAGCAATCCGATCGGTCCTGCGCCTAGAACCAGCGCGGTCGACGGCGGTTCCTGGCGATAGCGAAAGGCCGAAGCCATCGCTTTCTCCACCACGCTCAACGGCTCGGCCAGCACCGCGATGGCGGCCAGCGCGGGAGGCACCCGCACCAGGTCTTCTTCGCTGTCGACGGCCATCTCTATGAAATAACCGTCGACGCCGAAAATGCCCCGCTCGCGGTAGTTGCCGGTGGTACAGAGGTCGGCGCGGCTGCGCGCGCAGCACGAACAGGGAGGCCGGCAGCCACGCCGGATCATGGGGACAACTAAGTCGCCGGGCTGGAGCGACCGGACGCCGCGCCCGGTCTCCAGAACTGTCCCGACGGCTTCATGCCCGAGGACGAGAAAGGACCGTCCGGCGGGCGGATATCCAAAGCGGAAGGAGGCCAGCTCGCGGTCGGTGCCGCAAACCCCGACTTCCTCGATCCGGAACAGTACTTCGCCGTCGCCCAAAGGGGCGGGAACCGGGACATCCCGCTTCAGTAGAGAGCGGTGTTCGTAGTCCAGGACGATGGCGCGCATCAGCGCATCGCGACGGCCTCGGCCGGCTCTTCGGCCACGCGCGGCCGGTCGCCCCCCGTCTTCTTCGCGATCATGACCAGCGAGAGACCGTTCCACGGGAGGATCCGGTCAATCCGCCTCCACAGCCACACGGTCTTGTCGAAGATCTTGAGCGTCACCTTGTGGATCCGGACGCTGCCCAGGAGTTTGCTGTGAATCCACCAGGGCGGCTTGCCGATCTTGTTGAGGTTGTACTTCTTTTCGATCTGAAAGCCCGCCCGGGTGAGAAGGGTCTCTAGCTCACGAGATTCAAAACGGCGCAGGTGGCCCATGGACCGGTCGAGCGTCCCGAGCAGCGATCCGCCCTGCGGAACGAGCACGATCAGGTTTCCCCCAGGGGCGAGCGTCTCGTGAATCCGCGCCACGACAGCCTCGGGCTCCTGCACGTACTCGAGCACGTTGAGACAGAGCGCGGTATCGAAGCGAAGGGCGAGCCCGTCGAAGTCAGCGGCAGAATCGGGATCGATGCGCTGCACGCTCACGTTGGGCGTCCGCAGAAACCGGTTGCGCAAGGCGTGCAAGTGGAGCGGCTCTTTTTCGGCCGCCACGTAGAGCAGACGGCGGCCCATCAGGCGGCCCGCGATATTGCCGATGCCGGCGCCCAGCTCGAGAACCGAGTCGCCGACGTGCGGGCGAACCAGGCGCGCCAGCCAGCTCAGGTACTGGGGCGTGCCGGTGAGGTTGTTGAGAACGCCGCGTCCGTAGGGCGCCGCGTACAGGTCGTCGACCAACCAGAATTTCAGGACCACGCCCAGCGCTTTGACGCCGTCCTTCCAACCGATCTTCTTGCCTTCCTCGTACGTACGGCCGTGGTAACTGATCGGCACCTCGTAAATGCGCAGCTTGCGCTTGGCGCACTTCATGACGATCTCGGGCTCGAAGCCGAAGCGGTCCGAGCGGATCGGGATGCTCTTGAGCAGATCCGTGCGGAAGGCCTTGTAGCAGGTCTCCATGTCGGTCAGGTTCAGGTTGCAAAACATGTTGGAGATCAGCGTCAGACTCTTGTTGATCACGGAATGCCAAAACAGCAGCACACGGGTTTGCTCGCCGGACAAGTAGCGTGAACCAAACACCGCATCCCCACGGCCATCCAGCAGCGGCTTGAGCAACTGCGGATACTCCGAGGGGTCGTATTCCAGATCGGCGTCCTGGATGAGCGAGAAGTCGCCGGTAGCGTGCTCGATCGCGCTGCGCACCGCGGCGCCCTTGCCCCGGTTGATTTCGTGCCGGAACAGCCGGATCTCCGGATGCCGCGCCGCCAGTCGTTCCAGGATCGCGTAGGTGCCGTCGGAGGAGCGATCGTCCACGATCACCAATTCGCGCTCCATGTTCTCCGGCAGCGGCGCGTGCAACACCAGGGAAATACACCGCTCCACCACGGTGCGCTCGTTGTAGACGGGCATTAGAATCGACAGTTTCACAGCATCCGGCTCGCTTCCTCCCAGTATAATGGAATACTGAGTACTACGACTCATAAGGAGAGTACTATGAAGGACTATTCCGGCCGGCGTGATTTCGTCAAGACGTCAGGCTTAACGGCCGGTCTGACCATCCTGAAACCGCATCTGGCGCGGGGCGCACAGGCCAATTCCGCGCTCAGCGTGGGCGTCATCGGAGTAGGGAACCGGGGCAGCTATGTGAGCGGGATCTTTGCCAAGAACGAATTTGCCCGCATCGGCGCCATCTGCGACATCTACGACGACCAGCTTGCCGCCGCCCAGAAAATCTTCTCCGGCGCCCGGACGTTCAAGAATATCCAGGACTTGCTGGCCAGCGATGTGGATGCCGTGTACATCGCCACGCCCATCTACCTGCATCCGGAACACTTCGAGCTGGCCGTCCAGGCGCGCAAGCACATCTTTATGGAGAAGGCCGCGGCCGTGGACGCGGCCGGCTGCCGCCGGGTGATCGAGGCGGCCAAGAAGGCCGACCCCACCAAGCGCATATCTGTCGACTTCCAGCAGCGCTACGGCCGGGAGTACAACAAGGCTTACCAGATCGTGCGGTCGGGCCAGTTGGGTGCGATCAAGATGGTCCGCGCCTCCTGGCTAAGCGGAGGGCTGCCGCTGCGCAAGGGACACGCCGCGGGCGAGGAGAAGGTCCGCAACTGGCTCTACTACCGCGAGCATTCCGGCGACATCATCGTCGAGCAGAACTGCCACAACTTCGACGTCGTCAACTGGTTCATGGGGACTCATCCGGTGAAGGCCAGCGGCTACGGCGGGCGGCAAGTTCGCACGGATATCGGCAACATCCTGGATAACCTTGCCGTCACCTTCCAGTTTGCCGGCGGAGTGGTGCTCAGCTACAGCGCCACGCAGTTCTCCACGACCAACTTCCAGGACGTTTCCGAGACCTTCATCTGCGAGAAGGGCTCGATCAACACTTCGCGCCGCGGCTACAAGCTGTACAACAAGACCCAGCGGGGCGCGCCGCCGGAGGAAGTCGCGACCGGCTACGACATCACCAAGGACGCGGTAGACGCCTTCGTCGACGGCGCGCGAACCGGTAAGCTGGAAAACGCCGCCTTCAGCGCCGCCGAGAGCACCCTGACAGCCATCATGGGCCGCGAAGCCATCTACAGCGGAAAAGAGATGACCTGGGACCAGGTGACCCGAATGTAGAACGCTACGCCTCCTTGGCGCCGCTCAATAATCCGGCCACATCCTTGATCCCGACTCCCGGCCCGGCCGGAACGGTCATGCGGCCGTTCTTGACTAGGAGGGGAGGATCGAACCAGCTCCCGTATTTCTCGGTCCCGAGCTTGTACTCCTGATAACGCCCGATGTCCGGCACGCTGGAAGCGAAGTGCAGCATGTACACAAAACCGAAGCCGCCCGAGATGTGCACCGTGGTGGGCATTTTCGCCAGGGCCGCCATGCGGGCCACCCGGATCGACCGGATCATGCCCCCGTAGTAGAACAGGTCTGGCTGCACGATATCTACGCCCCGGTTGGCGATCATCCAGCGGAATCGCCAGTCACTGTACTCCTGCTCCCCGCCCGCCACGGGAATGGTCAGGGCGTCCGCCACCACCTTGGTATCCTCCAGGTGATCGAACGGGCAGGGCTCTTCGAAGTAGACCGCCTTGATCTCTTCCAGCATCCGCCCGACGCGGATCGCCTGCGGCGGATCGTAAGAGCTGTTGGAATCGGCGTGAATGTCGATGGTGTCCCCGACCGTTTTCCGCACCAGCGGAATGAGCTTGTCCGTGCGCCCCGGCATCGCGTCCGCATTCCGGCTCATCCGCCCGCCGACGCGAAATTTCAGGGCCTTGGCGCCCGACTGGTCGAGTAGCTTCCGCAGGTACTCGACCTCCTGTTCCGGCGTGGTGTCCCGCCGGCCGCTCGCCACGTAGATCGCCACGTCGCGCCGAACGATGTCGCCCACCAGCTCCCCGATGGATTTGCGCGCGATCCGCCCGAGCATGTCCAGGATCGCGAACTCCACCCACGCCTGCGGGCTCCAAAGCGCCAGCCCGTACAACTTGTAGTTGTCCTGCCGCCGGTACAGCTCCCACAACAGGTTCTCCAGATCCCGCGCGTCCTTACCAAGGAAGGCCGGGATGACCAACTGCTTGAGGATCTTGTCCAGATACTCGGCCCGCGGTGGGTTTGTCAACGAGACACCTTCGGCTCCGTCCTTGGAGCGAACCTGGACGATGTACTCCCGGTCCTGCTTCAGGAGCCGGATCGAGTCGATGATCACCGGTAGTCTCAGGCCCTCTCGCTTCAACACCGGCGCCGCCGCGGCGCGGTCCAGATCTTGTGGGCTGGGGCCAGCGTAGGCCGGTGTTAGCCCGCTCGCGCCCGCGCCTAACCCACCCGCCAGGAGATTGCGGCGGTTGATTGACATCGTGATCAGGGTAGCACGAAGTACCCGAGAGCCTCTTTCTACGGAATGCGGAGTCCAACCACTCCAACCTGCTTTCGATCGGCGTCATAGCCGATGGCGTCCAGAGTATTGGCCTTGGCATTGGCCCGCTGAAGGCCGCCGCCGGCTGCGCCACCGCCGGGCCCGCCCGGACCTCCAGGGCCGCCAGGGAAGCCGCCGGGCCCGCCCTGCTGAGCTGGCAGTGCGCCGACCCAGGTCACGCCTTCGGGATTTGGCGCCACCAGGACATCCCCGGAGGCGAGATCGTACACCAGATACTGCGATCCCGTATTGCCGGTTCGCGTCGCGTGGGCCACGAATTTTCGCGTGGCCGGGTAGACGCCCGCCAGGGTGACGGACGCGAACCCGTCGGGGACATTGAATACTCTCGATTCGGATCGATCGAGATCGAACAGAACGAAGCCCGCGTCGCCGGCGGTGCGGTTCTGGGCGGTGGCGATCAGAGCACTGGCCGCCGGAACCGCGCTCAGTCCTGTGAATCCGGCGACACCGGGCGGAAGGCTGAGCTGGCTGACCGATCCGGACAGACCGTCCAGGACGTACAAGGTGTCGGCAGTCGTGGAGTTCCCTCCGTAGAGGTAATCGTTGAGGACGCCCGTCGCGCCCAGAGCCGCGTTCATCTGGCCCTGGTTTGGCAGAGAAACGGCCGAGGCCGTCTTCGAGACGGGGTCCAGCAGGACAATACCCTTGGCCAGGCAGGGATTCTTGAACTCCGTCTCCGGGACCGTCGTCGCGGGGATGGCGATGCTTGAGGAAAGCTGAAAAGTGAGGGCCGGCACGCGCGCGGGGCACGCGGCTGCGAACCAGGAATCGGGGAACGGCGTCACAGCGGGCGCCGCATCGTCCAGGCCGAAGCCAATGAGCGCATGGCGCGAGTTGTCGGCGCGGTTCGCCAGAACGTAGAACAGGTTGGACCGGGCGCTGTAGGCCGTGGTTACGCGCAC
>JACOSH010000306.1 GCA_016178945.1 Acidobacteriota bacterium
AAATCCGGGTATTCTCCAGCCCGCGGGGACTGTAACCGAATCCCAGCCGGGGCGACAGGTTCGTGTTGCCCACCAGGCGGTCCCAATCCTGCCGGATTCCCGCCTCGACCAGCAGGTTCGGCCGGACTCTCCAGGAATCCTTGATGTACGATGCCGCTTCCAGGTTGGAGCGATCCAACCGCCCGCTGCCTCCGAACACCACGCGGCTTAGCAGCGTGCCGTCCACGCGGTAATGCTCGTAGCCGGAGCGCCGGACGTCCTGCTCGTAGTGAAGCCGGTCGAGATCCAGCCCCAGCTTGATCTGGTGCGCCCCCATCGCTTCGAGGGCCGGGAGGAACAGGTTTGCCAACGCCTGGTCGCGCCCCGCCTTGCGCGTGGCGTCGATGAAGTAGTTTCCGCGCTGGCCCTCCGGAGTCAGCCGGAAGAGATCGCTGCCCTGCGGGATTTCCCTGCCGAAGGTGCGGTTCCGCGCGTAGCCCACCTCAACCAGCCAGCCCCGGCGGACATAGAGCTGCTCCTTCACGTAGAAGAACCACTGCCGGGCGCGCCGGTCGATGGTGGTCTCCGGCGGATTCAGCGCATCCAGCCCCGCGCGCGGGGCGTTCCAGTAGTTGGCCAGGAAGCCCGCCGTCAGGATGTTCGACGGAGTGAGGTTGACCTGCCCGTGCAGCAGATTGTTCCAACGCCAGCTCTGCGTCCGGTCCTGGCCGCGCGGCAGTTCCTCGACAATGTGCCGGATGTATTGCGTGTCCAGGCCGTCGCTGAACCAGGCGCGGCCCTTGCGAATCGGCCCCGACAGGTTGAAGCGCGGCACCCAATCCTGGAGTCCGAAGCCCTTGTGGAAGCCGATCCCGGGAATGAAGTTGGTGGCCGAGTAGCGCAGCTTGTCGTCTCCGGTGCGGCTCCGGATGGACATCGTCCCCGAGGAGCCCTTGCCGAACTCGGCGGGAAAGCGGCCCGAGGAAATCTCCACGGTGCGCACGGCTTCCACGCTGAGACGGCTCTCGAAGCGTCCGGTTAGCGGGTCGGTGAGATTGAAGCCATCCAGAGTGTAAAGGACCTGCTCCTCGGCGCCGCCGTTGATGTGCAGGCCGCCGGCCGCATCCCGCACCACGTTGGGAAACAAGCGCAGGGCGTGGCGCAAACTGTGAGTGGTGGGATAGGGCGCTTCCAGGATCTGCGCGCCCGTAATGGCGTGCTCCACCGCCGTGGTGCTGGTGTCGATGCCGGGCGGTGACGCCGCCACGGTCACCGATTCGAAAACTTCGCGGATGGTTTGCAGCGTCAGGGCGATCTCGTTCGGGCCGTCGCTCAACCGAACCGCGCGTTCTTGCGCCTGGTAGTACCCCTCGCGCTGGGCGCTGAGCGAGTACTCTCCCGCGGAGTCCACACGGATGACAAAGGCGCCGCCCGGATCCGACACCGCCAGGAACCGGCCCAGCGTGACCCGCACTCCCGCCAGCGGAGCGCTGTTCTCATCGGTCACACGGCCGTTGAGCGCGATCTCGGCGCGCGCCGCCGAGAGCAACAGAACCAGGCTCCCCAGAGCCCTGCCCACAGCTCCACCCCACAGCCACTATACAATGAAATCCGGGATGACCCTCGAAATCAGCGTCATCTCCGACGTGATCTGCCCGTGGTGTTTCATCGGGAAGAGGCGTCTGGAACAAGCGCTGCGCACACTGGGCGGCGAGGTCCATGCCCGTGTTACCTGGTTTCCATTCCAATTGAATCCCCGAATGCCGGCGGAGGGCATGGACCGGCGGACCTATCGGGTGGCAAAGTTCGGAAGTTGGGCACGGGCGCTGGAGTTGGAGGAGCACGTCGCCGCCGAAGGCGCTTCCGAGGGAATCGAGTTTGCCTTTGAGCGCATTGCGCGGACGCCCAACACTTTCGACGCGCACCGCTTGATCTGGCTGGCGAAACGCCACGGTGCGCAGGACCCGGTGGTGGAGGCGCTGTTTCGAGCTTATTTCCTCGAAGGACGTGACGTGGGAAGTCGCGGCGTGCTGGCCGATATCGCCGCCGCCAACGGCATCCAAGACCTCGACGCGTTCCTGCGCTCCGGGGAGGGTGGCGCGGAAGTGCGGGAAGAAGAGCGGCAAGCCCGGCGGATGGGCGTCAGCGGCGTTCCCTTCTTCACCGTCAACGGAGTTCCCTTCGCGTCCGGCGCGCAGAAGGCGGAAGTCTTGTCGCGTTTCCTCTCGGAAGCTACACCGTAATCAGACTGGATCGTCCGCGGAAGGATCGCGCAAATCTGCGCGACACAAGAGTGAGGGCAGAGATGCCCGTTTCGGAGCCGCGACCGTGAGGGAGCGGTGGCCGATATTTTCACAGCTCTTGAGGGAGCCTTGGTTGAGGCGGTGCGTGCGCCTCGAAGCGCCGCTCCTTGTGTCGCGCACCCAAAATCCATTCAACCCATCATTCATTCTTGCCGGGCGCCGAGGGTCCAATATACAATAGGGCCAACCAGACCAACTGGACCCCATGACCGGCACCCGCATCGGCCACTACGACATCCTCGAAAAGATCGGCCAGGGCGGCATGGGCGTCGTCTACAAGGCGCGTGACACCCACCTCGACCGCCTCGTCGCCATCAAAGTCCTGCCCCAAGGCTTCGTCGGCAGCGAGGACCACCGCCGCCGTTTCGTGCGGGAAGCCAAAGCTGCCTCGGCCCTCAACCACCCCAATATCGTCACCATCT
>JACOSH010000307.1 GCA_016178945.1 Acidobacteriota bacterium
ACCAGCAGGCGGCGCGATTTCTCATCCAGTAGCGGCTCCAACACGCCAAAGCGCCGACGAACTCCGGCCAGACCATCCATCCCACCCAGGATAGCTCAAAACATTCTCAAATGGAAATGTTATTTCTTAACGATGCCTAAGCGGCCGGGTAAACCAGTTCCCGCATCCGTTTCATGGCGGCGATCATCTCCATCTGCATCCTCTCCCGCTCGGGCCTCACGAGAGCCTCAATCTCCGGATCGGCGGCGCTCAGGTTCTGGCCCTCCGCTTCGGGAGACGCGAGCACCCTGCCCTGCCTCTCGCGGATCCTGGCGATGGTCTCAGCGCCGCCGGTCTCCTCGGGCCAGCGCGGATCGCTCCGCGCGGTCGAGAAGACCCGCTCCCAGAACCACACAGAGGCTGCTTGGCTGTGAACCACGCCGGTAATGTCCGCGCGGCCCGCTTCCAGAACCTCCCGGGGAACCCGAAAGGGCCGGTCTTGCCCCGGATAGATGAACGGATGCACCGGGTTGTTGTCCAGCATCCCGCGCACTTCGCTTCCGTCATCAAACACGACGGTGCGTGGAAGAAACAATTGGGATCCGCTTTCGCAGCAGAACGACAGGCAACCATATCGAGCGCGGTAGTTCCCGGTAGTCATCCATGTGTAGTGAAACGGCTCCGTACTCTCGGTGCGAGGGTAGAAAACGGCCTGTTCTCTTGACAGGCGCACCCGGTCCAGGCCGGCGCAGGGATCGATGAAGAAGTAGAAGGGCGCGCCGGGAGGGAACGGAGGCAGATGCTTGTACCAGCTTTTCGCGTCCGCGGCGAAAACAGCAAAAGCGCGGAGCTGGTCATCGGTGGGCGGCGGGATCTCCGCGATCAGGGTGCGGTACCCGATCAACTCTAATGTGGGCAGGTCGTCAAACTCGAGATCCGCCAAGTCCAGGGAATCATCCTCTTCGACGATTCTGTGCGGCCGGAACAATCTCAGGATTCGGTCAAGCAAGGGTCACTCCTGAGGCCGGGCACCCACAACAGGGCATAACGGACCGATTATTTCCAGAATTACCTCGCTCCGCCGGCAGGCTCCGCATAGCAGTCCAATAATACATCAAACCCGAGAGCGGGTTGCCAGCAAGCGGGCATGGCGTTGTGACGATAGCTACCGGCGCGCCAGGTTACGGGCCGCCGAGCGGAACAGTCCAAAGCCTGGGTGGCGCGCTCCTTGCTCGAAGCAGCGCTCCCGTATGACGGCGTGACGTTCGTCGATCCCTTCCGCGTCCCGGCACGCAGGCGATGATCGGAGGTAAGGACTTCGAGCTACCCTTTCCGTCTCCTGCCGGCCGCGAGCAGACCCAGCGCGCTCCCCAGGAACAACCACTCTGTCGGTTCCGGAACCGTGGCCGGGACAACGGTCGGATGCGGCCCCGTGTGCGTGATGGTGCCCGGATAGAATCCGCCCGAAGGGAACCTCGGGTCTATGGGATAGCCCTGGGGCGCGGTGTGAGTCCACGAAGCGCCGGTCCCGGTAATAAGCACATTGTCGGTGAAGACGATCCGGTTCGTCGGATTCCCGACCGCCTCCAGCGACAGTTCGACGAAGATGTCGAAGAACGAGTCGAACGTGCCGCCGTTGGGCTGGTTGTGGTTCACCGTCATCTGTCCCCGCGAAGCTGGCAGATTGGTGCTCAGGGGATGGATGCCCGGCAGACCGAGCGAATTGATGGTGACGAACACATCGAAGAAGCTGTTGCCCATCTGGATGGGGTTGACACTGGTCAGCGACAGGGCAACCAGCTCGATATCGATGGTGTCCGGAAAGGTTGTGATTCCCGCATTCCGTTTGACGATGGTGTCCGTGTTTCCGAGACCTGGAATCGGCACGCTCCTGAGCATGACGTTGCCGATATTGGGAATCTGGACGAAAGCGGTGTTGTCTGGCGTGTGCAGCAGGTCGAATCCCGGCAAGATTGGGGACCCTAGCGCCGGGCCGGCCCACCCGCCGATGAGCAGCGCTGCCGGCAGGAAGCGCGTGAGACGGGATAGGTACATCTTGGCCCTCCACGGGGAAAAAGTCGCCCCCGGTGCCATTCCCCGCAGTCGAAGGTTGGGCAATTCTCGGGCCACTCGGCCAGGAGACCGCAAGTACTTGGTTTCCTGGGAACTCCAGTCCTTGTCTCGCAAGCACAGAATCCCACGAATGAGGAACGAGTGACCAACTATCCGATTCCGTTCCGGGGGCCAACACCGGGGCCGTCACTCGCCAGCCGGCCTTGACGTAGTCTCCAGGTCCCGCGGCTCCGCTCACGTGGATATCCGAAAAAAACAGTGGGCGCCCGGCGGGACTCAACGGGCTGCGAATCCCAGCAGCACCGCCACGGGCCCATCCGAGTAGACATTCACCGTCGTGCCCTTGGGCAACCAGACCGGCTCGCGGAAAAAATAGGTGCGCATCCACGCCTTGCGCCAGTCCTTCAACCAGATCAGGTTGTGCACCGCGCCGTCCGGAAACGCGGCGGTCACCTGGACCCAGCCGCCCTCGGGGATTTCGGTGGGCCGGATCCCCGTGGCCGTCACCCCTTGCCCGACGGTGAACTTCCGCCGCACAGTCATCCCACGGGTCAGCCGCGCCGGCTTCGCCTTGGGCGGCGCGGGCAGCGACGGCAGGTAGATGTCGTCTCCCTTGGGCGCGCCGCCCTCCACCCAGTTCACGATCCGGTCGATCTCCGGCTGCGACAGGCTGGGATCGTCGCGAAACTCGCCGAAGCCCTTCACCGCTCCCCAGGGCGGCATGCGCCGCTCCAGCACTTCCTCGCGGATGGCCTTGGCCCACGGACGGGCGTCGTCGTAGGCGATGAGCGGAATGTTCGACTTCTCGCCGTGACAGCTCGCGCAGCGCTTGTAGACGATGCGCGAGATCTCCTGGGTCCAGGTCAGCTTGGTAGTGATGGGCTCGTGGGCGGTGAGCAGCAACGGTAACAGAATCAGGAGCCGCACGCCGTCCGTCCCGCTAATCGCTGGTCGAAGGCTTCTTCTCTTTGAACAGCAGGGACGGGTCCATCTTGGCGTCAAACGCCACGTTCATGAACCCGATCATCATCTCTTCCCAACTCTGGTCTCCCCAGCGCACTTCCTTGCCCGGATCGGGGTTGTTCTTGTTGTTGGGCGAGTTGTCAAAGTGCGCCGTGCACTCGATGGTGGTGCCTTTGGGCAGCAGCAGCGGCTTCGACAGGTCATAGGAGAGCTGCCAGCTAAAGCTGTAGTTGGGTACCCGCAGCAGCGTGTCCTTCTCGCCGCTGGGATAGATCACGCGGTATTCGAAATCCTTGCCCCGCACATGCATGTGCGGGAAGAGGGAAACCAGGGTGGCGTCGCTCTTCAAGGTGAACTTGGAGTCTACCTCGTGGTTCGCCGCGCCGGCCGGGATCACGAACTTGCCGTTCGTGGCGGCGATCGTCATGACCCGCTCCTTGGGCGGCTCCGTGGCGAAGATCACCCCAATCTTGGAGCGGTCCGTGCCGGGTGTGCCGTTGGCGGTGTAGTGCATCTGGAAGACCAGGTCCGAGCCGGCCTTGATCAGCTTGGCGCGCCCGGCTTCGAGCGCTTCCGGCATCGAGCCGGGCGCGTAGCCGACCAGGAACTCGCCGGAGGGCGATTGCCCCTCTTCGCGACGCCGCTCCCCAGCCCCGCGATTCTCCTCTTTCCGCTTCTCGGGCACGAACGGCACGCCCGGCTTGGCCTCGCGCAGCCATTTGGAGCCCGGCTCGCGGACGAAGGCAATCACGTGATGGACCACGGCCCGGTTGCCCGGGCGCACTTCCGCTTTCGTGACCCACTTGTCCTCGGTGAACCCGGTTGGGATCACGATGTACTGATACTCGATGGTTCCCGACGGCGCCACGGCGAAGCTCTCGGGCATCGCGAACTCGGCATCCGGCTGGCCGATGTTCCAGCCGTCCAGGAAGACCGCCGGCTTGGGTAGATGCTTCGCTTCACCCTCTTTGGCCCCGCTGTCGGCCCAGGCCACCAGCGTGTCGATCTCCGCTTGCGCCAGCGAGCGGTCGTTGGAGAATTTGCCGAAATGCGGATCGGCAAACCAGGGCGGCATGCGCTTCATCAGCACCGCCTCCTTCATGGCCTTGGCCCAGGGACGCGCCTGCTGGTAGTTCAGCAGAGCCATCGGCGCGGCCTCGCCCGGCCGGTGGCAACCCTGGCAGCGCTTTTGCAGGATGGGCGCCACATCCTTCGTATACGTGACCGGCGCGTTCTTCTCCACTTTGCTCGCCGCCATCAGGCTCAGGCTGAGGGCCAGCCCGATCGTAATCCCTCTCGTCACTTTCCACCTCCGGTCGAAACCGTCGCGCCTGGCGCGACCGGCATCGCCACGTCCAGAAAACCTGCCAGCATCTCTTCCCAGCTCTGATCGCCCCAGCGCACGTCCACCGTGGCATCCGGGTTGCCCTTCTTGTTGGGCGAATTATCGTACCACGCGGTGCACTCGATCTGCGTGCCCTTGGGCAGCCGGATGGGCTGCGCCGGATAGTAGGAAAGCTGCCAGTTGAATTCGTAGTTGGGCACCTTCAGCAGCGTCTCGGTCCGGCCGTCCGGATAGGTCACATTGTATTCGAAGGCCTTGCCGCGCACATGCATGTGGGGGAACAGGCCGGTGACCGTGGCGTCCATGGGCAGGGTCACGCGCGCATCCACGCGGTGGTTGGCCGCGCCGGCCGGGATCAGCAGCTTGCGGTTGGAGATGAACACCGTCTTAATGCGCTCCTTGGGGGACTCCTTGGCGAACGTCAGGCCCACGCGGCTGCGGTCCAGTGTAACCTTGCCTGTGGCCGTATAGTGCATCTGGAAGACCAGGTCGGAACCGGCCTTCACCAGCTTGGCCTGGCCCGGCTCGAACCGCTGCCAGCTTCCGCCCGGCGTGTAGGTGCCCAGGATTTCCGGCCCGTTGGTGGATTCGATGCGGCCCACGCCGTCATCGGCTACCTGCCGCCGGGGAGCCGAGTTCGGCGCCGGCATGGGCACCCCGGGCTCCAGCCTGGCCATGAACGGACTGCCCGGCTCGCGCAGGAACAGCACCAGGTGGTGCACCACTTTCGGATCCCCAGGCCGGAATTCCAGCGCCTGCACCCACTTGTCTTCGGTGAAGCCGGTCGGGACCTTGATGTACTGGTAGTCGATCGTGCCGCTGGCCGGGACTTCGAATCCCTTGGTCAGCCCCAACTCG
The DNA here is from genome assembly GCA_016178945.1 of Acidobacteriota bacterium. GTDB lineage: Bacteria > Acidobacteriota > Terriglobia > Bryobacterales > Bryobacteraceae > JACOSH01. Next base: position 5,219 of record JACOSH010000307.1, read on the forward strand.
ACATCCGGCTTCCCCAGCAGCCAGCCTTCCGCGAAGGCCACTGGCTTCGGCAGATCCTTGGGATTGCCTTCCTTGGCCCCGGAATCGGCCCAGGCGGCCAGCGTGTCGACATCCTTCTGCGCCAGTGAGACGTCGTTGGACCACTTGCCGTGCGCCGGATCGGCGAACCAGGGCGGCATGCGCTTCAGCACCACGGCCTCCTTGATCGCTTTGGCCCAGGGCCGGGCATCCGAGTACGTCAGCAGAGGCATCGGCCCGATTTGGCCCGGACGGTGGCAACCCTGACAGTTCTTCTGCAGGATCGGCGCAACGTCTTTGGCAAAGGTGACATTCTTCGCCGATGGGGAGGTCTTGCTGGCTGCCGCCAGCGTGACGGGTAAGGTCAGCACCAGGATGTGGGTCCAAACACGCATACCTCCCCATTATACGAAGGTTCTCAGCCCCTGGTTCGCTGTTTTTGCGCAGATTTACACCCTAGCGCGCCAATCGTCCGCTCTGCGGTGATGCGCCTTACGCACCCTTCATGACGGCACGCCCGAAGCCGGTACCAGCCGGCAGGATCACTCGGGGCAGTCAGCGCAACCAGTCTTACCACAAGAAGACCGGCCACCAGCCGGGAGGCGTGCGGCTTGTCCAGCGCTCGGCGGCACGAGGCTGGCGGCGCCCAGTGATGCCGCTGCGGTGGCGCGGACCGTCGGGTGCATGGCCATGGCCCCAAGGCCGCTGCCAGTTCACGCCGCCGTGAACCCTTGAGCTTTCGCGAGCCATCCTTCACGATCCACGGAGTGTGAGGGTTACTTGAGCGCGCGCACTGCCGACAGACGCCGAGCACGAAATCCGGTTGCTTGCCGCTCGCGTTCCGAAGCGGGTTGGCGGCAGATTTCTTGCCGGACGGCCTGCGGATCTGCCTTGACGATGCCCCGTAGGCCCTCGCTCGCCGCGCGCCGGACATTCGCGTCACGGTCCTTGGCCCACCAGCGAGCTTGGTGCAGGACCGCGGCTCGATGGCGCTTGCCGATCTTCTCGCTCGCCGTCGGCTTCCTGATCTTTGGGATCTGGCTCGATACGACCTCGGGCGAGAAGCCCCTTGATGCCCTGAACCGACAATCACCCGCGACGCGTATCCTCGGTTGCGGCCTAAGGGACCGTAAGAAAATAACTGTAGCAATTGGAACAAGGTTGGCGTACAATGTTTTCGTGGCCAGCGAGCAGGAGCTTGCAAGTCGATTTAAGTGGCTGAAGCCTTGGTTGGACGAGCGGGCACGTCGGCTGTGGGCG
>JACOSH010000166.1 GCA_016178945.1 Acidobacteriota bacterium
GCGGTCCGCCGCGGCCAGGGCGATGCCGTCCACGCGGCGGGCGATGTAGGAATCGACGATCTGGATCTGGCGGCTGAAATCGGTCTCCTGCGAGGGTCCGTTCCACTCGACCTCGACGCCCAGGTCGCGCCCCGCGGCGAAGGAGCCGGCCTGCACCGAGAGCCAGAAGATATGGGAGGTCGCCTTGGGCACTACGGCAATCACTTTTTTACGGGAGCTATTGCACGAGGACAGGAGAAACCCACCCAGGAGGAGACCCGCGAGCACACGGCGCATCCCTATAGAATACTCTGTACGGCCATGAACCTGAGCAACCTGTTCGACCTGACGCTGGTGGAGCGCCGCGATGAAATCGGGCTGGAGTTTCAGGGCCGGATCTTCACCTTCGGGGAGATCGACCGGCGCGGCAATCGCATGGCGCGCCTGCTGGCCGGCCGCGGTCTGGAGGCCGGCGACCGGCTGTGTGTTTACCTGGCGAACTCGCTGGAGATGATCGACCTCTACCTGGCCTGCGTAAAGCTGGGGGTGATCTTCGTGCCCATCAACATCCTTTACCGGGAACGGGAGGTGGCCCACATCCTAGGAGACGCCGAGCCGAAAGCGATCGTTTCGGGCGGCGATTTTCCCGGCGGCGCGACGACGGTATGGAATGCCGCCGAGGCCGCGCGGGAAGCGAGCGCGCTCTCCGATGAGCGCCCTCAAGCCGATCTGGACGGCGACGCGCCCGCGGCCATCATCTACACCTCGGGCACCACCGGCGCCTCCAAGGGCGCCATCCTCACCCACAACAACTTCGGCGCCAACGCCATCAACGTCATCACCTGCTGGAAGATCAGCGACGCCGACCGCCTGCTGCTGCCTCTGCCGCTGTTCCACGTGCACGGCCTCGGCAATGGGCTGTGCTCGTGGCTGATCGCGGGCTACCGCATGCGGCTGCTCGAGCGGTTCGAGCACCAGGCCGCGCCCCAACAGTTTCTGGACTTCGGTCCCACGGTGTTTTTTGGCGTCCCCACGATGTACGTGCGCCTGCTCGAGGTGGCGCCCGCCGTGGCCCGTCAAATCGGGGCCTCCATGCGCTTGTTCGTCTCGGGCTCGGCGCCGCTGCCCGCCCAGGTCCTGGAGGAGTTCCGCGAGCTGTACGGCCACGCCATCCTGGAGCGCTATGGCATGACCGAAACGCTCATGAACATCGGCAATCCCTACAGCGGCGAGCGCCGCGCCGGAACGGTGGGGCTGCCGTTCCCCGGAGTGTCGGTGAAGATCGCCGGCGGCGAGCTGTACGTGCGCGGTCCGAACGTGTTCCCCGGCTACTGGAAGCGGGAAGAGGCCACCCGCGCGGCGTTCGTCGACGGCTATTTCCGCACCGGCGACCTGGCGGAGCGCTCCACGGACGGCTACTACACGCTCAAGGGCCGCAAGAGCGACCTGATCATCTCCGGCGGCTTCAACATCTACCCGCGCGAAATCGAGGAGTTCCTGCTGGAGCAACCCGGCGTCGCCGAAGCCGCCGTAGTGGGTCTTCCGGACCGGGTTCGCGGCGAAGTGCCGGTCGCCTACATCGTGCCGAAAGGCGTTTTCGACCCAGACGCCCTGGAACAGGCCTGCCGCGCCAAGCTAGCGTCCTTCAAAGTCCCCCGCTCCTTCCAGGCGGTGGATAAGCTGCCGCGCACCGCGCTCGGGAAAATACAGAAACATCTTCTGCCGCTTTCTGGCGAATGACAGGCGGCCATAGCACTCATGAGACCTGATTGACTGTACACTCGCGTTCTGCGAACATCAGGGGGTGAACGTGATCAGCGCGAAGACCCTCAAGAGGTACGCGGCGCTTCACGTGGACGCGGCGGAGGAACTGATGCGCTGGAACAAAGCGGCCAGCCGTTCGGTCTGGCGGAATCTCAATGATGTTCGCCAGGTTTACCCGGATGCCGATCAGTCCAAGTCGCTGCTGATCTTCAACATCCGCCACAACTATTACCGCTTGATTGTTAAGGTTGACTACCGAGCAAAGCTCCTGATGATCAAGGAACTGCTCACTCACAACGAGTACATGCGAGGAGGCTGGAAGAGATGGGCGCGCTAGCCATCGACGATAAGAAATACGCGCGCGTGTTGGCGAGAGTCCTGCCGCGAGTGATCGTAACGGGCGAGGAACACGAACGCATGCTTGCCGAGGTCGAGAAGCTGATGGATAGGGGCGAGCGCCGCAGCGCTGAAGAAGACGCGGCTCTTGACCTGATGGTCCGGCTGATCAAGGACTATGAGGAAGCGCATCATGCGTTGCCCGATCCGAGTCCCCACCAAATGCTGGCGTATCTCATGGAGAAGCGCGGGTTGAAGCAGGCAGATCTGGTTCCGATCTTCAAGTCCAGAGGTTACGTATCCGACGTGGTCCACGGGAAGCGCGCCATCAGCAAGGCGAACGCCAAGCGGCTTGCGGCGCTTTTCAATGTCCCGGCGGACCTCTTCATCTAGCCGGCCGGCGGGAGGGAGGGCGATCCCGTTACTGAGCGCACCAGCCGCCGTCGATCAGGATATCGGTGCCGGTGATAAACCCGGCTTCCTCCGAGCACAGGTACAGCGCGAGTTCGCCGATTTCCTCCACTTTGCCCCAACGCCCCACCGGGATCTTCGAAAGGAACTGGGCGTTGATCTCCGGATTCTGCATCAGGGCGGTGTTCATCTCGGTGGCAAAGGGGCCGGGACTGATGCCGTTGACCGTCACGCCGTCGGGCGCCAGCTCCAGCGCCAGCGCGCGGGTCAGGCCGAGCAGCGCGGTCTTGCTGGACGAGTAGGCCGCCCGCCCCGGAATCGAGACCCAGCTCATGATCGAGGTCATGTTGAGGATGCGGCCATAGCCCGAGCCCTTCATGTGCGGCACGAACGAGCGGCACATCAGGAAGACACTGGTGAGGTTGGTGTCGATCACCCGGTTCCACTCTTCCAGGGTGAACTAGGTCAACGTCTTCCGGATATTGATGCCGGCGTTGTTGATGAGGATGTGGACCTTGCCGAACGCGGCCGCCACCTCGCGCTCCAGCGCCAGTACATCGGCCTCTTTGGCGACGTCCGCCGTGAACACCTTGGCTTCGGCGCCGCGCCCGGCCACCAGCGCGGCGACCTCTTCCAGTTGCTCCCGGTTGCGTGAGACCAGCGCAATCCGGGCGCCCGCGCCGGCCAGCGACAGCGCCATGGCCTTGCCGAGTCCCTTGCTCGCGCCGGTGATCAGCGCGGTCTTCCCCTCCAGCTTCTTGCTCATAGTCCCTGTTTGGTCCCCTTGTGCGCCGCATCGATGATCAGGTCGGCCACGGCCTGCGGATTATCGATATTCTCCACCGTCAAGCGGCTGGCTTCCCCGGCGGTCTCGATCGCGATCGCGCCCGCGCCCAGCATCCGCTGCCCCAACGACTGGTCGACCCGGACATCCTGCACCTTGGAGAGCTGGATGTTGCGCGTGGTCTTCGACAGCAGGCCAGTCTCATAGCGGAGTTTGTCGCCGGTGATCGTGATCTTGGTGGTCTGACGCCGGAGGTGATACCGGGCCGGCCACAACAGCAACACGATCGGCGCCAGCGGCGCCCACTCCGGGACCGTCTCGGTGAACTGCGACCGCAACACGCCCACCGCGGCCCAAATCAGCAAGACCGCCACGTACCTGGCCTTGATCATTTTCATGCTGGGATGGATCACGATATCTGCCATAGGCGGCTCCGCTCCGGTTAAGTCCAAGGGTATCATTGTACCGCGACCAGACAAGGCCATCACGAGATGTTAAACATGCGGCGCGGAGGGCAACATTCCCCCTGCAGCCGGGTTTGCAGAAGTGGTTCCCGGTTCCGGCGTCCCGCACGCGAGGCCGGCAATGCTCCGAAAAGGAGTGTTGCCGGCCGTGTCTTTTTTGGTAACCTCTGGGCAGGGTCCGTCGTCCAAATCTGCGGAAAAGGAGCCCTGATGAAGCTGGCGGCGTATTTATCCCTCGCGAGCCTGCTCGCTGCTCAGCCGGCTGCCCCTCCACGCGGCGGCGCTGGGCGGCGGCCGGTCCCGGCAGTCGAAAAAACCCCCACCAAGCCGGAAGACCTTTGCGCACTGGAAGGTCAGGTGCTGAACAGCGTGACGGGCGAGCCCATCCGGAAGGCGGCGCTCACGCTGCGCCCCGTGGAGTTCCGCGGGAGCGAGCCGCAGGCCAGCACCGGCACCGACGCCGGCGGGACCTTCGCCATGAAGGGAATCGAGCCGGGCAAGTACCGGCTGTGGGTGGAGCGCAACGGTTTCGTACGGCAGGAATATGGCGCGCGAAGCTCCGGGCGTCCGGGAACGACGCTCACGCTGGAGAAAGGGCAGAAACTGAAGGGCCTGGTTTTCAAGCTGGTCCCGCATTCGGTGATCACGGGCCGCATTGTGGACGAGGAGGGCGAGCCGGTCGCCAATGTCGCCGTGCAGGTCATGCGGACCGGGTTCCTTCAAGGGCGGCGTCAACTGATGCCCATGGGCGGCGCTCAGACCAACGATCTGGGCGAGTACCGCATCTATGGTATCGCCCCCGGCAAGTACTATCTCAGCGCGGTCTACCGGCGGATGAACATGTTCGGAGGCACGGTGGACCGTTCGGCGGGAGAGGCGCCGCCGGACGAGAGCTATGCCCCCACCTACTATCCGGGCAGCACAGACCCGGCCGCGGCGGCACAACTGGACATTCCGTCAGGCGGCGAGGTCCGCGGCATCAGCCTGTCGCTCCAGCGTACGCGGACGGTGCGGGTGCGCGGCAAGGTGGTCAACCCGGGCGGGCGCCTGGCGGGCGGCGCGGTGTTTCTGACGCCGCGCGGCCCTTCCGTTGGAATGATGTCCATGATGCAGCGCAACGCGACCAACTGGCAGCAGGCTACCGGCGCCTTTGAGATCCGCGGGGTCACGCCGGGATCGTATACGCTGGCCGCGGATCTGTTCCAGGAGAACAAGCGCATGACGGCACGGCTGCCTCTGGAAGTGGGCGGTTCCAATGTCGACGAACTGGTGCTCACGTTCACGCCGGGCGGCGAGTTGCAGGGTACGGTGAAGATCGATGGGCAGGCCGAGACCAGCCTTGGGGAAATCAACGTCAGCCTGCGTCCGCGGGAGATGCAGTTTTTCGGCGGCGCGTCCGGAGGCCGGGTGAAGGAAGACGGCACGTTCGCGCTCCAAGGCGTCGCCCAGGAAAACTACACGCTGAGCGTCTTCGGGATGCCGCCGGGTTTCTACCTGAAAGCCGCCCGGCTGGGCGACCTGGATGCGTTGGAAAAGGGCCTCGATTTCACGCAGGGCGTTGGCGCGGGGGCTATGGAAGTGGTGATCAGCGCGGCGGGCGGGCAAGTGGAGGGCGTGGTGATGGACGCCAAGCAACAGCCCGCCCCGGGCGCGACGGTGGTCCTGGCGCCGGACGCCGACCGCCGCTCTCAGTCCCACCTTTTCAAGACCGTGACCACCGACCAGAACGGCCGCTACACGATCCAGGGCATCGCTCCGGGCGACTATCAGCTCTTCGCCTTTGAGGATGTGGAACGGGGCGGCGAGCAGGACCCCGAGTATCTGAAGCCGTTCGAAAAGTCCGCCGAGAAGATCACCATTCGGGAGAATGGGCGGGAATCGAAACAGCTCAAGCAGATTCCGGCGGAGTCGTAGAGGCCTTCTGTGGGAGCGTGATGCGCGCACGTAAGTAGCTTTGAAACGGCGATTCGTGCTGCAACGAATTCAGAGCCGCGCGCGTAAGCAAGCGGTGCGAGATCCGATTTCACAGCTTCCGGGAGAGCGGCCGTTTAGTTAGCGAATCTCAAAGCCCAGGACGGCCACATAGAAGCGCGGCATTGTGGCGAGCCAGGCCTCGACCTTGTACTGGCCGGGCGGGAACGGCAGCGGCGCCAGCAGTACCTCATTGTTTTCGCCCGGCCCCACGGTTTCATTGCGTATCCCCAGTGTGAACAGTTTCCCCCTGGACCAGCGCCAGACTTCCACGCCGGCCTCATTCTGGATCGCCAGATCGAATGTCTGGCCGGAAGGAAATACCAGGCGGAGCGGCTCGTCCTGGGTGTTGCGCAGCGCGAGCCGGGCGGTCATCTCCGCCCCCTGTGGGTAGATCGCCCGGTCGATCGTGAGACTGAAACTCACCTCCGGAGCCGACACCACCGTGACTCCGCCAATGCGCGCATAGATCAGGTCGTAGCTGCCGAAGGTGGCCCCGCCGGTGTTCAATCCGCGGTATACCATCCCGATGTAGGGAAGAAACAACTCCCGATCGATGCCCACCTGAAAAACGCCTGGATAGTTGAGCTCCAGCAGGTTCTCCAGCGGTCCGATGGGACTCTTGTAGGCGGCGGCGCGCGAGCGGATGGCCGCCTTCCCACAGCAGAACGGGAGCGCGGTCTGGTAGATCTCGCCTTCGCGCGACTGGAACGCGTACCAGACCTGCTCCTCCTTCTTGTCCGGATCGTAGACCAGGAGGCGCGAGTCCTCGGTCATGCGCAGCCAAAAATCGCCCTGGGGCAGGCCGCGCAAGAGGTAGTAGCGATTGCCGTCGAAATCCGCCGCGCGGGAGATCTCCAGCGTGAGAGTGGTTCCGGTATAGCGACCGCCGCCGCGGTAGATCCACTGGTTGCCGGCGTGCAGCGGGAAGTAGTCCGGCTCCGCGCAAGCAACCGCCGCGGCCAGGAATACCAGCGCCGGAACCTTCACCCGAACCCCCATACCAGGTTAACGCACGCCGGCAGGAGAGGGTTACTGCTTGATCACGGTCCCGTCCCGCTTCCGGACCTCGCCCCAGCCGCCGTTGTAGCGGCCGCGCTCGCCGCGCTCGCTGGCGCCGAAGGGGAACTTGGCGGCCAGTTTCTCGTCGACTTCGATGCCCCAGCCGGGAGCCTCATTGGCGTAGAGGTAGCCTTCCTTCATCGCCGGGCAGCCCTTGAAGATCTCCTGGAGCGTCTCGCTGAAGGGCGAGTATTCCTGGACGCCGAAGTTGTAGCAGGCCAGGTCGAGGGCGACGTTGGCGCAGTGGCCGACCGGCGACACGTCGCCGGGCCCGTGCCAGGCAGTGCGCACGTTGTAGATCTCGCCGAAGGCGGCGATCTTGCGGCAGGGGGTCAGCCCGCCGGCCTGCGACACATGGATGCGGATATAGTCGATCAGGCGCTCGCCGATCAGCGGCGTCCACTCGTGCGGGCTGTTGAACAGCTCGCCCATGGCGATGGGAGTCGCGCACTGCTGGCGGATCAGGCGGAAATAGGCGATGTCTTCCGGCGAAAGCGGGTCCTCCATGAAGAACAGCTTGAACTTCTCGGCGTCCTTGCAGAACTGGATGGCCTGGTTGGGCGTGACGCGCTCGTGCACATCGTGCAGCAGCTCGACCTCCTCGCCAAGCTGTTTCCGGCACTCTTCAAAGAGCTTCAGGGTCTTGCGGATGTAGGGGCCAGGCTCGTAGAGAGGGGCGTTATGCAGCGCTTTGAAAGCCGTCGAGGATCCGCCGCCCGCGCCGTAGCCGGCCATGCCGGGCACGCCGACCTGCACGCGCACGTGGCGGAAGCCGCGCTGCATGTAACCGAGAGCGCTCTCGATGACCTGCGGGATCTCGGCGCCGCTGGCGTGGCCGTAGCAGTCGGCCGCCTCGCGGCACTTGCCGCCCAGGAGTTGATAGACCGGCATGCCGGCCATGCGGCCCTTGATGTCCCACAGGGCCTGGTCGACGCCGCTGAGGGCGTTGTTCAGCACCGGGCCGTTGCGCCAGTAGGAGCTGTTGTAGCAGGACTGCCAGGTGTCGTCGATGCGATCGGCCGGCTTGCCGGTCAGGAAGGGGCGGAGGTACTTCTCTACCGCCGGAGTCACCAGATCGGCGCGCTGGGTAAAGGTGGCGCAGCCGTAGCCATACAGGCCGTCCTGATCGGTCGTGACTTTGACCACCGACAGGCGCAGGCCGTGCGGCGAGGTGGTGATGATGCTCACATCCTTGATCTTGGGCGAGGGCAGGCCGCGGGTGGCGCGGACCACTTGCGCTTCGGCCTGCTGCTGGCGCGGCGTGACCAGACCGGATGCGGCGGCGCCGGCGGCCAGCCCCAACAGACTACGTCGGTTCATGACTTTCGATCCTCCAACATGGCCTTCAGGCGTTGAATTTCGGCGTTGATCTTCCGCTCACGGCCGAGCAGCGTCAGGGCGTACCCGACCAGCAGCAGCCAGGCGGCGGAAAAACCGTAAAACATGAATTCGAAATTGCGTTGGTCCATAGCGGATCTTCAGGAAAGGGTGTGGGCCAGGCGGCGCAGCCCGTCCAACTCGCGGCGCATCTCCTCCTGCCGCAGCCGCAGCAGCACCAGAATGACGCCCACCAGCAGGATGGCCGGAACATTCCAGTAGAGCGCCGACTTCATGGCCGGGTCGATGTACCCGCCGGCGCGCAACACCGGCGCCGGATGCTGGGTGCGGAACCACTCGATCGAGAACCAGATGATGGGAACGTCGGCGGAAGCGAAGATCGCGTAAACGGCGGAAATACGCGCCCGCGCGGTGGGCTCCTCGATCGCGGTGCGCAGCACCAGGTAGCCGATCGAGAGCAGCCAGCCCACGAACGTGGAGGTCAGCCGCGCGTCCCACGTCCACCAGATGCCCCAGGTCACGCGAGCCCAGATCGACCCGGTCACCATGGTCACGGTGAGCATCACCATGGCCACTTCCACGGTGGCCACCGCCAGGGCGTCGTACTTAAGATCCTTGTACACCAGGTAGGCGATGCTGGCCACCGCCGCCAGGATGGAGCCGAGCAGCGAAGTGAAAGCAGAGGGAACGTGGAAATAGAGGTTGCGGTACACGTTGCCTTGCTCGGCATCCACCGGGACCCGGAGCAGGATCACCTCCAGGTTTCGCACCAGCAGAACCGCGGCCACCACGGCCAGGACATAGATGATGTTCTTGCGCATAGAGCTACCCCGCCAGCACGGTTTCCACCAGGATCAGCGACAGCGACGTGAAGATCACATCAAAGCCTATCAAAAACCTGAGCCAGACGGCGGCTTCTCCGGCCAGGGGCTCGCCGGCCAGGAGCAGGCTGGTAGCCTGCATGGCCGCCAGCAGGCAGGGCGTCATCACGGTGTAGACCAGCAGCGGCAGCATCACCTCGCGCAGCCGGATATTGACCGTGAGGGCGCTGAACATCGTGCCGATGAGCGTGAAGCCCCAGGTGCCCAGGACCACCACCAGCAGCAGCGGCCAGAACTGCCGCGTCCATCGGATATTGTAAAAGATACCGAAGACCGGGAAACAGAACGCCTCCACACCCAGCAACAGGAGCCAGTTGGCGAGCGCCTTACCGAGGAACAGGGCCGCGCTGGGAACCGGAGCCGCGATCAAGGCATCCAGGCAGTCGTTGGGCTGCTCGCGGGCGAAGCTGCGGTTGAGGATGAGGGCGCCGGCGAAGGCGAAGGCGATCCACAACAGGCCGCCCGAGATCTCGCGGGTCACTTCGGCGGTGGGGTCGAAGGCGAAGCTGAACAGCAGCAGGATCACCAGCGCGAAGGAGAACGAGGAGTTGATGGCCTCCTTGGTGCGCAGCTCGGCGCGGAGGTCCTTGTGGGCCACGATGAGGACCAGGCGCCAGGCGGCCATCACAGGTCTCCATAGCGCGCGTAGAGCCAGCCTGGGTCGCTGAGCATCTCCGGCGGGCGCTCGCAGCGATGAACCATCCGGCCCTGGTTGAGCAGCGCCACGTGGGTGGCCAGCTCCATGGCCTCGCGCAACTGGTGCGTCGACATCACGATGGTGCAGCCGCGGAGGAGCCCGTCGCGCAGCACGGATTGGAGCACGGCGATGGCGCGGTCGTCGAGCGAGGTGAAGGGCTCGTCGAACAGCAGCAGCTTGGGGTCGTGCAGGAAGGCCCTGGCGATGGCCAGGCGCTGCCGCATCCCACGCGAGAACTCGCGCACCAGGCCGTGGGCGACGCGCTCCAGTCCGGTGCGCTCCAGCCATTCCCTGGCGGCCCGCTCCGGATCCGCCAACCCGTACAGCTTGCCGAACAGCGTCAGGTTCTCGATCGCCGACAGCTCGTCATAGACGGCGATGCCGTGGCCCAACACGCCGGTCAGGCGGCGCGTCTCGACGGCGCGCGCGGTCCGGCCGAAAACTCGGACTTGGCCGCGCCCGGCGGGAGAGAACCCGGCGATGATGCGCAGCAGCGTCGTCTTGCCCGCGCCGTTGCGACCCAGAAGCGCCAGGCACTCGCCCGGTTCGACCGTGAAGCTGATCTCGCGAAGCGCCGGATAGTCGCCAAAGAACTTCCACACGTCCTCCACGGCGACCGCGATCATTTCCTGTCCTTCACGGCGGGGGCCCGATAGAACAGGAGGAAGCCCGCCGTCAGGATCGCGAAGCTCAGTCCCAGGACCCAGTACAGTTTGGTGTAGACCTTGGGCAGAATCTGCTGGATCGACGGGCCAGAGGATTGATCCGCCTCGGCGGCCTGCGGCTGGCGCAGCATGCCCGTGCCTTCAATCTCGACTTTGAAGGAGGCCGCGCGCGTCTGGAAGATGTTGGCCTGCGTGCGCGGTTCCGGTCCCTTGGCTTCCAGGCCTTCACCCTTGAGGGTCACGCCCGCGGGAGCGATCAAGCTGGTGGGACCGCCCTGGTAGAAGACACGTCCCTGAAATGCCCCGGAAGTGAACGGGATGGAGTAGTTGAGCTGGATGTTGGACTCGCCCGGCTTGATCGGGAAGTCGATCTTGTACACATCAGGCTCGGCGGTCTTCTCCGGGGCGCGCTGGATAGGCATGCCCTGCGGCGCGGTGGCGTTGATCACCAGGCTCTTGGTCCCGGCGGGAGGCACGTACACGCGGAGCGTACCGCGGTCGGGATCGTTGTGCGTGGTCTTGCCGTCGTTCTGAAACAGGAAACTCTCGGTGATGGCCATGTCGCGGCCGTTCGGCTCGAAAAGGATGAAATGCTGCGTCACCTTCGCGGCGCCCGGCTGTTTGGAGGAGTTGTACACGGGCAGGCTCAGATCCGACGTGGGGCGGCCCGGCGGCAGCATATGGTTGTAGGTGACGCCGTCGAACGCGGTTTGCAGCAGGTGCGGGCCCTGAATCGCCTGGTTGATGACGAACTTGCCTCCCTCGCCCGACTTGACCGATTCCACCGACTCCATGCCGGCCTGGCCCAGCTTGTAGAGCGTGACGGTGGCGCCGGGCTGCGGCTTGCCGCTGGTCTGGTTGACGACCACGCCGTCGATGGCGGCGAGCGCGGGCAGCGCGGCCAGAAGGAAGAACAGCAGCCGGCTCATCGCGCAGCCTCCATCTTCTTTCCGCACTCTCCACAGAACTTCATGACCTTCTCGAACTGCGCGCCGCAATGAGGACAGATGGGCTTGGCCGCCCGTTTTGCGGCCGGCGCCACGGACTTGACGCCCGCGCCCAGCTCCTGCTTCAGCTTGTCGATCCCGGCCAGCACCTGGGCCAGCTCTTTCTGCAAATCCTGCTTGGCCGGCTGGTAGTCCTCATCCGACATCTTGCCCACGCGGTATTCGAACTGGAGATCGCGGAGGTTCTCGTAGATGGAGGCCTTCCGCTCGTCCAGATGCGCGAAGGGGGAGACGGGCGGCTCCTGGGGCAGATCCTTGGCGCGCACCGAGAGGATGAACACCAGAATCCCGATGGTCAAAAGGGAAGCCAGGACGATGAGCATCAATCGAGGTCTTGCAGCTCTTTCTCAATTTGCTCGCTGTAGCGGGCGAGCTGAGGGTCGGCCGCCGGAGCTCTCGCCGCGGCCGGCCGCCGGTAGGAGCGCCGCACAAACCAGACGATGAAGGCCAGCCCGGCCGTCAGCCCCAGGTAGGGCGTGATCCAGCTCCAGGAGCTGGGCATCTCGCGGTAGGCGCCCCGTCCCCACTCCTTGAGGAAGGTGTCGAGGATGACCCGGTCCGCCATGCCGGCCTCCTGCAGCTTGGCGATGCGCTCGCGCGCCGGCGCCGAGGATCCGCACAACTGCATCTTGCAGCCGGAGACCGTGTCCCCGCAGTGCCCGCACTGGCAGGCCAGATGCATGCCCACACGCGTCACCGCCTCGCCGCGCTCAGAGGGCATCTGCCCCCAGGCCAGCGCGACCACGGCCGCCAGGAGAATACTATGCTTCCACCGGGACATTCTTCTTGGCAATCCCCACCACTTCCGTGCGCGCGTATTGCAGCTTCACCTTGCTCGGGATCAGACAGATCAGGGTGCCGAACAGCACCACCTTCGCTCCGAACCAGATCCAGTTGACCAGCGGGAAAATGTAGGCTTGGATCACGGCCTTGGACTCGTCGCTGCCCATCGAGGCGAAGTTCACGTACAGGTCCTCATTGATGCGGCGGCGGATGTCGACGCGCCCGATGGGCTGCTTGCTCGCCTTGTAATACTGGCGCTCCGGCTCCAGCGTATCGAGCTGCTCGCCGTTCTTGAAGACGTCGATCTTGGCGTGCTGCCAGGTGTAGTTCTCATTGTCCCCGTCGGTGATCTCGCGGACCTTGAGCGTATAGTGGCCAAGCTGGAAGGCGTCGCCGATCTTGACCTCCGCGGTCTTGTCCTGGTTGAAGGCCGCGCCGGTGAAGCCGACGAACATCAGGACGATCCCCATGTGGACCAGGTAGCCGCCGTAGCGGCGCGTGTTGCGGTGCGTGAGCTCCACCACGGCGCGGGCGAAACTCATCTGGTTCTTCTGGGAGATGGCGCGCGAGCCTTTGTAGAACTCTCCCACCACCGTCAAGGCCACGAACAGGCAGAAGCCGAAGGAGATCAACGCGTAGAAATTGCGCATGCCCGCGGCGAAGAAGGCCGCTGTCAGCAACAGGCCGGCGATGCCCGGAATCAGGAAATTGCGCCGCAGACTTTCAAGCGAGGTGCGCCGCCAGGCGAACAGCGGGCCGACTCCCGTCAGGAACAGAAGGAACAGCCCAATCGGGATCATGAGGCGGTTGTACCAGGGAGCGTCGAGGCTGATCTTCTCGCCGGTGATGTACTCGGAGATCACCGGGAACAGCGTGCCCCATAGCACGGCGAAGCAACTGGCCAGCAGGATCAGGTTATTGAACAGAAAGCTGGACTCGCGCGACACCACGCTCTCCAGTTGCGATTCGCTCTTGAGGAAGTCCAGCCGGTCCAGGATCAAGTAGGTGGTGGCGGCGACGCCGACCGCTAGAAACGCCACGAAGTAGTTGCCGATGGGCGACTGCGCGAAGGCGTGCACCGAGCTGACGATGCCGGAACGCGTGAGCAGCGTCCCGAAGATGCACAGGAAGAAGGAGGCCGACACCAGCACCGCGTTCCACACCTTCATCATGCCCTTCTTCTCCTGCATCATGACGGAATGCAGAAAGGCCGTGGAGCTCAACCAGGGCAGCAGCGAGGCGTTCTCCACCGGGTCCCAGGCCCAGTAGCCGCCCCACCCCAACGCCGCGTAGGCCCAGGCCGCGCCCAGCAGAACGCCCATTCCCTGGAACAGCCAGGTGATCAGGCTCCAGCGGCGGGTCACGTGGATCCAACGGTCGCCCGGCTGCCGCGTGATCAGGGCGCCGATGGCGAAGGCGAAGGGAACCACCATCCCCACGTAGCCGAGATAGAGAATCGGCGGATGAATGCGCATCAGCGGGTACTGAAGCAGGGGGTTCAGACCCATGCCGTCGGTCACCGCCACGATCGAGCCGTCTTCGGCCAGCATCTGGAAGGGGCTCACCACGAAGGCGTTCAGGATGAGGAAGAAGGTCTGGGTCGTCATCAGGATTGCGACCGTGTAAGGCATGGCGTCCCGCACCTTCTTGCGGTTGGTCCAGACCGCCACCGCCGCATAACAGGAGAGCAGCCAGCTCCAGAACAGCAGGGAGCCTTCCTGGCCGCCCCACCAGGCCGCGAACTTATAGGACTGCGACATGGCCCGGTTCGAGGTCTGGGCCACGTAGGCAAAGCGGAAATCGCTGGTCAGCAGCGCATGCACCAGGACACCGGCGGCGACCGTGATGAGCAGCCAGACCGAGTAGACGGCGCGCTCGGCGCTGACAATCAGAAAAGGATTCCGCCTCAGCCGCCCCACCACCGAGCCGATGACGGCATAAACGGCTAGACAAAACGCCAGGAGGACAGCTAGCGATCCCAGGTTTTCCATAGGAGGCCTTTAGGAAGTCTTCGGAGCGGGCCCCGCGGAGGGCTGTCCGGGCTGCGCGGGCGCGTACTTGGAAGCGCACTTGGCCTGGATCTTGCCGGCGTGGAACGCGCCGTCCGGACCCAGCTTGCCTTCGGCCAGCGCCTGGGCCCCATCGCGGAAGGTGTCGGGAAGCGGCTCCGTGCCGGTGTAGATCACGCGCAGCCTGTGGTTCTCGCCCACCAGCGTGAACTCCACCTCGCCGCCGCGCCGCACGATCGAATCCTTCTCCACGTCGCCGGCCACGCGCAGGCGTTTCGTGCCCGCCTTGTCGCCCATCTGTTTCAGCTCGGCGATGGTCTTGTAGTAGGTCTTGGACTCGCCGGCGCCGGCGAAGGCCAGCCAGACCAGGGTCCCGATGATCACGACAATCAGGGTGGCGAACTTCCAGTACTTGGCCATAGGCACCTCAGAACTCCAGTATAACGCCGCAAGGGTATACTTGGTCACTGAGGTGAACTTGGGGAGGATATCCGCGACATTCCTGGGCTTGCTTTGCGGCGTTTGCCTGTCCGGCGCCGAAGCCGACCTGATCCTGCACAACGGCAAGGTGGTCACGGTCGATGGCCGGTTTTCGATCCGGCAGGCGGTGGCGGTGAAGGGCGGCCGGATCGCGGCAGTGGGCGACGACCGCTCGGTGCTGGCCGAGCGTGGGCCCGCGACCCGGGTGATCGACCTGATGGGCCGCACCGTGCTGCCCGGCCTGATCGACAGCCACGTCCACGCGCTCTCGGCGGGATTGAGCGAATTCCGCGAGAAGCTGCCGCCGCTCGATTCCTTTGCCGCGCTCCAGGATTTCATCCGGGCCCAGGCCCGGAAAACTCCCCCGGGCGAGTGGATCGTGATCCCGCGCACGTTTCCGACGCGCCTCAAAGAAATGCGCATGCCCACGCGCCGGGACCTGGATGCCGGGACCGGCCACCCGGTGATGTTCGACGCCAGTTACACGGTGGTGGTCAATAGCGCGGCGCTGAAGAAGTGCGGGATCACGCGGGCGACGCCCAATCCGCCGCGCGGCGAGATCGTGAAGGACGCCTCTGGCGAGCCCAACGGCATTCTCAAGAATGCCTCGTCGCTATTGAAGGGCCTGCGCGAGAGCGCCGGGTTCACCGAAGACGAGAGGCTGCGCGCGCTCGGAGAGATGCTCGAGCGCTACCGGGCGGCCGGGCTGACCGCGGTCTCCGACCGCGCCGTCACCGCCGAGGACATCGCGCTCTACCAAAAACTGAAGGCGCGGGGACCTCTGCCAGTACGCGCCGTGCTGACCTGGCGGCTGGACGCCTCGCGCCCGGCCGAAGCGCTGGCGCAGCAGATCCGCGGCGCCGGCTACACCACCGGCTCGGGAGACGACTGGCTGAAGTTCGGCGCGTTCAAAGTGACGCTGGACGGCGGAATGACCATTGGGACCGCCTACCAGCGGATCCCCTACGGCGAATTCGGCGAGCAACTTTACGGGCAGACGAACCGGGACGACCGCGGCCTCCTGTTCATCCCGCCCGAGAAGCTGGTGTCGATCTTCCGGGCGGCGCGCGACCAAGGCTGGCAGTTGACCTCCCACTGCCAGGGCGGAGGTGCGGTGGATGTCTTTCTGGACGCGCTGGAGACGCTCGACCGGGAGCGGCCCATCGCGCCCTCGCGCTCGCACTTGATGCACGCCAGCTTTCAGAGTCCCGAGGCGATCGCGCGGGCGCGCCGGCTGGGCGTCGCGGCCGACGTCCAGACGCCCTGGCTGTACCACGATGGGCCGGCCCTGGAGCGCGTGTTCGGCGCCGGCGGCATGCGCTACTTCATCCCTCTGCGATCCTACATCGACGTAGGCGTCCCGGTGGCCGGCGGCAGCGACCACATGATCGGGCACGACAAGAACCGCGCCGTGAATCCCTACAACCCGTTCCTCCAGATGTGGATCGCCATCGAGCGCAAGACGGCGGCGGGCAAGGCGCTCAATCCCGAGGAGCGGGTCACGCGCGAAGAGGCGCTCAAGATGCACACGGTTTGGGCGGCCTGGATGCAGTTCGCCGAGAAGGAGCGCGGCTCAATCGAGCCCGGCAAGCTGGCCGACCTGGTAGTGATCGACCGCGACTACCTGACCGTGCCAGAAGCCGAGATCCGCCACATCGAGCCGGTGATGACGGTGGTGGGCGGAAGGCCTTTTGCCACACGATAGCCGCCCGGGCCACGGGACCCTAGCGGCGACCTACTGCAGCCGGGAGCATCCTCTTGGGGAGGAATCCAGTGGGATTCCGCCTGTTCAGCATAGGAACCGGGATGCTGACGATCCTGCTGATCTACCGGCTGGCACGGGAGTGGAGCGGACCAAGAGCCGCATTGTGGAGCGCGGGCCTCTTGGCGCTCAACGAGTACCACGTCGGCATCTCCATTTTTGCCGTGGAGAAAACCTACTATGTTTTCTTCAGCCTCCTGGCCATCTATCTGTTTTGGCGTTTCCTGACACAGCCGCGGCCGAAGTGGCTGTTTCTGGCCGCGTTGTGTTGCGGGCTCGCTTCCCTGTGCCATGAAGTCACCGTCCTGCTCGTGCCCGTGTTCTTCCTCACCCTGCTGTTGTCTCCCACGCATCGAGCGTGGCTGCTCCGCAAGGAGCCCTACCTGGCGGCGGTCCTGTATGCCGCGGTCCTGAGCCCGGACCTCTACTGGAATGCGCGGCATACGGCTGCGTCCCGGCACGAGGCCAGCTATCGGGACCACCTGGCGCGAATCGGTGGCATCGGCTTTACGCGCCAACCCTTTTTGTTTTATTCGGGGGACGCGGCGCGCCAGATCTACACCAGAATGGGGGGCCGCCCCACTGTCAAAGCCACCATCTATCCCGCCATGAACGTGCTGTTCGGCGCGATCCTGATGGCGGCGATCACGCTGGCCAGCATCCGAGCCCGCCGGAGCGATGGGACGAGTGTTCTGCTCCTGGTATTGTTCTGGACGGTCTTCCTGTTCTTTGTGCTGATCCGGCCCAGTAGGGAGACCAAACTCGATCCGGTGATGTGGTTCTGGGTGACTCTCACGTTGCTTCCGGCGGTTCTGATAGCCGGGCGCTGGCTGGCGCATCTCCAGGGCCGGTGGCTGTTGGCCGCCTCGACGGTGGCCGGGTGCGCGGGCCTGTGGTCAGTAGCCGCGATTGTGGGGCGTCATCTGGATCTGCCATCCTTCACCGTGGTTTTCAGACCAGGCTCGCTGTTCCCGCCGGATGGACGAATGGTGGATATCCGGGCGGCATTCCATTCTTGCACGCTGTGCGGATCCCGGTTCCAACTGCTGGACATCCGAATCCTGGATGAGCGGGAGCAAGGGAGTAGCGGGATCGGCACGCCCGATGTGGAAGGCGCGCGGCTTCAAGCCGACAGCCGCTCCTTCCGTCTGCGAGCCCGCTTCAATGCAGCCAGCGATCTGCGCAACTACCAGCCAGTCTACAGGGCGTTAGACCCCCCGCTGGGCCGTTCCCATGCGCTGGTGACGGACCTGGTGCGAGTCCGTTCGACGCCGGTCGATTTTCCGCCTGTGTTCTGGTGAGACGGCCTACTGCACGTACCCCAGCGATTTCAGGCGCTCCAAGGTTTCGGCTTCCTGCTCGGGATCGACCGGAGCCGGTTTCCCTTTCAGTTGCCGGTTCATGATGGCGCTCCATTCCGCCAGCCGGGCCTCCAGAGGCTGAGCTTCGGGGAGTCCGGGCCGATAGAGGTTGTTCAATTCGGCGGGGTCTTCCGTGAGCCTGTAGAACTCCCTCTTTCCGGTGCTGGAGCGGACGAACTTGCGGGGCCCCAGGAAGATCGCCCGTTCGAGGCGGAGGAAACGAGGATGGAGATCCGCCCAGAAACTGCTGCCGAATGACTCGGAAATAATGAACCGTTCGCGCCGCGGGTCGCGCCCGGCAAGGCTCAATCCCGGCAGGCTCTTGGGTACCGGGACACCCACCGTGTCCAGCACGGTCGGCAGCACGTCGATCTGGCTGACGGTGGCGTCGACCACGCCGCGCCGGCCCGCGCCCGGAAATTTGATCAGCATCGGCACATGGACCTGGTCCTGGTACACCGAGATGCCCCCATGCTGAAGAAAGTTGCGGTCGCCCAGCGCCTCGCCATGATCGGCGGTGACGACGATCAAGGTGTTCTCGTAGAGACCCAGGCTTTTCAGCTTCCCCAGCAGGTCGCCGACCTGTGCGTCCAGGTATGCTATGGCGCCATCGTACCGGGAGACCAGGCTCAAGCGCTCGCGCTCGGAAAGCGTTCGCTTGAGGCTCATGACCTCGTCCTCGGCGCGAAGGAACCGGCTGTAGGTGAATGCGGGGTCGAGTCCCGGAAACAGCCCAGAGTAGGGCGCCGGGGGCACGTAGGGAATATGGGCGTCCATGTAGTTCAGAAATAGAAAGAACGGGGCGCCGGTGGGCTGGACTTCTTCCAGGGCCTGGTAAGCGTCGCGGTTAATCTCCTCGGCGCGGCGCGCTTCCAGGAACAACTCCCAGTCGTCGGACCACAAGGGGTCGATCACCAGGCGGCGGACGCCCTCGCGCAAATAGAAGTCCCGGGCCTGGTCTGCTTCCCGTATCGGCACCAGGCAGTTCACCTGCTGGAACCCCCGCATCAAACCGAACTCGGGGCCCAGGTACCCGTAGTTGGCCACCACCGCGGCCGTGAAGTAGCCCGCGTCCGACAGGGTCTGGGCGAGGGTCTTGAAGCGGGGGGCCAGCGGCCGGCCCAAGAGCCGCTCACCCGGTGCGTAGTGCGCTCCGTGCGCGCTGGGGTAGAGGCCGGTGAACAGGGAACCGTGTGATGAGAGGGTGACGTCGGAGGTGGCGATGGCGCGGCGGAACAGGACCGCGTCCTCGGCGAACTGGCTCAGATGCGGCGCGGTCTGGCGCGGGTAGCCGTAAACCGGGAGATGATCGGCCCTCACCGTATCGAGGACCACCATCACGACATTGGGGCGCCGCTTGGGCGCGGGGAGCGGCCGATTCCAGCGGAAGTCGCGGCGCTTGGCAGTGAGGGCGCCGCCGGCTCCGGCCAGCGCCAGGGCGAAGATCAGCAGGGCCAGCCCCTCGCGCGCCGTCGAGCGGACGGGGATCAATCCGCTCCGAACCGCCAGCCACCCGCCGGCCAGGATCGCCAGGACCAGGGCGAGCGAACCAGCCATCCGGGCGCCGAGCGATGCCTGCGCCAGCAATTCGCGGCTCATCCAGAGCGGGCCCAGCAGCAGCAGGCTAACGACCCAAGGATTCCGCGCCGCTGCCCAGACTCCTGTCCGGCGACCGGACAGAATCGCTGCAGCCAGCAGCGCGGCAAGCGCCAGCGAGGTATTGCTGTACCAAGGCCTCGGTGAGGCCAGAAGGTTCATCACGAAGATCAGGATCAGCGTCAGGATACAGGCGTCCTCCGGCTCCCGTTCCGGCTTGGAGAAAGCCAGCCCGAGCACACCACCGGTCACGAGACCGATACCCGCGTAAGCGCCGCACAAGAGGGTGCTCAGCTTCCAGTGCCAGGAGGCGAGAATGGCATCCTGAGAAGCCGGCAAGCGCAGAAAAGAGGCAAACGTGTGTTCCAGGACCGCGTAGGTCAGCCAGACCAACACTCCTCGAGCCAGGTAACGGGTCATGGAAAGTGTGCGAGGCTCGGCCGAAGCCGTCGGACAACTGCGAGACGGGCCAGACTGACAACCAGCCAGCCTTCTCAGTATACTGTCAACCCGAGTCCTTGCACCAGGTCGCGGACGGAATTCGGTTCATGCCCTAA
>JACOSH010000308.1 GCA_016178945.1 Acidobacteriota bacterium
CCTCACCGCCGACAAGATCGCCCAGATCTTCGGCGTCCGCAAGCACAGACGAATGCGCGGCAAGCTGCATAGCATGCTGGACAAGCTCGACCATGGCCACCATGTGCTGCGCTTCTACTGCCAGAGCCTGGTGGCGCGGATGTACGAGAAGTTCGCCACTTTTCTGCGCCTGGAGATCTGCGTCAACCGGCTCAAGGATGTGGGCCTGAACAAGGGGCTGGAGAATCTGGACGCGTTACGCCAGAAACTGGTGGTGACGACGGATCGCATGGCCGGCTTTGAGGCCGAACTGCTCAACGTCCACGTGGACTTCCCGCTGTTCCAGCGCCTGGCTCTGCCGATTCCTTCCGGCCGCACCAAAATCCCCGGCATCAAGATCCAGGACACGCGGATGATGCGCCTGATGGAGGTGCTGCTTCACGGGGGCACGCAACTCGGTGGATGGCGGACGGCGCAGATCCATGCGGCCCTCCTCAACACTTTCGGCCTGAACGCCAAAACCTATTCTCTGACCCAACTCCGCTATGACCTGCGCAAAATGAAAGCCCACGGTCTGCTGGAGCGCGATGGCCGGCGGTACTGCTACCGACTTACCGAAAAAGGAACGCGCGTGGCCGCGATGTTTGTCCTTTTTCACCAGCGCATCTGCGGGCCGCTGGCCAACTCGCTGTTTCATCATCGGCCCCAGGTACTCGCCCACCCGCCCGCCAAGATCGAAGCCGCCTATCACAAGGCCGATGTCGCGATTCACAAGCTCATCGATCTGCTCGCTGCCTGAGGGTATCTCAGCACCCCAGCCTCAACCTCAACGTCTCAACCTTCCGGCCTGGATGCTGGCCCGCTTCAACGCAACGCATTCGCTTGATCCCTGATTACTGACCGTGAGTGCCTGGCACAGTGCCCCAACGGGGGGAATCTGACAGACAACGCCGAGGGCTTGGCCACGGTGTGTAACGGACAGAAATCTGAGAGACAAATTCTCAGATTGGCCGGGCTAGAATCTTGGCCGCAAGGTCAAAGGCGCAGTCTCTTGAAGTCTAGCACCAAGTGCTATAGAATAGATCCAAGCACACTGTGCGAATTTTCAAATCCAGATGGTTTCAACGCTTTGCCAGGAAGGAAGGGATTGCGGATGCGGCCTTGCGTGAGGCCGTTGCTCGCGCCGAAAAAGGCCAGATCGACGCCGACCTTGGCGGTGAAGTCATCAAACAGCGGATCGCCAGACCGGGGCAGGGACGATCGAAAGGCTACAGGACCATCATCCTGTTCCGTCGCGGCGCCAAGGCATTTTTCGTGTACGGGTTCTCCAAGAGCCAGCGGGCGAACATCAATGACGATGAGGTGCAACAGTTCAAGGAAGCTGCGAAGATCGTCCTGTCATTGACGGAGAACGCACTCGCGGAGCGCTTGAAGAAAGGCGACTTTGTGGAAGTAAAAAGCGAATGAGCAAGAAGTATAAGAGCGATGCCATGGAAGCCATCCATGAAATGATGGAGGACTTGCACGTTGGTGGGGTCATCGACAAGCAAACCATGCGGCGTTTCGATGAGGCCTGCCTTACGCCGATCCGGCCATTGAAGCCTGCCCGGCTCCATTTCACCCACCCAGCGCAATATCCCCCAGACCGGCAGCCGCCAACTTCCCCCCTTTCCTCCCAAGGCCCTTTGGTAGTCGTCGTGCAGACGCCACACCGGCGGCCGGAATTGCTCCGCCGCTGGATAAGGAGAAGGGTATGCGCCTGATCGTTTCCCTCATGCTGCTTTTGTGCGTCCCGTTGCTGATGCAAGGACCCGCCTTCGCCGCCGACAAAGACGTGAAGCCGGAAATCAAGAAAGTGCCCATCCGGCCGAGCCCGGTCGGCGATGGGAAAGTGATGTTCCGCCAATACTGCGCCGCCTGCCACGGCGTGGACGCCAAGGGCACCGGCCCCGCGGCGCCCGCTCTGAAGATGGCCGTCGCGGATCTGACCGGCTTGGCCAAGCGCGCGGGAGGCAAGTTTCCCGATCTGCGGGTGCAGAGCATCCTGAAACAGACAGTGGATGTCCCGGTTCACGGCAGCCAGGAAATGCCCACCTGGGGCCCCCTGTTCCGCAGCCTGGATCGCGCCAATGAGTCCGCGGTTCAGCTTCGGATCTACAACCTGACCAAGTACCTGGAGAGCGTGCAGGAAAAGTAGCGCTGTGCTACAGTGGCGGCATGAAACGCCGCGTCGTTGCAGTCGCCTATGCCGCTCTGGCCGTGGCTCTGGGCCAGAGCACGGTCAAACAGTTCACCGCCGATGAGTTGAAGGAGGCTCTCGAGAAGAAGGACAACTTGTTCTTTCTCGACGTCCGCGAACCCAAAGAACTGGAAGAGCTGGGCACCATCAAAGGGTATGTCAACATCCCGCTCAGCCAAATCGAGAAGCGGCTCGCGGAGGTGCCGAAAGACAAGCTCGTCATCACGGCTTGAAACCGCGGGGGCAGAGCCGCGCGTGCCGCGGACATCCTCGTCAAGAACGGTTACAAGGTGCTGGGGGCTTGTGGACTGCAGGAGTGGAGAGAAAAGAAGTATCCGTTAATCTATCCCAAGGCGGCTGAAAAAAAGTAGCCGCGACCTTTGCCGCCTGGGCGTTCGTTGCGGGAAACTCTTCTCATGGAACGTCGAGGCTTTCTCAAAGGACTTCTGGCCGCCCCTCCGCTGGCGGCCCGGCTTTACGCCCAACGCACGCGCGGTCTCCCGCCGCTCGCCATCCGGGAAGTGAAGGTCATCCCGACCAGCGCGGGCGGCCGCTATCAGTGGGTCTTTCTCAAGATTGTCACCAGCGAGCCCGGCCTCTACGGCCTGGGCTCGGCCAGCAACGTCAACCAGGCCCTGTCCGTGGTCACGGCCATCGAGAAGCACTTGGGGCCGTTTTGGATCGGCAAGAATCCCGACCGTATCGAGGATCTCTGGCAGTCCACCAACGTCCGCTCCTACTGGCGCAATAGCGCCATCCAGAACAATGTGCTCAGCGCGCTGGATGCCGCGCTCTGGGACATCAAGGGGAAGCGCGCCGGCATGCCGGTCTATGAGCTGCTCGGCGGCAAGGTCCGCGACGCCGTCCCGCTCTACGCGCACGCCGACGGACGCGACATGCAGCAGGTGGAAGACAACGTCCGCAAGTACATGGAGGAGGGCTACCGGCATGTCCGCGCCCAGATGGGCGGCTATGGAGGCGGCGGCATGATTCCGCCGGGACAGGGCAGCCGCCCGGCGGCCGGCTTCACCGGGCCGGCCTTCGACGAGGAGCTCTACGTCGACACCATCCCCAAGCTGTTCGAGCACCTGCGCGTGAAGCTCGGCAACGGCGTCAAACTGCTGCACGACGTCCACGAGCACCTGACCCCCATCCTGGCCGTCGAGCTGGCCAAACGGGTGGAGCCTTACCGGCTGTTCTTCCTCGAAGACGTGTTGCCGCCCGAGCAGATCGCCTGGTTCCGCAATATCCGCCAGGTCGCGACCACGCCGCTCGCCATGGGCGAGCTCAACACCAACCCGCACGAATGGGTCCCGCTCATCTCCGAGCGGCTCATCGATTTCGTGCGCAACCGCCTGTCGGCTACCGGCGGCATCACCGCCGCCAAGAAGACCGCCGCGCTCTGCGAGACCTTCGGCGTCCGCACCGCCTGGCAGGAAGGCGGCGACAACGACCCGGTCAACCAGCTCGCCAGCTACCACGTCGATCTGTCCATCGCCAGTTTCGGCATCCAGGAAGAGAACCACTTCCCGCCGCTGGTCCACGAGATGATGCCCGGCACGGCCCAGTTGAAAGGCGGCTATCTCTACGGCAGCGACGGCCCGGGCCTGGGCATCGATCTGAACGAGGCCACGGCGGCCAAGTATCCCCTCCAACCCCTCGAAACCGGACTCTGACTCTCGCTGAGCACGATAGGGCGACCTTTATTCGAAGGCTCGTCGCGCTTGATGGCCCGGCCTCTCTCGATGCCATCGAGAACCGAACGGTCCGCGCGGATTTATTCGGCGTGGCCGACTACCTGCCGGACAGCTTCGTGGATCTCTTGTTCGTTGACCCGCCGTACAATCTGGACAAGAGCTTCAACGGGACGCCGTTCCGGGAGGTTCCGGTCGTTGAGTATCGCAGGTGGATAGAGTCCTGGCTCACTCGGCTGATTCGCTGTCTGAAGCCGACCGCCTCGATCTACATCTGCTCAGACTGGCGGTCCTCTGCCGCAATCCAACTCGCCGCCGGGAAGCATCTGATCTTGCGTAACCGGATTACCTGGGAACGTGAAAAGGGAAGAGGGGCACGGCGGAACTGGAAGAATTGCTCGGAAGACATCTGGTTCTTCACTCGATCGGACGAGTACTACTTCGACGTCGACGCCGTGAAACTCAAGAGACGCGTGATCGCGCCGTACACTGAGAATGGCAAGCCAAAGGATTGGGCACGTACCTCTGCCGGCAATTTCAGGGATACCCATCCATCCAATCTATGGACCGACCTGACCGTTCCGTTCTGGTCCATGCCGGAGAACACCGATCACCCGACCCAGAAGCCGGAAAAGTTGCTGGCCAAGGTGATCCTGGCCAGCTCGCGGCCGGGGGACCTGGTCCTTGACCCTTTCCAAGGCTCCGGCACCACGTCGGTCGTCGCCAAGAAATTGGGCCGCCGGTTCGTTGGAATCGAGATCGATGAGACCTATTGCTGCCTGGCGGAGAAGCGATTAGCCCGCGCGGATACTGAGAGCTCTATCCAGGGTTACGCAGACGGAGTCTTCTGGGAGAGAAACACTCACCAGCTTCAGCGGGCCGACGCTTCGCCGAGGGTGTCGAGTACGAGCGGCAGCCTTTTCGACTAGGCAGTTAGGTCCAGGAAACTCTTGAGGAGAACTCGCGACTCCTCGATCGCGATCTCCGGACGGAAGTCATCTTGAAAGCAGCGGGCGACGTCTCCAGTCAACTGCGTCACCCCTCTGGACGCGCGGCCCGCCCAGTGGAACTGTATCCTGGTGGCGCTAACAACTACACGATCGAATATGGAGACCAGCCTCGGTCGAACAAACCCACTGCGCGTATCGATTCCCACGAGCAGGAGGGAAAACAATCCCCCTCCTGACGCAAGAAAACGAAGCGCCCTGTCGATGTTGTACAGCTTGGGGCTGGATGCCAAGTGCAGGAGTTTCGTCTTCACGTCTACGATCAACTCCAGCCCGCCGCCCAGTTCAAAGTGCAGATCACTCAAGCCGTGCAGATTCCCCGCCTCTGTAATGATCCGTTCGATTGTGTTCCCGCGAAGGTTGACATTCTCGATTCGCGCCGCTTGCAAGATCTCCGCAGCACGCGCTTCAACACTTCGCGTCAACCGTGTCTCGATCTCCCCATAGGCCGTTGAAGACAGCGTGCGCGAGGCCAGATCAGGTGCAGCCATGACACAGGTTACTTGCTCTTCGGTCGGTTCGAAACGCCTGCCAGTGGGAGCAATCGCCGTCGTGGACTCGACCAAGCGGATGAGGTTCTCTTCCCACGTCACATCTTGGTGCAGCGAGAACAGCGCCTCAATATTCTCCGGGCGGTTCGCAATCCCGTCGAACTCCCGCAGGATATCATGCCCGAGAAAGCTTCCCTTCACATTGTCGACAGCCAGCCTATGTGAACTATGGCTCACCCTCTTGAGGAATGTGCTGTTTGCCAGCAGGAACCCGACGCCATCCGGCCTGACAACCACCACGACGACAGGTACGTGGTCGTACTTCTGGAGCGTCGAGAGGGACAGAACGACGTTGGAGAATGACCCGACATTCGATTCGGAAACCCGAAGCGCGCCGTCTTCAAGCAGATAAACCGATCTCTGCTTGACAACGGCGAACTGCGCTTCGATCGCCGCCTGGACGTCTTCTTTAACGGCAGCCGGATTCTGTTCCTTGAACAGCCTGATGAAGGTGATGAGACTCTGAAGCCTTGCGGGTCGCATAGCGAACCGCGAGTTTAGCGCAGGTCCCCCTCGCGGCGCTAGACGGTTTACCAGGCACGCAGTGGTCAGCGATCGCTGCGAGAGAGTCCCCGACGTGACCGCTTCGATCTCATCCTTTCGTGAAGGGCCGCGGCGCCTTCCACGGCTCCCGTCGCCCGCCCGGGAATGCCCCGGTGAATGGCGTAACATGGAAGCAGCACGAGCCGACTCCCGGCTCCCGGGCCCTTAGCCCAGCCGGTTAGAGCAGCGGACTCATAATCCGCTGCTCGTTGGTTCGAATCCAACAGGGCCCACCAGAACTGCACGGTCCCTCCAGGCAGCGGTTGTCGTCAACGCCGGCCTCCGCCTAACGGATTGCGCGGCTAGCCACGGACGGGATCGAAGTTCGTCAGTGCTAGCTGGGCTATCATCAAGGCATGTCCTGCCGCGACCGCATCGCGATCGATCCGGAGATCCTGGTGGGCAAACCGGTTGTCCGCGGGACCCGGCTGGCCGTCGAGTTCATCCTGGAACTGCTCGCCGCCGGTCAATCGGAATCGGAGATCCTCCTGAATTATCCGGGCCTGAGCCGAGATGACATTCTCGCGTGCCTTGCCTACGCCAGTCTCGCACACAAGTACAAAGCGTACCCGGTTCCAGTCTGATGCGCCTGCTCGCCGGCGGAAATTTCCCACGACATCGCCCGGGCGCGGACCCATCGTCCCGACGCGAAGGACATGGTCCTCCTGGATCGCGCGGAACCGGAGGGCGGGTGCTGTTCACTCTGGACAAGGACTTCTGGCAGATCGCAACCCAACGGCGGCAGCCGCTGCAGCAGAGCGGCGTAATTCTGTTGCGGGTCCATCCAGCGATTCCAGAGAACGTCACGCCACTGGTCTTGGGACCCGGGCGTCCGGCAGGAATTGAGCGGTCAGGCCAGCGCCGCAGCCCCCCCTCACTCCCCTGCCACGCACACCACCACCGCCCCATTCTTCAGCGTCCCCCCGAACCTCTTCACCACCCGGAAATCGCGCTTCACCACCCCGTATACCTCCGCCTGCTCGGCTGCCAGGACCGGCTCGAGCGTGTAGATCAGCCAGGTCCGCCGCGAGCGCGCCCGCACCGCCGCAAGCTGCGCCGCCGACTCCACCGCCGTCCACTCGCTCTTCCTGTAGTAGCGGGAATAGACATACGACGCCAGGTCGGCCGTCACCACCGCATCCCCCACCGTCCGGTTGGCTTCCACGAAGTCGTGCGCGCCGCCGAAGTCCTGCTTAGGGCCATACGCGAAGGGAACCGAGGCTGCCGACACCGCAATCAGCCCGAAGCAACACGCGCCGCTCACCAGTCCCGATCGCCCCGGCTGGCGCGCCAGTCGCGCGGCCCAGTCGCCCAGCACCGTCGCGCCCCGGATCACGATCAGGGCGGCGAAGCCGAAGGCGAAGTAGAAGAAGCGCGGCCAGATGTGGTGCCCCATCGCCAACACCACCGACGCGCCCAGCGCCGGCGGCAGCAACAGCAGGGCCACCACCTCCGGACGCCGCCGCAGGAAGCTCGCCATCCCCGCCCCGAACAGCGCCACCGCCCCCACCGCGGCCACGCCGCCAGCAAAGTTCACCTGCAGCCCGCTGGCCAGCTCCGCCAGCGCCCACAGCGGGCGCTTCCATTCATTCACCACGCTCACCGTCTTCTTCACGTCCAGGAAGACCTGGGGCAGCGCCAGCGCGTGCAACTGAAAGGTCAGCAGCGCCCCCATCCCGAAGCCTAGAGCGGGCCCCACGACCTGGCGCCGCCGCACCAGGTAATACCCCGCGATCAGCGCGTGGCCCACCAGCACGAAGACGATGGTCGCCTGCGTGAACACGCCCAGGGCCGCCGCCGCCGCGTACCCCACCCAGATCTGCGCCCGATCCTCGCGCAGCGCGCGCAATAGCAGCCAGCTCGCCAGCAGCGTCCAGAACAACAGCCCGGAATACCCGCGCGCATTCTGGCTGAACCAGATGTGGTGGTAGGAGAAGGCGAACAGCGCGGAGGCAAACAGCGCCTCCCGCTCGGTCCCCACTTCGCGCGCCATCAGGTAGAGCGACCACACACTGGCCACGCCGAACACCACCGCCGGCAGCCGGAAGGCCCACGCAGTGTCGCCGAACGTCAGGATCGACAGCCTGGCCAGGATGCTGAACAGGAAGTGCTGGTTCTCCGAGCCGTAGGTCGAGATCATCTTCCCGAGCGGCAGCTCCATGTACTTGATGTGGGTGGCGATCTCGTCGAACCACAGGCCCTCGCCCAGCCGGTACAGCCGCAGCGCGGCAGCGGCCGCCAGTATCGCCCACAGCAGCGGCGGCGGCGCCCAGCGCGTTCTCTCCGCCGGCTGGTTCCACACCTCCAGCCGCGCCAGCCATGCGATTGCCGCCCCCAGCGCCACCAGCCCGGCGCGAAACAACAGGGCGCCCTGCGCCAGGTACGGGACGGAAGTGTCCACCAGCGCCGCGGAGGGCAGCAGGATTCCCGCCAGCGCCAGCCCCACGCCGGCGGCCGTTCCCCGATTCCACTTCATCGGATTTCCAGCGAGTCCTGCGAGAGGAACCAGTCGCGCGTCCGGCGCAGCGCCTCTTCCAGATCCACCCGCGGCGAGTAGCCCGTCACCCGCTGCGCTTTGCTGATATCCGGCACGCGCCGCTCGATGTCCTCAAAGCCCGGCTTGTAGGCGTCGGCGTGCGGGATGCAGTCGATCCCGGCCTCGCTCCCGGTGATCCGGATCACCATCTCCGCCAGGGCCCGGATGGTGATCTCCTTGGGATTCCCCAAATTGAAAACCTCGCCCACGGCCTGGTCGCTGGCGGCCAGCCGCAGCAGCCACTCCACCACGTCCCCGATATACCCGAAGCACCGCGACTGCTCGCCGCTCCCGTAGACCTTCAGGTTTTCCCCGCGCAGCGCCTGGCTCAGGAAGCGCGGCACCACCATCCCGTACTTGCCCACCTGGCGCGGCCCGATGGTGTTGAAGAAGCGCGTGATCACAGTCGGCACCTTCTTCTCCGCGCAGTAGGCCAGCGCCATGAACTCGTCCACCATTTTGCTGGCGGCGTAGCTCCAGCGCGACTTCGAAGTCGGTCCCAGCAGCAGATCGTCGTCCTCGCGGAACGGCACCTTGGTGCCCTTCCCGTACACCTCCGACGTGGACGCCACGATCACCTTGCGGTTCTTGCGCACCGCCGCCTTCAGCACCTTTTCGGTGCCGTCGATGTTGTTCACGATGGTCTGCACCGGGCTCTCGATGATGTTGAAAACCCCCACCGTGGCCGCCAGGTGAAACACCACTTCGGAGGCGTCCACCATTTCGTTGAGCTCCGGGCAGGTGGTGACGCCGTCGCAGACCAGCGTCAGACGCGGATTCTTGCGCAGGTGCGCGATGTTGTCGATCCTGCCGCTCGACAGGTCGTCCAGGATGAGCACCTGGTGATCGCGCTCCAGCAGCGCTTCCGCCAGGTGCGACCCGATGAAGCCGGACCCGCCGGTGATGAGATAAGTAGCCATGTCAGTTCCGTGGCGCGACTGGCTCGGCGGCCAGATCCACGCCGAATTTTCTCCTCGAGATGCGGTTTAGAAAATCGAAGTACAACTCCATGTGGGCCTCGCGCGTCCACCAGCGCAGGAAGGCCCGATAGCCCTTCTCGCCCAGCTCCGCCCGCAGCCCCGGCGAGGACGCGATGGCGCCGATCGCCTCCAGCAGCTCCGCCTCGGTGCGGTAGACGAAGCCGCCGCCCGAATCCTGGATCACCTCGGGCAGCACTCCCAGGTCGCGCACGATCACGGGGGTCTTGCGCGCGAAGGCCTCGATGTTGATCATGCCGAAGGTTTCGTAGGTCACCGACGGCACGATCGCGGCCAGCGCGTGGTGGTAGAGCGCTCCCAGCTCGCGCTGCGGACGCGGTCCCAGGAACCGGATGCGCGGATTGGAGGCCGCCCGCGCGCGCAGCTCCACTTCGTAGTTGCCGGCGCCCGCCACCAGCAGGTCGTAATCCGGCGCGTTCTTCCAGGCGTCGATCAGGGTGTGCAGGCCCTTGATCACTTCCAGACGCCCGACGAACAGGAAGTACGGCCGCTCCTGCGGGCGCGGCGCCGGGCTTTGCCAGTCCGGGTCGATGCGGTCGATGAAGTACGGCAGATGCGCCACCGGCTGCGAGAATCCGCGCTCGGCGTGCATCTGGGCCGTGAACCGGCTGGGGCTGACGAACTGGTCCACGTGCCGCGCCGCTTCATCGAGGTACCCGGTGTAGCGCCACAGTTGCGGCGGGCGATTCCCTTTCAGCACGCAGCGCAGGCATTCCGGTTTCTCGCAGGCCCGCTCGTTGAATTTCCAGAGCACGTGCATCGGACAGATCAGCCAGTGCTCGTGCGTCGTGTACATCTTTACCGCCCGGCCTCCCCGCGGCTCATACATCAGGACCCCCGGGCCCAGCAGCGAGGAGTTGTGGTAGTGCACCACGTCGTACGGCTGGCTCGCGAAGATATCGCCAAGCTGCTTCCGCTTGAGCAACGGCCGTCCGGTCTGCTGCGTCAGCAGCGGCGACAGCCAGCCCCACCCGCTGCGCAGCTCGTGGCGCGCGACGTTCGGGTGCTCGGTGAACATCATCGGCGGCGGCTCCGGATGCAGCAGGTGGTAGGAGTCGACGCACTGGACCACGTCCACGTGATGACCGGCGCTGCCCAGCGCGTGACACAGCCGGTACAGGTACATCGCGTCCCCGCCGAAGCTGTAGGGCGGATAGAAAGTCGTCAGATGCAGGAAACGCAGCGGGCGGCTCATACCCGCGCCGCCTGGTGGATCACGTCCATCATCTGAGCGGCCGCCGCCTCCCAGGTCAGGCGCCCGGCGGCAGCCACGCACGCTTCTTTCATCTGCCGCTGCACGCTCTCCGATGCTAGCACGCGGCCCAGCGCGGCCTCCAACTCCCCCGGTTTCGCCGGATCGATGAAAATGCCCCCGCCGCCCAGCAGTCCCGGAAGAGGGCTCTCCCGGGTGGCGATCACCGGGCAGCCGCAGGCGGCCGCCTCGATGGCCGGCAGCCCGAATCCTTCCATCAGCGAGGGCAGCGCCAGCGCCGTGGCCAGGTTCAGCAGCACCGCCAGATCCTCGTCGGGCAGATAGCCTGTGAACACCACGCGCGGGCCGATCCCCAGGCGCTCCACCCGCTCGCGGATCTCCCGATAGCAGGTGTGGAACGAGTCTTTCTGATAGTCGCCGACCAGGATCAGGCGCGTGTCGGCTTCCGGCAGCCTCGCGAACACCTCCACCAGCGACTCCAGATTCTTGTGCGGGCTGAACCCGCCCACATACACGATCAGCCGCCCTCCGGTCACACCCGCCGCTGCAAGCCTCGGCGTGGCTCGCGCGCCGGGGATCACCCGGAACACCGGATCGCTGGCCTCGCCCACCACGAACACCCGCTCGGGCGGCAGCCGAAAATGCTCCAGGATCCCGGCGCGCGAATACTCCGAGACCGTCACCACGGCGTCGGCTTGCCGGCGCCCCAGCGCCACCTTCGTGTTCCACAGCAGCCGCGCCATGGGCCGGGGCACCGTGAGCTGCGGGAACCGCTCGGCGATCACATCATGGATGATGACGATCTTCCGCGCGCGGCTCCAGACCGGGACGTACGTATAGATCGTAGGGAACAGCAGCACGTCGAAATCCCCGCCCGACAGCGCCCGGCTCATTCTCCACATGTCGGGCAACGAACGGCTGCCGTCTCCCGAAGCGGCCACGGTCGCCGGCGTGCTCGCCCGAACCACGCGCCGCTCCACTTCGGCCGGTACGCCTTCTGTATTCTCCGTGGAATCGAAGAAAAACGTGTACCGGTTGGCCGAATCCTTGCGCGCCAGCGTGCTCAACAGCGCGCGCGCATGACGGCCATAGCCGCGCGCGTTCTGCCAGCAGGTTGCATCCACGCCGATTCGCATTCCGGTCCTTACTCTCCGTTATACCGGACCGGCAGGTCCATTGGATATAGGACGGGTACCAGGACTAGAATGAACCTATGCGGTTCCCGCTCCTCGCCCTCCTCGCGGCCCTCTCTTTGGTGGCTCAAAACCGCCCGGAGCTGAACGACGGCGAGGCCCACGGCGACGCCCCCTATCTGCTGGAGGACGGCTGGACTCCCCTACTGAACGGTCGCGACCTGTCCGGCTGGCACGGCGATGGCCCCGGCCGTAACGACTGGTTCACCACCACTGGCATCCGCTGGGAGCGCCTGCTCGGCCCCACCCGTCTGTCGGCCCTGCCCGCCCCGGGAGGCACCATCCTCAACGGCCCCCAGGGCCGGACCGTCAACCTGGTCACCGCCCAGTCGTTCGGCGATGTCGAGCTGTACCTGGAGTTCATGATCGGAAAAGGAGGAAACTCCGGCGTCTACCTGCACGGTCTCTACGAGGTTCAGATCTTCGACAGCTTCGGCTCCGTCGAACCGATGAAGACTTCGGACGGCGGGGCGATCTACCACCGTTGGATTGAAAATAAAGGAGTTGGCGGTTCTGCTCCGTCCCGTAACGCCAGCCGCCGGCCGGGCGAGTGGCAGTCGTACCAGATCTGGTTCCGCGCCCCGCGGTTCGATTCACTCGGGAAGAAGGCCGAAAACGCTCGTTTTGTGCGGGTTTTGTACAACGGGCTGTCGGTGCAGGACAAGGTGGAGCTGGAAGGTCCTACGCGGGCCCATTTGAACCTGCCGGAGGCGGCCGTCAACCCCATCATGCTGCAAGGGGATCACGGGGCGGTGGCCTTCAGGAGCATTTACATCCGGCCCTTGCGTCCGATTATCAACCGGTAGCTTACCGGACCCGCGCCCGGTACATCAGGGCCGAGGCGACCGGCTTGGAAGGCAGCGGTTGGGGAGTCAGGCGCCGGGTGACATTGAGCAACATCTGGAGCTGCTTGGGGGGCAGCGGTTGGGGATTGATCGTCTGCCAGTCGTACTGGGGACCCTGG
>JACOSH010000309.1 GCA_016178945.1 Acidobacteriota bacterium
AACGTGGGGGTTCCCGGTTTAAGAGGCGCCACGGCGCGGTAGCGCTGGTGGCCCAACGGTACGATTGAAGCAGGGAATTCAAGAAGGCGATGACTGAGAACCGGACTGTGGCCGGAGAGATCCCGGTCGCGCTTGTGAGTTACGAGGGGGACACCCCTCGCTCTCGTTAGGATACGGCGCCGAGAGGGCGTTCGCCAGGCGAAGAAATCTCCGGAACGAAAGCACCGTGCATCGCTGCGCCAACTTCCGCCTGGCCGTCCACGTTCCCTAGAGCCACATTGACACCGCCGTCCCACAGGAGTATAAGTACTGGAAACATGTTCCAGGAGGGGTCGATGCGCACTGGGCTGCTCACGCTGCTTGCCGTTTCTCTTTGCCTCCCCGTGGGGGCGCAGAATATTTCGGGTTCGATCACCGGAGAGGCCGTCGATCCGACCGGCCTGCCGCTGGTGGGGGCGGTCGTGACCCTGGTGCAGACCGCTTCCGGCGTCCGGTTCTCGGGCGTGACCAACTCCCAGGGAGTTTTCGAGTTTCTGTCGCTGGCCCCGGGCACCTACGACGTCACGGTGGAGTCGCCCGGATTCAAGAAGCTCTCGGCGACGGGCCTGGTCCTGTCCGCCAATCAGCGGCTGGCCGCCGGCGCCCTGACTCTGGAGGTCGGCAACGTGGCCGAATCGATCACGGTCTCCGGGCGCGTCGAGGCGGTGCAGACGATCAGCTCGGAGCGCGGCGCGACCATCACGCGGAGGCAGATCGACGCGCTTCAAACCCAGGGCCGCGATCCCACCGAGCTGATCGTCCTGCTGCCCGGCGTGGTGGGCACCGGCGGCTACACGGCGTCGCTGCAGCTTCCGCAGGCCTTGCGGGAGTACAGCGTCAATGGCGGACGAGGCAACAACAAGAACTTCACCGTGGATGGCGTCGCCGCCATGAATACCTCCACCAATCAGGCCGCCAGCGTCACGCCCAACATCGATTCGGTGGAGGAGATCCAGGTTCAGCTCTCCAATTATCAGGCCGAGTTCGGCCGCTCGGCGGGCCCCTCCATCAACCTCATCACGCGTTCCGGAACCCAGCAGTACCACGGCTCGGCCTACTTCTACCTGCGCAACGAAGCTTTCAACGCCAACGATTTTTTCAACAACCGCCGCGGGATTCCCAAGCAGCGCTACCGCTTCCGCACCCAGGGTTTCACGCTGGGCGGCCCGGTTTCCATCCCCAGGCTATTCAACACCGAAAAGAACAAGCTGTTTTTCTTCTTCGCCTACTCGGAGCAGCCCGTCGCGCTGCCTCCCGCCCTGCAGCAGTTGACTATGCCCACCGCGCTCGAGCGCCGCGGAGACTTTTCCGACACCCGCGACCAGCAGGGCGACAAGGTGGTCATTCGCGATCCGCTCAGCGCCGCGCCGTTCCCCGACAATCGCATCCCCTCGGACCGGCAGAGCCCGTTCGGCACGCAGTTGCTCAACATCTTTCCCCTGCCCAACTCGAGCGACAAGCTGCGCCGGTGGAACTACGAGAAAGTGGGCATTCAGTACCGCCAGCCGCGCACCGAGGAGGTGGCCAAGATCGACTACAACCTGAGCCGGCGCTTCAGCCTCTCGGGGCGCTATTTCCAGGACTCCAACGACATCATCACCGATTACATCTCGAACTTCTCCATGACCAACACACGCCTGTCACGGCCCGGAAAGAATCTGTCCATCCGGGCCGTCCAGACGCTAACGCCGCGCTTGGTAAATGAAGTGACCTTCGGCTACAACCGCGTGCGCAACGACATCATCCAGGAACGCGAGAAGGACCTGGCCGCCGTCCAGCGGACGCCTCTCGTGATTCAGCTCGGCCAGTTGAATCCCAAGAGCAACCCGGACGGGCTGATCCCCAGCATCAGCTTCGGCTCGGTAGTCTCCGGGCAGAATCCGCCCAGCGTGTCGCAGGTGTTCGCCCGCCAACTGATCCAAGGCTTCACGGTGGCCGAAAACCTCTCCCGCATCTCCGGCCGGCACACCCTGAAATTCGGGCTGTACTTCGAGCGCACCCTCACGGACGATCTGACCAGCAGCACACAATACGCCGGCCGTCTCAACTTCTCGGTCGATCCGCTGAACCCCGGCGGATCCAACTACCCCTACGCCAACGCCGTATTGGGCACCTTCCGGAGCTACGACGAAGTCGCCACCAGGCGCCTGAACCAGTTCTCCTTCACCAACGTCGAGGCCTACGCGCAGGACAATTGGCGGCTGTCGCGCAGGCTCACGCTCGACTACGGCATGCGTTTCTACTGGCACCAGCGCGAGTCGGAAGTCGACCGGTTCATGTCCGGGTTCGACCCGGCGCGCTTTGACCGCTCCAAGACGGTGCGGCTGTACGAGCCTTTCCGCCATCCGCAGCAGGGCCTCGTGGCGCGGGATCCGCTGACCGGCGCCATCGTCTCGCGGACCCTGACCGGAGCGATCGTGCCCGGTTCCGGCGATATCGGCAACGGCCTGGTGCTGGGCTCGGATGGCTCCACGCCGCGCGGGCTGATCGACAACCGCGGCCTGCACTTTGCGCCGCGCCTGGGCTTCGCCTACGATCCCTTTGGCAAGGGGAACACGGCTATCCGGGGTGGATTCGGGATGTTCTACGATCGCCCGGCCGGCAACCTGATCCAGCAGTTCGCGACCAATCCGCCGGCCGTGATCACACCGACCATTTACTACGGCAATCTGGGGACGCTGCTCAGCTCGTCCGGCGTGCTGTTCCCCCAGACGGTCTCGGGCATCGCGCGCAACGGGAAGCTTCCCACGGTGATGAATTTCTCCCTGGGCGTGCAGCACCGCGTGGGCAGCCTCTTTCTGGCCGACGTGGCCTATGTTGGCTCGTTGGCCCGCCAGTTGATCGAGTCGCGCGATTACAACACCACTCCCTTCGGCACGAACTTCAAACGCGAGAACGTGGACCCGACGACGACCAATCCCCCACGGGCCTTGCGCGCCACTTTTCTCCGGCCCTACCGCGGCTACGACGCCATCAACATCCTGGAGTTCACGGGGAACTCGTCCTACCACTCGCTCCAGACCCAGTTGAAGCGGCGCTTCGGCAACCGCTTCAACGCCGAGGCCGTCTGGACCTGGTCGAAGTCCTTGACCTACGCCGACAACGACCGGGGGAGCCGCTCCGTCCTGCTACCGGGCTGGCGCGACTACGGCAAAGCCGGCTTCGACGCCACCCACACGCTGAACGTCATGTGGACCTACGATGTTCCCGGCCTGAGCCGCCATCTGGGAGGGGGCAAGGGGCTGCGGCACATCTTCGATGACTGGCATCTCAGCGGGCTCACCCACATGATCAGCGGGTTCCCCTTTCCCGTCGCCTTCAGCCAGCCCGGCGCCGACTTTACCGGATCGACCGAGCAGGGGCGCATCAACCTGATCGCCAATCCCATCCTGCCCAAGAGCGAGCGCAGCTTCTCGCGGCACTTCAATACGGCGGCCTTTGCGCGACCTACACTCGGTGAGTTCGGCGTGACCCAGCCGGGCCAGGTCGATTTCGGCAACGCGCCGCGCGATGTGTATCGCAGTCCGGGCATCCATGAATGGAAAGCGACCGCCCAGAAAGATTTCCACCTGCATGAGAAACACCGGATGGAGCTCCGCGGCGAGTTTTACAACATCTTCAACCACGCGCAATTCAGGCGCGTGAACAATAGCGCCGTGTACAACGCCGCCGGCAAGCAGATCAACACGCAGTTCGGCGAGTACACCTCCGGCTACGGCCCCCGGGTGATTCAGTTGGGGCTGCGCTACGTTTTTTAGCATGGAGCTTTCCCGCCGCGGGCTGCTGGCCGGAGCGCTCGCCGCCGGCTCGATGGATGAGCGCCTGGCCGGCTATTGGCCGCTCCGGGGCGACGCCAGGGATAGTTCCGGTCGCGGTAATCATGGGGTCCGCAAGACCGCCGGCGAGCGGGAGAGCTACGTTGAGGTCCCCCACCATCCCTCGCTCGATTTCGGCGCCGGCGACTTTTCCCTCTGCGCCTGGGTTCACACCGAAAAGGATCCGCAAGAGGTCCCTGGCGACATCCTGACGAAATACGATCCCGTCCGCCGCCGCGGCTTCAACTGGAGCCTTCAATCCAGCGCCGGCGGCTACAACTCGCACGGCACGGACCGCCAGGTCTTCTTCGGCATCGACAGCGGAAGCGCGCCCGGCTGGGAGGAATGCGGGCGTCCCAGCCCCACCAGCAACTACGTCAGCAACTCGCTGACGGTCTTCGACGGCCATCTCTACGCGGGCACCACCGACGGGGCGACGGTGGCGGACTGGTGCCACGTGTATCGCTACGCCGGCGGAGCGCGCTGGGAGGATTGCGGGCGAGTCGGCAACTTGCGGACCCGCGGGGTCGGCCCGCTGATCGTGCATGACGGCGCTCTCTACGCCGCCACCTGGAGCTACGACTGGCGGCGCGTCGCCACCGACCGGCTGGATCTGTGCCGCGTCTACCGCCACGGCGGCGGCCAAAGTTGGGAGGACTGCGGCCAGCCCGGGGCTTGCCGGCGCCTGTTCGGCATCGCCTCCTTTCGCGGACGGCTCTACATCACCGGGGATGACAACAAGTGCCACGTCCATGAGGGCGGCAAGTCCTGGCGGGCGGTACGGGAGTTTCCCAGCCTGGCCCATCCGATGCTGGTCCACGGAGGCAAGTTGCACATCGGCGCCTTCGCGGCCATTCAACTGGGCGGATTCAAGCAGGCCATCGTGGAAACCTTTGACGGCTCGGAGTGGGCCAGTCTGGGCTGTCCGCTGGGCTCGGCCGAGCATGCCGACCAGATCCACGACCTGGAGGTCTACCATGGCAAGCTCCACGCCACCACCTGGCCGACTGGAAAGGTCGCCGTCTTCGACGGCGGCCGCTGGGTCGATTGCGGGCGCTTGGGCGACAGCACCGAGATCAACGCGCTGGCGGTTTACAACGGGAAGCTCTACGCGGGCACGATCCCTCGCGCCGAGGTCTTCCGCTATGAGGGCGGCCAGGAGTGGAGGCGCATCCGCCGGTTCTTCGCGCCGGAAGGCTGGGAGCCGATCCCGGTGGGCGCCAACCGTGGAGTCCCCGATGGCAGGAAGCGGATGGGCGAATGGACCCGGGTCACCAGTCTCACTTCCTACCGCGGCCGGCTGTTCGCGGGCATCGGTGGAGCTCTACGTGGACGGGAAGCTGCAATCCCGGTCGACCGGCGCGCCGCATGACATCTCCAACACCGAGCCGCTCCGCATCGGAAACGGCGAGACCGGCTGCCTCTCCGGCAAAGTGCGAGAGGTACGGCTCTACCGCGGCGCCATCGATCCAGCGCGGATCGCCGGCCTGGCCGCCCGCCGGCCGGCGGGTGAAGGCGCGGCGCTTAACGGCAGGGCGTAAGGCCCCGAATCGCAAAACCGGCGACGGATGTAACGGACAGTGATGAAACCCAGACTCTACGTGGAGACAACCATTCCGAGTTACCTCACCTCGCGGCCGAGCCGGGATCTGATCATTGCAGGTCACCAGCAGATCACCAGGGAATGGTGGGAGAAACGGAGAGACGCCTTCCAGTTGTACATCTCGCAACTTGTCGTCGATGAAGCAAGCGCCGGAGCCCCCAGTGCAGCGCGCGAAAGATTGAAAGTCATCCGGGATCTCCCACTGCTCGACATCACGCCCGAGGTCGAGGTGCTGGCCTCCGGTATTCTGGCCTCCGGCATTATTCCCCGGAAGGCAGCAACCGACGCTGCACACATTGCCGTAGCTGCGGTGCACGGCCTGGATTTCCTGGTAACCTGGAGCTGTGTCCACATCGCCAACGCCTTGATTGCCAAAGCAGTAGCGAAGATTTGTGGGCAGCACGGTTGTGAGTGTCCGGGCATCTGCACGCCGGAGGAACTACTGGAGGAATAGGTCATGGCAAAGGACCCCATTGTCGATGAAGTCCGGCGCGTTCGCGAGGAACAGGCCGCCAGGTACGCGTTCGACGTCAAAGCGATCCTTGCAGCGGCTAAGAAACGCCAACGCCGATCGGGGCACAAGGTCGTGTCGTTTGTGCCTAAGAAGAGGCTCAGCGCCTAATCAGGGCATGCAACCGCGGTAGTCCGTTAACTGGATCGGTCTCCAGCCGCGATGTGCCCGGCAAAGGTCATCTACCGGGACAGCTCCACGCCACCACTTGGCCGACCGGAAGGTCGCGGTCTTCGACCGCGGCCGCTTTGTCGATTGCGGGCGTCTCGGCGACAGCACTGGAATCAACGCGCTGGCGGTATACAACGGCAAGCTCTACGTGGGCGCCATCCCCCGCGCGGAGGTCTTTCGCTATGTGGGCGGCCAGGAAGTGGAGGCGCATCCGCCGGTTCTTCGCGCCGGAAGGTTGGGAGCCGATACCGGTAGGCGCCAACCGTGGAGTCCCCGATGGCAGGAAGCGGATGGGCGAATGGACCCGGGTCACCAGTCTCACTTCCTACCGCGGCCGGCTGTTCGCGGGCATCGGAAGCTGCACCAGCTCGCTCGAGGACGCACCCGCCGATATC
>JACOSH010000310.1 GCA_016178945.1 Acidobacteriota bacterium
ATGGCGGGCCGGCAACCAAGGCCCGCTTGAATGGCCCGAATGGCATCTCGATCGAGGGCGGGGGAAACCTGTACATTGCCGACACCAACAACAGCGTGATCCGTCAGGTCTCTCCGTCAGGGACGATTCTCACGATCGCCGGCAGTTTTGGCGAGAGGGCAGGGGACGGGGATGGCGGGCCGGCGTACCTGGCGCGGCTGAGTGGCCCCTTTGGCGTGGCAGCGGATGACGCGGGCAATGTTTACATTGCCGACACGTCCAACAACCGAATCCGGAGAATCGACGCGGCGAGCGGCAACATCAGCACCATCGCCGGGAACGCTTCTGGTGTGGCAGGCGGTGACGGCGGCCCGGCTACTGCGGCGCTGGTGTTGTCCCCGCTCAGCGTCGCGGTGGACTCGGCCGGTGCCGTGTACTTCACGGACAGCCGCGGGCTAGTGCGGAAACTAACTGCTCAGTAGGCCGGAGGCAGGAGGCGCGGACCAGGACGCGGGCCGCGCCTCCTGTGTGACCCAGCCACGCTCTGCATTCGCAGAACCGCATTCCAGTCCTGCCGCCTCAGGCCTTTCCACTTGCCCTTGACCGCCGCTCGCGCATTCGCTCTCCCTGTTGGACGGGCCAGGACGAGCGGTGGTATGCTCGGTCCGCATGCGGATCGTGATTCTCGGCGCGGGCGGCGGCATGCCCGCCGCGGCGGTCGAGACGCTGGCGGCGCGGCACGAAGTGGCCGGGGTGGTGCGGCCGGCGGAGGCGGCCTGGCGTGGATGGCTGCGTCCGGCGGCCGTGCGCGCCGGGTTGCGCCCGCCGGACGCGCTGGGCGTGATCGCCCACCGCCTGTGTGTTCGCGAGTATCGCATCAGCTCCGCGCGCGATCCCGAGTTGGGGGCGCTGCTCCTGGATTTGCGTCCGGAGCTGGTGTGCATCTCGACGTTTCCCTGGATCGTGCCCATCGAGGCTCTTCCGGTCCCGGCGATCAACCTGCATCCGTCGCTGCTGCCGCGGCACCGGGGCGCCAATCCGCTGTTCTGGGTCTATCACCAGGACGACCGCTCGACCGGGGTCACCGTGCACCGGGTGACAGCCCGCGCCGATGCCGGAGAAATCCTCGACCAGGAGTGCTTCGATCTGCCGCGGGGGTTTCCCGTCGACAAGCTGCATGCAGAGTGCGCCCGGCGCGGAGCGGCGCTGCTGGCGCGCACCGTGGACGCCCTGGAAGCAGGACGGGCTTCGCCCACGCCCCAGGATGAGACGTTGGCCACCCGCGCCCCGCGCGTTCAACCGGGCACGGCCATGGCGGATTTCGAGAACTGGGGGGCGGAGCGGGTCTGGCACTTCCTGGCGGGCCTGTGCCCGCGCTTTCGCGAGCCGCTGCATGACTCACGCGGCCGGAGGATCGTCTACCGGCGGGTGCTGGGTTTCGAAACCGATGCGGCGCGTCTTGCCGCGGGGGTGGCGGAGCCTGCGCCCGGGGGCTGGAATCTGGGCTGCCGCGACGGATTTGTGAAGCTGGCATGATGCGTCCCTACACCCTCAGCATGCTGCTGTTCGCGGGCTTTGCGGCGCTCGCTGTCGTGGCCGCACTGACGCGCCGGAAAGCCGCGGTTCAGATCTTTGTGCTGTACACGGTCGCGGCCGGATTGTACGCGGGCTTCCTGCACCGCGAAGCCTGGCCCTTTTCTCGCTGGCAGGTCTTCGCCTATCGCTATGTCCGTCCGAGCACGGCCCTGGAGATCCGCGGCGTGGACGCGCGGGGAGCCGAATACCAGATCGACCGGCGCGCCTGGGAGCCCATCCCGAGCCTGGAGCTGCACACCTGGATCCGCCTGAAGCTTGAGGAGCTCGATGCACAGACCCGAGAGGCAGCCGGGCGGTATCTGCTGGAGATGGCCAATGCGGCGCGAAGTCGCGCCGCGGCGGGCGGCAAGGTGGGCCGCTTCGACCGGTACTTTGGCGCCCTGGCTTCGCCCGAGCACGTGATCCACCGGAAAATCTGGTCGGAGCCGGGCGGGCTGCCGCCGGAGCCTTTTGCGGGCCTGCGGATCTACCTGGACGAGTGGGATCCGGAAGAAAGGAGGCGGGACCCGCGCCGGTTCAAGCGCGTTCTTCTGTACGAATTCCCGCCCCGATGAGGGCGAGCTGGGAGCAGTTCTGGTTTGCGCCGGGCGACGCGCGGAATCTGGCCCTGGCGCGCATCGTGGTGGCCGCGACCGCTCTGTGGGGATTGCTGTCCCGCGACCT
The DNA here is from genome assembly GCA_016178945.1 of Acidobacteriota bacterium. Lineage (GTDB taxonomy): Bacteria > Acidobacteriota > Terriglobia > Bryobacterales > Bryobacteraceae > JACOSH01. Next base: position 2,239 of record JACOSH010000310.1, read on the forward strand.
GCCGGCGATCTCCGGGCTTCCCGCGGAATTCTGGGCGGCGGTGCCGGCGAATACTCGCCTGCGCTATCTCCTGTATCCGGGCCACGAGCCGCTGGAGAGGATTCTGGAAGACCTCGCCCTGGCGGCCTTGGCGGGGCTCTTGCTGGGTGTGCTCCCAAGCCTGTGCGCCCTGATCTCCGGCCTGCTGCTGTATCACCTGGCGCCGCTGGAGACGATCATCTGGAATCCCAACCCGTATATCGGCGCGTTCACGATTCCGGTGCTGGCGCTGTTCGCGCTGGCGGCCTCTCCCTGCGGCGACGCCTGGAGCGTGGGGCGGCGAAAGCCCAGGAAGTCGCCGGCATGGGCCTACACCTGGCCGCTGCGTCTGATTCAGGTCGAGTTGACGTTCATCTATTTTTTCTCGGGGTATTCCAAGCTTCGGGATGTGGGCTGGAGCTGGGCTTCGGCGGAGAACATGCGCCTGTGGATGCTCACCTTCAACCAAGGCGCGGAGCGTAGCGTTTTCGAAGGACCCGGACTGTGGCTGGCCGATCATCCGGCGCTGTGCCTGCTCATGGGGATCGGAAGCCTGGCTATGGAGCTGCTGTTTCCCGCGGTCCTGGTCAGCCGGCTGGCGCGGCGCGTGCTGATTCCGGCCGCGCTGGCGTTCCATCTGGGAATCCTGGTGACCATGAATATCGCGGTGTTCTATCTGCCGTTGTTCGTGGTTTTTCTGCCGCCCTTCGATCAATCAGAAACTCGATTTCCTCTCCGGTGGCGTGGCCGCTGAGAAGCCTTGAAGGACGTTGGCAGGCGCAGGACGGCCCCGGTCATCTATCGAATTTCGAGGTCCGACCGTGGATCCGACATGCGATCAGTATCGCGCAAACTCAAGCGGTCAGTGGCCGGCCACCTTCAGACGGCGGCAAACTCCAGTACCTGCTTGAGGTCATCCTCTTCGAGTTCGGGGAACTCTCGAAAGAACTCCTTTCGGTCCGGATACGTGGCGACGAGTTCGAGGACGCGCCGAACGGTGAGGCGCATACTTCGGACACACGGCTGGCCGTTCATCTTCGCAGGATCAACTGTGATGCGGTCAAAACCGGCGACGGTCATCAGCATGGCTCCACGGGCAGGATGCTTGATCTAACTTTAGCAGTGAAGAGCGGGAGGTTCAACATCCGGCGCTGTGCCTGCTGATGGGCATCGGAAGCCTGGCTATGAAGCTGCTGTTTCCCGCGGGCCGGGGAAATGAAGAGGATCCCTTAGGCTTTGGAGCTCCCGGTAATAGTAGATAGCGGCAGGCCGCCTTCCCTTGAACTTCAGCGTCTTTAGAAACTCGATTTCCTCTTCGGTGGCGTCGCCGCTGAGAAGTTTGTCCTTGAGGAACTGTTCAAAGCCTGGTTCCAGGGCGAGGGGTTGTTGGCGCTCCTGTTCGACAAACTCAAATCGCTTCAGGCTGCCAGGCGCCAGCCGGCGGTTTAGGACTACCTCCATCCCAAACGTCTTGAGGTCGATATCCCAGGAAAGGATCATGGGATCCAGGAACGAGACGCAGTTTTCAATCGAGACGTTGAAGACATCCGTGTCCAGGAACTCCAGGATCGCGACGCGCATTTGCTCGTAGCTGCGGTCGCTGAGTTGAGCCATCAAGCGGAGCCACTCCTCGCTTCGCAACTCCTCCTTGGCGACCCCCTGGGCCACGTCCAGAAGTTTTTGGGTGACCAGGCGCTCGAGTTCGCCAAA
>JACOSH010000167.1 GCA_016178945.1 Acidobacteriota bacterium
CGGCCGAGACATTGTACGATTGTAGCTCTGAAGAGGACTCCCCGCGGGTCTGATGATGACGGGCGAGTCCGGGGAAAGGAGCTTTCGTGAATCCGAACAAAGCATTGTGGGAAAAAGGTGACTTCACCGAAATCGCCGCTTTCATGCGTCAGTCTGGTGAGGCGGTCATTCAGTCCATTCCAATAGCGCCGCCGCTGCGGGTTCTGGACCTCGGCTGCGGAGACGGCACCACGGCGATTCCGTTGGCCCGAGCGGGAGCGGAAGTGACGGGAATCGACATTGCCAGGAACCTCGTTGCAGCCGGGAATAAACGAGCCGAGGAAGCGGGTCTCAGCAGGCTGAAGTTTCAAGAAGGAGACGCGTGCAATTTGGAAGGCCTCGCCGGCCATTGGTTTGATATGACCATTTCCGTGTTTGGCGCCATGTTTGCACCCAAGCCCTTCGATGTCGCCAAGGAGATGGTGCGCGTTACGAAACCTGGCGGCCGCATTGTAATGGGCAACTGGATTCCAAACGATCCCACGTTCGTTTCGCAGGTGCTGAAGATCAGCTCGGCGTTCACGCCTCCGCCGCCAGAAGGCTTCGTCAGTCCCATGACGTGGGGCGTGGAGAGTCACATCATCGAGCGCTTTGGCCAAGCAGGGGTGCCTCATGGACCGACCATGAACGCTGTCGAAGCGGCCCAGAAGAACGGGAAGGCGGAGGAACTCCACACACAACTTGTGGAACTGTCGAATGCACAGAACACGAGTAAGGACGCCGCTACTTTCATACCCGCCACCTTCATGCGGGTCGCTGTTTCCATCTAACGGGTCTTCATCAGGTGCTCGATTCCGCTCACGCCGGACGGCACTCGACCACGAAATAGGCGGCTTGCCGCCCGGCGGCCAGCACCTCCAGCCCGCTTTGACGCGCCAGGTCGCGGAACTCGGAGACGGTGCGGTGCTTGCCTCCCACGAGCATCATTTCTATCGAGAGGCCTCTGGCCGCGCCGTCCGGCCCCACCCCCTTGAGGACCACCACCCGGCCACCAGGGCGCGCTGCCTCGGCGCAGCGGCTCAGAATGGCCGTCGCTTCTCGATCGGGCCAGTCGTTCAGCACTCCCCTCAACAGGTAGAGATCCGCGCCGGCCGGCAACGGGTCGAAGAAGCTCTGCCCGATCGTCGTGACCCGGCCGGCGACCCCTGCGGACTGGAACATCTCGCCGGAGCGAGCCACGGTCCTCGGTAGATCGACCAGCGTGCCGTGGATCCGGGGCCGGGCGCGAAGGATCTCGGCGAGCATCGCTCCCGTACCGCCGCCTACGTCGACCACCGTCCGCACCGGCTCCCAGCCGCCCGTGATTTGAAACTCCGGGTTGGGAAGGCCGTGTCCCGCGGGCCCGATCAGGGCGTCGAAGCTCGCCGCGATCTCCGGATGGGCGTCCAGGTCTTCCCAGAACGGCCGGCCGAAAACCTGGTGGTAGGCGGGCGCGCCTGTCCGGACGTACGCGAGGAGGCTGCCCCAGGCGTGGGCGAAACGGCCGCCGATTCCCTCGAGGTCAAGGCCCAGACGCTGCGACGGGTCGAGCAGACCCCTGGCGGCTTCGTTCAGCGTGAATCGGCCGGGTTCCGGTTCCTGAAACAGGCCTTTGCCCACCAGATATGTGAGCACCCTGTGCAAGACATCGCGGTCGCACTCCGCCGCCGCCGCCAGGTCTTCGATTCTGTCCTTGCCGGCAGCCAGATGGTCGGCGATTCGCAGGGTCGCCACTACGTGGATGCACCACGGCGTGCAAAGATCGCTCAACGCATAGAGATTCGCAACATCCGGCTCTGGCATTCGGTCTCGTTACCGGTCACCATTCTATCGAATCGCGCGCCGCTCGCCATTCGAATCGGGTCAGATTTCGTGACCTGTTTCGGTGAGAAGGAGATTCTGCGATCCCGTCAGAAAGTACTGGCCATGCGCGTCCCGGCGTTCGTCGATGCGCTCTTTGACGTAGGGCAACAGATCCGGCGCGTACCGGATTTCGTCAAAGATGACGGGCGCGGGGTGCATCTCGAGAAGGCCACGGGGGTCGGCGGCCGCCGCCGCGCGCACGTCGGGCGGCTCGAGGGAACCATAGCCGGACGTTTCACCAAAGACGCGCTTTAGCTGTGGTCTTGCCCGACTGGCGTGGTCCCGTCAATACCACCGCGGGGAATTGGGCGGCAGCCTTTTGGAGGACTGGCTCCAACGCTCGCGGGATGTAACGACGGCGCATCCACGGCCCTACTTGCAATTATGCATCATACCTGCACATTTGCAAGTACGACCGTTGTCGGGCCGGAGGCACTTCCGGCCGCGCTACGGCGCCGGCGGCTCGTACACCACGTAGGCGAATCGCTTCGAATCGGGCGCCCAGGAGTTCACGTTGATCGTGCCCTGGCCGCCGAAGAAGGTCTGCAACACCTGCACCGGCCCCGGCGCGAGCTTGTCCCCCGGCAACGGCATCAGGCGAAGTTGCACCCCGGACATCTTGTCATTGTGCCCCGCGGTCCCCTTGGGGAAGGAGAAGAACAAGAGCCACTTGCCGTCCGGCGAAGGATGCGGGAACCAGTCCTCCAGCTCGTCGCTGGTGATCCGCTCGGCATGGACATCGCCCGGCCCGGCCCCGCCGGCGGGGATGCGCCAGATGTCCCATCCGCCCGAGCGATCCGAGTTGAAGTAGATCCACTTGCCGTCGGGCGAGTAGTCCGATCCGTCGTCATAGCCGGGACTGACCGTGAGCCTCTCTTCCTGCCCCCCCGCCGCCGGCACGCGATAGATGTCGAAGTTCTTGCCGTCCCGCTGCGCAATGAAGGAGAAAAACCGCCCGTCGGGCGACCATCCGTGAAAGTAGCTGGGAGTGGCCGCCACCACCAGGCGCGCGTTCGACCCGTCGGCCGCGGCGACGTAGACCTGCGACTGGCGTGAAGAAGGCGACGAAGCTGAGAGGGCGAGCAGCTTGCCGTCCGGCGAGTAGCCGTGGTCGTTGTTGGCGCGCAGCGACGGATCGAGCGCCAGGGGCTCCGCCGCGCCGCCCCCGGCCGGGATGCGGTACAGCCGTCCCCGCGAATTCGACAGCAGATACTGGCCGTCGAGCGACCAGTTGGGCGCCTCAAAGACCTCATTGTCCCGATAGACCACGCGCACCGATTTGTCCCGCAGATCGTAGACCGAGATCCGGCTGGCGTAACGCGGACGCGGCGCGGCCGCCGGCGGCAGCGCATCCAGCTTCACGTTCGAGAACACCGCCGTTTCCAGGATATCGGCCTGGTGCGAGCAGACCCCGAGCCCCACGTAGACCGGATCCTGGAGCGCCACCGTAGCGGGTCCGGCGGCCTTCAACGTCTCGCCCGGATTCCCCGCGAACACGGTGAACGCGTCCCGGCGCCGCTCGATGCGGATGCGCCGGGGCATCTTCAGATCCAGACGCAGCTCCTGCGTCGCGGCGGAAGCCGCCGGACGGAACTGAAGCGACGTCAGGCCGTCGCCGTGCAGAGCGATGTCGGCGTAAGCCGAACCGGGCTCCAGGTTTTGCCGGATCATCAAGACGGCCTTCCGGTGCGCCACTGCGCCCGCGCCCACGAACTCGACGTCGGCCGTCAGCGCCATGTCGCCGGAAAGCTTCTTCCAGACGAAATGAAAGGCGTCGACGCCCGCCCAGATGTTCGCGCCGCCGCCGGTGACCCG
>JACOSH010000321.1 GCA_016178945.1 Acidobacteriota bacterium
GCGGTGGAAGAAAAAAGGCAAAAGGCAAAAATCAAAAGGCAAAAGTGATTAGGAAGTTTTTTATTGCATTCTACCTTGGCGTCAGCCCTAAGAGGAGCTGGCGCAGGATAGATTCTGGACCGAGGTGAACGGATGGCAATGAAAAGGCAAAAGGCAAAAATAAGAAAACTTCCTAATCACTTTTGCCTTTTGCTTTTTGCCTTTTGCCTTTTGCCTTTTTTCTTCCACCGCCTCCGCTCACTTCAGCCGCAGCGTCGCTCCTCCCTCCGCCCCCTGGTAGACTAACTCCACAGTCCGGATCTTCGACAGAGCTCCTTTGTAGGCGAAGTACAGATAGCCGCTGACCGGCAGGACCCGCTCCCCTTCCGGCAGGGCCGATTCCACCGCGATTTCCTCCGGCTTCGCCTGGGGCGCCGGCCCCTCGCCGCTGGGGTTTTCCGGCTCGGGCGCTTTGGGCGGGCGTGGGAGGCGGGTAGAGGACACGCTCGGGTCGCCTGGGAAGCGTTCGGTAGGGCGCGGGCGGCCGGCGGTGACGTCGATGCCGCCCACTCCGGCCGTCGCCTCGAGGTGCGGGCGCCGCTCCCAGTCCGGGTATTTCAGCGAGGCGGCCAGCATGCCGGGCGACTGCGCAAACAGCGCCGGCTTCTTGCCGTTGATCCGCAGCGTGAAGCGGCCGGTGGAGACCGTCGCCGGCTCCCGGGCGGCGGAGTAGAGCGCGACTTCCACCACCAGGTAGTCATTGGTGTAAAAAGTGCGGCCGGCGCCTCCGAAGGTGCGCACCCAGTAGTCGGCGGCGATCGACAGCGAGGAAACCGTCGCCTGTGCCGTGTACTCGGAGGGCCGCTGTTTCGGGGTAGTGCCGTCGGCGGCGAGCAAACGCGCGAGCAGCAGCGCCGCCGCCAGGCTTCGCTTCATCCTTCGAGTATAATTCATGGCGTGCCGCGGGGTATCCTCTGTCTGGCGGTGTGCGCGCAGTTGGCAGGCGCGGACTTGCAGCGCGCCGTCGATCAGGCGATGTCGCAGCGCCAGGGTGCGGTGGTGGTGCTGGAAGTGGAGTCCGGCCGGGTCGTGGCGAGTCATCGCCTGGAATACGCCGCGCGGCGGCTGGCGCGGCCCGGCTCCACCGTCAAGCCTTTCACCCTGCTGGCCCTGCTCAACGAGGGCCGGGTAAAGACCGGGACGGCGTTGGTGTGCGGACGGCGCCTCCGGATCGACGGCCGGCGCCTGGATTGCACGCATCCGATCACCCCGCTGCCGCTGGAGGCGACGGCCGCGATCGCCTATTCCTGCAACTACTTCTTTGCGACCTTGGCCGCGGGCCTTCGCGACGGCGATTTGGCCGGGACCTTCGGCCGCGTGGGGCTGGCCTCGCTCAGCGGACTGACGCGGAATGAAGTCGCGGGCGCGGTACGGCCGGCCGCCGGAGCCGCCCAGCGCCAGTTGCAGGCGCTCGGAGAAGCCCATGTGGAGGTGACGCCGCTCGGGCTGGCGGCGGCCTACCGAAAGCTGGCGCAGCGGCGGAATCTGAAAGGGGACTGGGATGCCGGAATGGAGATCATCTACGAGGGACTGAAGGCCGCCACCAGCTACGGCACGGCGCGCCTGGCGCAGCCGGCGGGGCTGCGCGTCGCCGGCAAGACGGGCAGCTCCTTGGGACAGGCCTGGTTCGCCGGGTTTGCGCCCGCCGATGCGCCGCGAATCACGGTGGTCGTTTTCCTGGAACAGGGGACGGGCGGCGCCGACGCCGCGCCGGTCGCGCGCCGGATCTTTGAGGGTATAATCGCCCCATGAGCGCACCCATCGAGATCTCGCCGCGGGAGGTGAAGGCGCTGCTGGATTCGAGAGAGCGTCCGCGGCTGATCGATGTGCGGGAACCATTCGAGTTCCAGCAGGCCTGCATTGCGGGCAGCGAGCTGATCCCGATGCGGGCTATTCCCCAGTCTCTGGCCGCGCTGGAGGCGGCGGAGGCGCCGCTGGTGATCCTGTGTCATCACGGCATCCGCAGTCTGAAGGTGGCGAGCTGGCTGCGCGAGCAGGGCTTCGAGGATTGCCGCAGCATGGCCGGCGGCATTGATCGCTGGAGCCTGGAAATCGATCCGGCGGTCCCGCGCTACTCTTAGGCTATGGCGTCAAGCAGATCCTCACGGCCTTCTCCTCGATCGTCTTGCCGAGTTGGTCCAGCACCTGGCGCGGAAGGCGCTTCTGAATCTCCTCAAACAGCTCGTTCTCCTCGCGGCGGATGTGAGCGCGCAGCCGCCCGGTGAAGCGCTCCAACGCCTCGACGCTCGGATGAGCCCGCAGCTCCGCGATGAGCGCCTCCAGGTCGCGATGATCCGCGATTAGTTCGGTGACCAGGATCGAGCGCCCCAGCTCGCGGTCGATGGCCGGGAACAGGTCTTGCTCTTCGATCTCAAAGTGGTTGGCCAGCTCCAGCTCGTAGCGCTCCAGGGCGCGCCGGGCGAGCCGGGTCACGTTAGTTTCGGCGCCGTCCGCCCGCAGCGAGCGCTCGGTGAGGACACACAGGGCCAGCCCGTTATGGTGCTGCTGCGATAGAGGAATCAGGCTGCGATCGCGAAGCATGGGAGGCCCACTTGCAGTTTAGCAGGCAGCGAGGTAAGCAAAACACCTGATTACACGTGAGGTTGGCTAAAGCCCCGGACGATTGTAGCCGATATCCATACCGGGACCGTCGTGTCCCCTTTCGAACATGTTTGCTATCGTTGGATTCCTTGTGGTGATCGGGGCCGTGGTGGGCGGCTACTTAATGGCGCACGGCAACCTGATGGTGCTGATGCAGCCCAATGAGCTGGTGATCATCGGAGGGGCCGCCGTCGGCACCCTGTTCATCGCCAACCCTCTGTCGACCGTGATTGCGATCTTCAAAGGCGCGCTGGGGGTGTTGGGCGCCGACAAGTTCAGCAAGACCTTCTACCTGGAAAACTTGAAGATGCTCAACGACCTGTTCGTGGCCGCCCGCAAGGGCGGGATGGCCAAGCTGGAGCAGGACGTCGAGGATCCGCACAAGAGCGGGGTGTTCAACAAGTACCCGAACTTTCTGAAGAACCATCACGCCGTACACTTCGTGTGCGACACCCTGCGCATGGCGATCAGCGGGGGTGTGGGCAACTTCGAGCTGGACCAGATGATGGAGCTGGACATGGAAGTGCACCATCATGAAGTCAGCGAGCCCGTGCAGGCCCTGAATACCATGGCGGACGCGCTGCCGGGACTGGGCATCGTGGCCGCGGTGCTGGGCGTGGTGATCACGATGGGGGCCCTGGGTGGGCCGCCCGAGGAGATCGGCCATCACGTCGCGGCCGCGCTGGTCGGCACCTTCCTGGGCATTCTCATGTGCTACGGGTTCTTCGGTCCGCTGGCCTCCAACATGGCCAAGAAGAACGAGTCCGAGTCGAAATACTACAACTTCCTGCGCCAGGCGATCATCGCCTTCATCAAGGGCGCGGCGCCGTTTCTGGCCATCGAGTTCGGACGCCGCTCCATCCCCTCGCAGGTGCGTCCCAGCTTCCAGGAGATGGAAAAAGCCTGTAAGGGCGCCGCCGCTGGGGGAGGCGCCTGATCCATGGCCGAGCAGGAATCCGCACCCATCATTGTTATCAAGAAGAAGAAGGGGCATGGCGGCCATCATGGTGGGGCGTGGAAGGTGGCCTACGCCGATTTCGTCACCGCCATGATGGCGCTGTTCATCGTGCTGTGGCTATTGTCGAGCAGCGAGAAGGTCAAGAAGGCCGTGGGAGGTTACTTCACCGATCCCAGCGGCGCCGGCAAGATGACCGGCAGCACCCTGGCAGGCTCGGGCGAGGGCATCAACCTGAAGGAAGACGACATGACCAAGCTCAAGGAGAAACTGGAGCAGGCCATGAAGGAGATCCCCAGGTTTCAGGAGATGAAGGACCAGATCCACATCACGGTGACCGGCGAGGGCCTGCGCGTGGAGCTGCTGGAGACCAAGGCGGGAATGTTCTTCGACAGCGGCAGGCCCCAGCCCAGCGAACAGGGGAAGGTGCTGCTTGCCAAGCTGGCGTCGGAGCTGGGCAAGCTGCCCAACTCCATCCTGATGGAAGGCCATACCGACGCCAAGCCCTTTGCCGGCGAGGGAGCCTATAGCAATTGGGAACTCTCCGCGGACCGCGCCAACGCCGCGCGCCGGTTCATGGAGACCGCCGGGTTCCGGCCCGGCCAGGTGGTGCAGGTGCGCGGCTTCGCCGATCGCGCCCTGCTCAAGAAGGCCGATCCGGAGCACCCTTCCAACCGCCGCATCTCGGTCATCGTGCAATACCTGCACCCGCCGCCGGCAGCAACCGCGAAAGCGCCGGCCCAGGCCGAGCCAGGCAAGACGCCGCCGCCGGCCAAGGCCGAGCACGCCAAGCCAGTGGCCAAGTCCGGCCATTAGCGGTCCCGGCCGCGACACAAGAGTGAGAGCAGAGTTGCCCCGTTTCAGAGCCGCGACCGTGAGGGAGCGTTTGTTGAGGCGGCCGCGTGCGCCTCGAAGCACCGCTTCCTTACGGTCGCGGCTCCGAACTCTGCTCACTCTTGTGTCACGCACTCGTCCCGCCATCCCCACTGCCGGCTCCACTCTTCTCTAGTAAGATAGGAGTTTCCCATGAAACTCGAAAGCTACACGATTACCCAGGGGCGCGACCGTGCGCCCGCGCGCGCCATGTTGAAGGGCATCGGGTTTACCGACCAGGATCTGGCCAAGCCGATCATCGGAGTGGCCAACACCTGGATCGAGACCATGCCCTGCAACTACAATCTGCGAGCGCTGGCGGAGAAGGTCAAGGACGGGATTCGCGCGGCTGGGGGCACTCCCATGGAGTACAACACCATCGCCATCAGCGACGGCGTGACCATGGGGACGGAGGGCATGAAAGCGTCGCTGATCAGCCGCGAGGTGATCGCCGATTCGATCGAGCTGGTGGCGCGCGGCCACATGTTCGACGGCGTTGTCGCGCTGGTGGCCTGCGACAAGACCATCCCGGGCGGAGCCATGGCGCTGCTGCGGCTCAACGTGCCAGGCCTGGTGCTGTACGGCGGATCGATCCTGCCCGGGCGGCACAAAGGCGCGGACATCACGATCCAGGATGTGTTTGAGGCCGTGGGCGCGGCCGCCGCCGGAAAGATCACCGAGGAGGAGCTGCGGGAGATCGAGGATCATGCCTGCCCCGGCGCGGGCGCCTGCGGCGGCCAGTTTACCGCCAACACCATGGCCACGGTGATGGAATTGATCGGCTTGTCACCGCTGGGCACGGCCGCGGTGCCACAGGTCGACAAGCGCAAGGATGAAGTGGCGGCGCGCTGCGGCCGGATCGTGATGGACATGGTGCGGAGCGGCCTCAGGCCGCGCCAGATCTGCACGCGCAAGGCCTTCGAGAATGCCATCGCCGCGGTGGCGGCGACGGGCGGCTCCACCAACGCCGTGCTGCACCTGCTGGCCATGGCGCGCGAAGCGGAGGTCGACCTGCGCATCGACGATTTCCAGACCGTTAACCGGCGGACGCCGATTCTGGTGGATCTGAAGCCGGGCGGCAAGTATGTCGCGGTCGACGTGGATAAGGCCGGCGGCATCGGCGTGATCGCCAAACGGCTGGTGGAGGGCGGCTATGCCGACGGATCGGCCATCACCTGCACGGGCCGCACCCTCGCGGCGGAGGCGTCCGAGGCGGTGGAGACTCCCGGCCAGCCGGTGATCGCGCCGCTCAGCGCGCCGCTGAAGCCGACCGGCGGAATGGGCATCCTGCGCGGCAACCTGGCGCCGGAGGGTTGCGTGGTCAAGCTGGCCGGACACGATCGCCGGGAGCATCGCGGACCGGCCCGCGTGTTTAATCGCGAGGAGGACGCCATGGCCGCGGTCACGCACGGCCGGATTCGCGCCGGCGACGTCGGGGTGATCCGCTACGAAGGGCCGCGCGGCGGGCCGGGCATGCGCGAGATGCTGGGCGTTACTGGCGCAATCGTCGGGGCGGAGTTGTCCGACACGGTGGCTCTGGTGACCGACGGACGCTTCAGCGGCGCCACCCACGGATTCATGATCGCGCACGTCGCCCCCGAGGCGGCCAACGGCGGCCCCATCGCTTTGCTGGAGGAAGGCGATGGCATCGCCATCGATGTCGAGCGGGGCACGCTGGACATGGAAGTCGCCCCGGAAGTCCTGGAACAGCGCCGGGCGAAGTGGAAGGCGCCGGAGCCGCGCTACCGGACCGGAGTCTTCGCCAAGTACTGCGCGCTGGTGTCGTCGGCCTCGGAAGGCGCGGTCACTTCGAGGTTCTAGTGGCGGCCCAGGCCACCCCATGAGAATCCTGTTTATAGGCGACATCTTCGGCTCGCCCGGCCGCCGGATTGTCGCCGACCACCTGGCCGATATCATCCAGGTCCAAGAGATCGACCTGGCGCTGGCCAACGCCGAGAACTCCGCCGGCGGATTCGGCGTCACGCCGTCGATCGCCGAGGAGCTTTTCGGACTTGGTTTGGACGCGCTGACCTCCGGGAATCACATCTGGGACAAGCGCGAGATCTACGACTACATCGGCAAGACCGCGAAGCTGCTGCGTCCGGCCAATTATGCCGAGGGCACGCCGGGCGGGGGCCTGGTCCGGGTGCGCGCGCGCAACGGCGTGGAGTGCGCGGTCCTGAATCTGCAAGGGCGCACCTACATGCCGCAGATCGACTGCCCGTTCCGCACGGCCGACCGCCTGCTGGCGTCGCTGGATGCGGACCTGAAGGTGAGGTTCGTGGACTTCCACGCCGAGGTGACCAGCGAGAAGATGGCCATGGGCTGGTACCTGGACGGGCGCGTGTCGGCCGTGGTGGGCACCCACACCCACGTGCCGACCGCCGACACGCGCCTGCTCCCCGGCGGCACGGCCTATCAGACCGACGTGGGCATGACCGGCCCCTACGACTCGATCATCGGGGTGGAGAAGCAGATCGTCCTGCAGCGTTTCCTCACGGCCATGCCGGTCCGGATGGAGACGGCCCGCGGCAAGGTGGAGCTGCACTCCGTCATCGTGGACGTGGATGAGACCACCGGGAAGGCCACCGGCATCCGGCGCCACACCCTGCAAGGCGACTAGAACCGCTTCTACTTGATCTCCGGGCTTTGGGCCGTGGCCGGCTCATTGCTGTAGTTGTGGCGGATGGTCAGCGACTGGTCGGAATAGAACGTGCGGCTGCCGGTGTTGCCGAAGGCCACCGGGTTCCCGTTGAGAGTGTAACCGGTGGGCGTCGCCTGGAGAATGAACTTGTAGCCGCTCTTCTCGCCGGCGGCCAGATCTCCGCTGATGAGGTCGGCGCCATTCTGGTTGGCCGGACCGCTGGCCGGCGGCCCGAGCTCGGCCAAGGTAGTGGCATAGCGCCCGAACTGCGAATAGTACTGGGTCTGGGCGGTATGGATGGTGGTGATCGCACGCAGCGCGCCGGTCTCGAAGGCTTGCATGCGGGCCTTCCCCAGACGCGGCATCGCCATGGCGGCGATGATCAGGATGATGGCGATGACAATCAGGAGCTCGATCAGCGAGAACCCTCGCCGGGGATTACGATCGGTAGTCACACACACCTCCACAAGACATTCTCATTGTATGACGGATCGCAGCGGCGATCCGTGCAGGGCCAGCCACTGTTCCCATGTCGGGCCGGGTCCCGAGACCAGCGGCAGGGTGTTGTCGCCGCGGCGGAAGGAGCGCGCCACGGCGCCCGGCAGGGGCAGCGGTACGAGGAGCTTCCGGAGGCCGCGAGCGCGCAGCCAAACGCGCGCCAGGTCTTCCAGCCGGCGCACTTCCGGTCCGGCCAAGTCGGGCAGGCGTCCGCCCGGGCCGCCGGCCACCGCGCGCGCCAGGAGCGCCGACATTTCCTTTCCGTCCACGGGCTGGAACTGGAAGCCGGCCGGGAGGAACATCAATCCCGGCAGGCGCGCCGCGGCCCCCAGAAAGAAATCGAGCAGCGAGTGGAATTGCGTGGCCCGGAGGATGGTCCAGGGGATTCCGGACTGCCGCACCAGCTCCTCTACGGCCAGCTTCTGCCGGTAGTAGCGAAAGGGGATCTTGTCGATGCCGACGATCGACGGGTAAATGAAGTGCTCGACATGGCGGGCCTTCTCGAGAAGGCGCCGCGTGCCCTGCAGATCGACGGCCTCGGGCGATCTGGGATCGGTGGCGGTGTGGACAATGGCCTGGACCGCCTCGACCGCGCTCTCCAGGCCGCGGCCGGACGCCAGATCGCCTTCCACCCACTCGATAGACTCGGGGATTTTCGCCGGACGCGCGCGCCGGCTCATCACGCGCAGGCGCCAACCCTCCGGGCAGAGCCGTAGGAATTGACGTCCCAGGGCGCCGGCGCCGCCGGTAAGCAGAATCCGCTTCATCCTTCCACAATAGCCGCCTGGAAGCTGTCAGCGCCCGAAGCTGTGAAAAGTATCGGCAACCGCTCCGTCACCGTCGCGGCTCTGAAGCCGGGCATCTCTGCTCTCACTCTTGTGCCGCGCACCCGCTGATCGCTGACCGCTTGCCGCTTGCGGCCACGCCGCCCTGTGCTATCATCGTCTGTGCCCCCCAAGATACTTGGCGTTATCCCCGCCCGGTACGCATCCTCCCGATTCCCTGGAAAAGCCCTCGCCGTTATCGCCGGCAAGACGATGCTGCAACACGTCTACGAGCGTGTGACCCTGGCCCGGTACCTGTGGAAGGTCGTGATCGCCACCGACGACGAGCGCATCGCGGCCGAGGCGCGGAGGTTTGGCGCGCCGGTGCGCATGACGCGCTCCGATCATGTTTCGGGAACCGATCGGGTGGCGGAGGTAGCCGCCACCGAAAGCGCCGGTCTGGTCGTCAACGTTCAGGGCGATGAGCCCCTGATCGACCCGGCGGCCATCGACGCCGCCGTCCTGCCGCTGGTGGACAACGATCAGATCCCGATGGGGACGCTCAAGAAGCGCATCGAAGATCCGCGCGAGACCGGCGATCCCAACGTCGTGAAGGTGGTGACCGATCTGCTCGGCAACGCGATCTATTTTTCGCGCTCGACGATCCCGCACATCCGCGCCGACGCCGCGGGGAGCGCCGTTTACTACAAGCACATCGGCCTGTACGTCTACCGGCGCGATTTCCTGCTGGGCTACTCGGATCTGCCCATCGGCCCGCTGGAGCGCGCCGAGCGGCTGGAACAACTGCGGGCGCTGGAGAACGGCCACACGATCCGGGTAGTCGAGACCGAGTACGAGTCCTTGGGAGTGGACACGCCGGCGGATCTGGAGCGCGTGTCCGGCCTATTCGAGTCCATGATGGGGAGCGTCAAACGGAATGGCTAAATACATCTTCGTCACCGGAGGCGTGGTTTCATCCCTGGGCAAGGGAATCGCCGCGGCCTCAATCGGGTGTCTCATGGAAAGCCGGGGGCTGCGGGTCACCCTCCAAAAATTCGATCCGTATCTGAACGTCGACCCGGGCACGATGAGTCCCTTCCAGCACGGCGAGGTCTTCGTGACCGACGACGGCGCGGAGACCGATCTCGACCTGGGGCACTACGAGCGCTTCACGCACGCCAAGCTGACCCAGAGCAACAACCTGACCTCGGGCCGGATCTACGAGCAGATCATCTCGCGCGAGCGCCGGGGCGATTACCTGGGCAAGACCGTGCAGGTGATCCCGCACGTCACCAACGAGATCAAGGCCGGCGTGCGCAAGGTCTCGGAAGAGGTGGACATCGTGATCGTCGAAATCGGCGGCACCGTGGGCGACATCGAATCGCTGCCGTTTCTGGAGGCGATCCGCCAGATCCGCCACGAGAAGGGCAAGCACAACTGCATCTTCGTGCACGTCACGCTGGTGCCCTGGATCGCGGCGGCGCAGGAGTTGAAGACCAAGCCCACCCAGCACAGCGTGAAGGAGCTGCGCGCGATCGGCATCCAGCCCGACATTCTCCTGTGCCGCTCGGAGCGCCCGCTGCCCAAGGACATGAAGGACAAGATCGCCCTGTTCTGCGACGTCGATCCGGACGCGGTGATCACCGCGTCCGACGTGAGATCGGTGTACGAAGTGCCGCGCGTGTTCGCCGCCGAGAAGGTGGACGAGATCATCATCCGGCATCTCGACCTGGAAAAGCAGGCCGGCCCGCGCGACCTGACCCGGTGGAACGCCATGCTGGAGCGGCTGCACCATCCGGACGACAAAGTGAGCATCGGACTGGTGGGCAAATACGTGGAGTACGAAGACTCCTACAAGAGCCTGAAGGAGGCGCTGGTTCACGGCGCGCTGGCGCACAACCTGGAGGTGGAGATCTCCTGGATCGAGGCGGAGGGCGTCGAGAATGGCGATGCGGAAAGCCAGCTCGAGGGGTACGACGGCATCCTGGTGCCGGGCGGATTCGGCAAGCGCGGCATCGAGGGGATGATCCGGGCGATCCAGTTCGCCCGCGAGCAGAGGGTCCCGTATTTCGGGATCTGCCTCGGGATGCAGACCATGGTGGTCGAGTACGCCCGCAACGTGTGCGGCCTGGAACGGGCCAACTCCAGCGAGTTCGACCAGGGCACGCCGCACCGCGTGATCTACAAGCTGCGGGAGCTGAAGGGCGTCGACGAGCTGGGCGGCACGATGAGGCTGGGCGCCTGGGACTGCGTGCTGGCGGAGAACAGCTTCGCCCGCCAGGCGTACGGCGCGCCCGAGATCAGCGAGCGCCACCGCCACCGCTACGAGTTCAACCGGGAGTACGAGCCGGTGCTCACCGGCGCCGGGCTGCGCATCACGGGCCAGACCCCCGATGGTACCTACGTGGAGATCTGCGAGATCGGCGATCATCCGTGGTTCCTGGGCTGCCAGTTCCATCCCGAGTTCAAGTCCAAGCCGCTTGAGCCGCATCCGCTCTTCCGCGCGTTCATCGCCGCCTCTTACGAGCACCGGAAGCGCCGTCTGGCTGGACCGCTGCTGCGCAGCCTCCAGTACGCCAGTGGCGATTGACCTCCTCACGCCGCGCGGCGAGCGGATCGGATTCGGCGGCTCCAACCCGCTGGCCTTGATCGCCGGGCCGTGCGTCATCGAGAGCGAAGAGCACGCCGTCTGGCTGGCGCGCTCGATCGGCGAGATCGCGGGACCGTTCGTTTTCAAGGCTTCATTCGACAAGGCGAACCGCACCAGCGTATCGTCGTATCGCGGTCCGGGTCTGCGGGACGGACTGCGCATTCTGGGGTCGGTGAAGAAAGCGGGCTACGCGATCCTGACCGATATCCACGAGCCCGCGCAGGCGGCGCCTGCCGCCGAGGTCGCCGATATCCTGCAGATCCCGGCGTTTCTGTGCCGGCAGACCGACCTGCTGTTGGAGGCGGGGCGCACGGGGCGGATCGTGAATATCAAGAAGGGGCAATTCGCCGCGCCCCAGGATATTCTGCACGCGGCCGGGAAGGTCGCCTCCACCGGAAACAACCGGATCCTGCTCACCGAGCGCGGCACGACCTTCGGCTACAACAACCTGGTGGTGGACATGCGCGGGCTGCCCATCATGCGCGCGTCCGGGTATCCGGTGGTCTTCGACGCGACCCACAGCGTGCAGTTGCCCGGCGGTTCGGGCGCCTCCTCGGGCGGGCAGCCGCAATTCATCGAGACCTTGGCCCGCGCGGCGGTGGCGGCCGGGGTCGACGCGCTGTTTGTCGAAGTCCACGAGGAGCCGGACCGGGCGCTGTCGGACGGAGCCAACGCGCTGCGCCTGGACAGGCTGGCGGGATTGTGGCGAAGGCTGCGCGCCATCGACGACGTGGTTCGATCTGAGTGAGGCTATAATCGTCCCGATGCATGTCCACGAGGCTCGTATCCGGGTGCGCTACGCCGAGACCGATCAGATGGGGATTGTCTACTACGCCAACTACCTGGTGTGGATGGAGGTCGGGCGCGTGGAGTACTGCAAGTCGGTGGGCTTCAGCTACCAGCGGATGGAGCAGGAGGACGGCGTGCTGCTGGCGGTGGCCGAAGCCAAATGCCGCTATTGCTATCCGGCGCGCTACGACCAGGAAGTCGTCGTCAGGACCTGGGTCCAGGAGGCGCACTCGCGCCTGGTGCGCTTCGCCTACGAGATGCGCCTGGCGGAAGACGGCCGCCTGCTGGCCACGGGCGAAACCAAACACCTCTTCTGCGGGCGCGATCTGAAGCCGGTGCGGCTGCCGGCCAAGTATCGCGCCAACTTCGGAATCGACAAATGAAAACACTCCTCCCACTCTTCCTGGCGGCTGCCGCGCTGGCGCAGACCACGGTTTCGCAGGTGCGGCGGCTGCTCGAACCGCCGCTGCTGTCGAGCGACGTTGTGCATTTCGAGCTCCGGCGCTACCTGATGCGGAAGGCCCCCCACCTTCCCAAGCCTTCGACGGCCGAGGCCTGGACCCGGGAAACCCAACGCCTGCGGCAACACCTGCTCGACGACGTTGTCTTCCACGGCTGGCCCAAGGAATGGGTCGCCGCGCCGCCGCGGTTCGAAACGGTGGGCGCTCCCATCGAAGGCCCGGGCTATCGCATCCGGCGGCTGCGCTACGAAATCGTGCCGGGCTTACAGGGCGCGGCGCTGCTCTACGAGCCCGCCCAGATGAACGGCCGGATGCCGGCGATCGTCAACGTGAACGGGCACGTGGGGCCGCCCGGAAAGGCGGTGGAGTACAAGCAGAAGCGCTGCATCCAGGACGCGCGGATGGGAATCCTCTCGCTGAACCTGGAGTGGTTCTCCTTCGGCGAGCTGGGCCACAAGGAGAACAGCCACTGGTACGCGGCGCACCTCGACCTGGCCGGCGCCAGCGGCGTGGGGCTCTTCTACCTGGCGATGCGCAAGGGCGTGGATTACTTCTGGGAACATCCCAACGTGGACCGCGCGCGCATCGGCGTCACGGGCCTTTCCGGCGGCGGCTGGCAGACCATCTTCCTGAGCGCGCTCGACGAGCGGGTTGCGGCGGCGGTTCCCGTGGCGGGATACTCGGCGGCGGCGGCGCGCATCGAGCGGCCACAGGACACCGGCGACATCGAGCAGAATCCCACGGATTTTCTGGCCGGCCAGGACTACTCGCACCTCACGGCCATGCTGGCTTCGCGCGCCGCCCTGCTCGTGTACAACGCCGAAGACGACTGCTGTTTCCGCGCCCCGCTGGTCAAGAGCCAGATCTTCGACGACGTGCGGCCCTTCTTCCGGCTCTACGGGCGGGAAGACCGTTTCGCCTGGCACGAGAACACCGATCCGGGCGACCACAACTACCAACTGGACAACCGCCTGGCGTCGTACCGATTCTTCGCGCGCGAGTTCGGACTGCCGGCCGTCGAGCGCGAATCGGCGGTGGACGATCAAGTGCGAACTCCGGAAGAACTGGCGGTGGGGCTGCCTCCGGATAACCTGACGATCCTGGGGCTGGCCAGGAAGCTGGCGGCGCGGATCGAACGCGCGCCGGCGGATCGCGACCGGCTGCGCCGCGCGCTGCGCTACCGCGAGACGGCCGTGGAGCACGCCTGGGCGCTCGCCAACAGCAAAAACAAGGGTCTGGAGAGCCGCTCCTACCGGTTCGATTTCAGCAACGGTCTCAGCGCCACGGGCGTGTGGCTGAAGGCGGTCACGACGCCGGAAGGGGCGCCGGTCACGATTCTTCTCGACGACCGCGGCAAGAAGGCGATGGCGGCCGAGGTGTCCGATCGGCTGAACCGCGGCGAGCAGGTCCTGGCGGCCGACCTGCTGTTCACCGGCGACGCGGCCCCGGCCAATCCCGGCACGTCCAGCTATGCCCAGATGCTCTCGGCGATGGGCGATCGCCCGCTGGGGTTGCAGGCCGCCCAACTGATCGCGCTGGCCCGCTGGACCCAGGGCGCGAGCGTGCGGCTGGAGACAACCGGCATGCGCGCGCAGGTCGTGGGTCGGAGCGCCGCGGCCATCGAACCGGCGCTGCTATCCCTGGCGGCGGCGCGCGACGGGATGGCTTCGCTCGCTCACCTGGTGGAAGGGCCCATCGAGTACCAGGCGGCGCCGGAGCTGTTCTGTCTGGACTTGCTCAAGGAATTGGATCTGGCGGGGCCGCGCGGCGGGCCCACGCCGTAGGTTCCGGAGATGGGAAGGGCGGGGCTTGGACCCGCCCCGCTCAGAACTCGTACCGCAGAGCGAACTGGCCGACGCGGTTGCCGCCGCTATCGGCGCCCCGCGCCGTGGTGATCCGTCCGAAGGCGCTGCTGGTAATGGTCGTGGACGGATCGGACAGGTTCGGATGGTTCGCCAGGTTAGTGAAGCTGCCTTCGAACTTCACCCACGATCTCTCCGTGACCCGGAAATCCTTGCCGAATCCGAAGTTCAGATTGACCGTGCCGGGACCCACCAGCGTCCCGACGCCGCCGTTGCCGAAGCGGCCGATGGGAGTCACATTGCAGTTGAAGGCGTTGGCCGCGCCCGGCGTGCGTCCCGGGCACACAAATGCTTCGCGGTCAAACCAGCGGTCGGCGTTGTGGTCGGCGATGTTGCCGGTGCGAAGGGCGTCCGGGCGCTGTCCGCCCCGCACGTTGCCGGCCGTGCCGGAGGGGTCGCCGCCGGCGAAGCTGGCCGTCAGATACGGGCCTGTCTGAACCAGCAGGATGCCGCTCAACCGCCAGCCCCCGGCCAACGCGTCGAGGACCGGATGAGCGCCGGACATGAACTTCTTGCCCTTGCCGAACGGCAGTTCGTAGATGCTGGTGCTGATCCAGCGGTGCCGCCGGGTCGGTCCGACATTGCCGCGGTCGGCGCGGCGGTCGAGCGAGTTGGTGTTGCGGCCCCCGCCGTTCTCCGCGCTGAAGCCGCTGGAGGTCGGCCCGCCGGCATCGCTCAGGTTCTTGGCCCAGGTCCAGCCGGTGTTGAACGTCAGCCCGTTGTGGTAGCGGTGGATCAGCTCGGTCTGAAACTGGTTATAGATGCCATTGCCGCCCACGTCGCGGGTGTACATGCGGCCCCAGTACGGGAAGGGGCGGTCGGTGAGCGGGCGCTGCGCGAAGGGAATAGTCGAATTCTGCGCCTGGTTCAGATCCGGCGCCCAGGGCAGCTTCACCGAGCGCAGGCCCACATAAGAAACGCGCAGGCCGGTGTTCCCGCCGAGATCCCTTTCCACCGTGGTGCTCCATTGCATTTCGTAGGGATCGCGGAAATTGGGGTCGTTGCCCGTGCCGAGGTAGGCGTTCCCGTAGGGGACAATCGTCACCCCGCTGCCGCCGGTCTTGATCTGCGGCCAGCGGAACAGGGGCTGCCCGTTGACGATGTCATTATTGAAGTCGCGGATGTCGGACGCGTGAATGCCGGTCAGCGAGTAGAAAACGCTGCCCAGAATGGTCATCGTGTAGATTCCGAAGCCGCCGCGGATCACTGTCTTGTTGTCGCTGAAGGGGCGATAGGCGAAGCCGAAGCGCGGAGTGAAGTCGTTCTTGTCGGGGAAACGCAGCGTTTCCGGGTATCCCGCGTCCTTGGCCTTCAGAAAGGGCGTGCAGGGGATGCCTTGGAACGAAGGCCCCGGACAAGCGTTGATCGACGCCAGGAACCCCGGGGCGGTGATCTTCGTGGCCAGGTCCGAGGAGGGGATGATCACCCGGCCCGTTCGCGGCACCGAGCGATCGAAATTGGTGATGTTGTCGCCGGCGTCGGTGAAGGGCGGGTGGTATTCCCAGCGCACGCCGTACTCCAGCGTCAGCTTCGAGTTGACCTTGAAGCTGTCTTGAGCGTAGAAGCTGTAGTGGAAAGACCTGCCGTTGGTGTCCTGTCCGGTGGTGGCGATGCCGGAGTAGACCGGCAGCCCCATCAGAAAGTCGGCAAAATCGTTGTTGCTGAAGAAGCCCGTGAAGCTGTAGTTGCCGTAGTCGTCGCTGCCCAGGAAGCCCAGGTCCGACTCCGCCCGCAGCTTCCGGAAGTCGGCGCCGACCTTCAAAGTGTGGCGGCCGCGGGTCCAGGTCAGGTTGTCGTTGAACTGGAAATTGCGGCTAAAGGTAAAGCTCGGCTTGCCTTTGCCGAAGTTGCTGGTCGCCCCGCTGAAGCCGATGGAGGGCAGGCCGTTGAACGGCAGATTGCTGGCCAGGCCCACAAATCCAAAATCGGCGGTGATTTTGCGGCCGTCGAAAGCATAGGCTCGAGCGGCGTCATTGTTGCTCAGGCCGATCCGGAATTCATTGTAGATCCGGGGCGAGATGGTGTAGTTGTGCGAGACCGCCAGGCTGCGGCTGTCGTTGTAGGCGGTGTCGGCGGGCAGCAACAGGTTATTCGGGCTGATGCTGCTCACGTTCTTGGCGCTCCAACGGGCGAAGACTTGCTGCTTGCTGTTGATCTGATGGTCGATGCGGCCATCGTACTGGTAGGAAGTGGTCGGGGACGCTCGGTTTTCGCGGTAGTTCGAGCTGCGCTGCACGGTGGGATCGCCAAAGTTGGGAAGCGGGTAGAAATTGAGGACCTTGGGCCCGATGGAAATGATCTGCGAGGCCGGGACCACATTGTTCGGAAAGGGTTGCCGCGTGAACGGGTCGCGAACCGTGCCTGGCTCGCGGCTGAAATCGCCCTGGCGCATCAGCGCCGTGGGAACGGTGTTCTGGACGGTGCCGCCCCGGCGGAACTGCATCCCTTCGTAGGTGGCAAAGAAGAACGTGCGGTTGCGGATGATTCGGCCGCCAATACTGCCTCCGAACGTGTTGGCGGTTTTCTGCGGCTTGGTCACCGAGCCATAGTTGGTGGCGTCGAACTCCCGGTTCTGCATGTATTCGAACAGGCTGCCGTGGAAACTGTTGGATCCGCCTTTGGAGGTGGTCGTGATGTCGCCCACCTGGCCGTACTCGGCGTTGTTGCCCACGCCCTGCACCTTCATCTCGGCGATGCCTTCCACCGACGGGAACAGCTCTCCCAGGGGACCATTGCTGCGCACGCTGACCGTGGAGATACCGTCCAGCGAGACTTCGCTCTGGTGCGGCAGCGCGCCCTGCACCGAGAAACGAAAGCTGTCGTCAGCCTGAATGCCCGGCAAGTACGAAAGGATGCGCAGCGGGCTGGTCGAGCCGGCGCCGCGATAGTTGGCGGGCAATGACAGGACCTGGCGCGAATCGAACGTCGCGGTGATGGTCTGAGTCTCGGTCGTCACCGTCGATGCCACGCCCTCCACCGTCACTTGCTCGGTGACCTGGCCGACGTCCAGCCCCACGTTGACGCGCAGGATCTGGCGCGCATCGAGAGTCAGATCCTTCTGGATGAATTTCTTGAAGCCCGCGGCCTCGGCAGCGACCGTGTAGAGGCCAGCCTTGAGGTTGACAGCTTCGTAGTTGCCCTGCGAGTCGCCCATCACCTCGCGGGAGATGCTCTCAGCCTGGTTCGTCACGACAATTTTGGCCCCGGGAACGACGGCTCCGGTCTTGTCGCTGACCGTGCCCAGGATGGTGCCAAAAGTCGACTGACCCCACATCAGCGCCGGCAAGGCGGCTAAAAACAGAACCACCTTGTTCAAAAGACTGTGTTTCATGGATATCCCCCTACCTGAATTCATCAACTGGGACTGAGTGTAGCATAGTTGCGGCGCGGCGGTCGCTTTGACTTTTCTCGTTCTTGAGGCTACCCTCTGGAACTATGCGAGTTCTCTGTCTGCTCAGCCTGATCGCCGCGACCGCAGCGGCGGCGGATGATCCCTTCCTGAAAGGCCTGAAATGGCGCTCCATCGGCCCGTATCGGGGTGGTCGCGTCATCGCCGTGGCCGGCGTGCCCTCGCAACCCGGCGTCTATTACTTTGGCGGCACGGGCGGCGGCGTATTCAAGACCACCGACGGCGGCGCGAACTGGCAGCCGGTCAGCGACGGCCAGATGGCCACAGGTACCGTCGGGGCGCTCGCGGTATCGGAATCCGACCCCAACGTCGTCTATGCCGGGATGGGGGAAAGCTGCATCCGTGGGAATGCCTCGCACGGCGACGGCGTCTACAAGTCCACCGACGCCGGCAAGACCTGGAAGCACCTGGGGCTGGAGGACACCCGCCACATCGGCCGCGTGCGCGTCGATCCCCGAAACCCCGATCTGGTCTACGTCGCCGCGCTAGGCCACCAGTTCGGACCCAACGAACAGCGCGGCGTCTATCGCTCGAGCGACGGCGGCGCTTCCTGGAAGCAGGTGTTCACGCGCGGCGCCAAGGCCGGCGCGGTGGATCTGATTCTCGATCCGAACAATCCCCGCGTGCTGTACGCCGCGTTCTGGGAAGTCCACCGGACGCCTTACAGCCTGGAGAGCGGCGGCCCGGGCAGCGGATTGTTTAAGTCCACCGACGGCGGCGAGACCTGGAAGGAGCTGTCCCGCAAGCCGGGCATGCCCAAAGGACTGCTCGGCAAGATCGGGATCGCGGTGTCTGCGGTGAACTCGGAGCGCCTGTGGGTCATCGTCGAGGCCGAGGACGGCGGGGTGTTCCGCTCCGAAAACGGCGGCGACACCTGGACGCGCGTCAACGAGAACCGCAACCTCCGGCAGCGCGCCTGGTACTACTCGCACATCTACGCCGACCCGCTGAAGCCGGACACTGTCTATGTGCTGAACACCGGCTTCTACAAGTCGGACGACGGCGGCAAGAGCTATAGCCGCATCGGCGCGCCCCACGGCGATCACCACGACCTGTGGATCGATCCCCGGAATCCGCGGCGCATGATCAACGGCAACGACGGCGGGGCCAACGTCTCCTCCAACGGCGGGCGCACCTGGAGCGCTCAGGATCAGCCCACCGCCCAGTTCTACCGCGTGGCCCTCGACCAGGATTTTCCTTACAACATCTATGGCGCCCAGCAGGACAACTCCACCGTCCGGATCGCCAGCCGCACCACCAGCGGCAGCATCGCGATTCGCGACTGGTACGACGTGGGAGGCGGCGAGAGCGGCTGGATCGCTCCGCACCCGCGCGACTCGAATGTGGTTTTCGCCGGCTCCTACGGGGGCTATCTCACGCGCCACGACCATCGCACCGGCCAGTTGCGCAGCGTGAATGTGTGGCCCGAGAATCCCATGGGCGCCGGGGCCGCCGATCTTAAGTACCGTTTCCAATGGAACTTCCCGATCCTGTTTTCGCCGCACGAGGCCAATCTGCTCTACGCCGCCGCTAACGTCCTGTTCCAGTCCACCGACGAGGGCCAGAGCTGGCGGCCGATCAGCGGCGACCTGACGCGCAACGACAAGTCGCGGCAGGGGCCGTCGGGCGGCCCCATCACCAAGGACAACACCAGCGTCGAGTACTACGGCACCATTTTCACCGTGGCGGAGTCGCCGCTCGCCAAGGGACTCATCTGGACCGGTTCCGACGACGGCCTGGTGTACGTCACGCGCGACGGCGGGAAGAAGTGGGAGAACGTCACGCCCAGGGAGATGCCGGAGTGGATCCAGATCAACTCCATCGAAGCCTCTCCGCACGAGGCGGGAGCGGCCTACGTCGCGGCCACCATGTACAAGTCGGACGACTTCCGGCCTTATCTCTATCGGACCGCCGACTACGGCAAGACCTGGCGGAAGATTGTCGAGGGCATCCCTGCCAATGCGTTTACGCGCGTGATTCGCGAAGATCCCAACCGCCGCGGTCTGCTCTACGCCGGCACGGAGACCGGGATGTATGTCTCCTTCGACGACGGCGAGCACTGGCAGTCGCTGCAACTGAACCTGCCGGCGACACCGGTCACCGATCTGGCCCTGCATAAGCGTGAGAAGGACCTGGTCGCCGCCACTCAGGGCCGCTCCTTCTGGGTCCTCGACGATCTCGCCGTGCTGCACCAGATGACCGATGCGGTGCGCGCCGCCGAGGTTCATCTGTTCGCTCCCGAGGACGCCTATCGTCTGCCGGGAGGAGGTTTCGGCGGCTCTCGCGGCGGGGGCGCGGCCGGTCAGAACCCGCCCTCGGGAGCGGTGGTGTACTTCTGGCTGAAGGACAAGCCGGCAGGCGAGGTCATCCTCGAATTTTTCGACGCCAAGGGCGCGCCCGTCCGCAAGATTTCCACCAAAGACACGCCGCCTCCGCGCGACGGCGATGCCGACGAGGAAGAGGAAGGACCTCGCCTCCCGCCGGCGAGGCTGGCCGCCGAAGCCGGGCTGAACCGCTTTGTGTGGGACCTTCGCTATCCGGAGGCCAAGCGGTTTCCCGGCATGATCCTCTGGGCGGGCAATCTGCGAGGGCCGCTGGTTGTTCCGGGCGCCTACCAGGTGAAGGTGACGGTCGACGGGAAGAGCCAGACCCAGAGCTTTACGGTGAAAAAAGATCCCCGGATTCCCACTACGCCCGAGCAGTTCTCCAAACAACTGGCGCTCCTGCTGCAGCTTCGCGACAAGCTGACCGAGACCCATGAAGCGATCGTCCGCATCCGCGACGTCCGCAAGCAGGTGGACGATTTGGCCACGCGGGCCAAGGACCGGAAGGCGGTCGCCGAGGCCGCGCAATCGCTGGCCAAGAAGCTGACTGCGATCGAAGACGAGCTCTACCAGACCAGGAACCGCAGCAGCCAGGATCCGCTGAACTATCCGATCCGGCTCAACAACAAGCTGGCCTCCTTGGCCGGTGTGGTCGCCTCAGCGGACGCGGAGCCGACCTCCCAGTCGTATCTGGTCCACGAAGAGCTGGCAGGCAAGATCAACGAGCAGTTGCGGCGGCTCAAGTCCGCGCTCGGCGACGATCTGGAAAAATTCAACCGTCTGGTGAGGGACGAGAAGGTGCCGGCGGTGAGCGTCAGGTAGGATCAGCGCTCCGGGGCGTAATACCCCGACCGCGTCCGGATCGCCGCGCCGGGCCGGTCCACCAGCACGCGGATCTGGCGGAACGCGCCGTCGGGATCCTGGTTGGAGGGGTGATAGGCGAGGATGTACTGGCTGCGAATCTCGTGCGCGATCCGGGGGGCGATCTCGCGGATCTCGGCGGTTTCCTTGGGGTAGTAGGCCTGGCCACCCGTGGCCCGGGCCAGGATGTCCAGCTCGCGCCGCGCTTTCGCGGCCTCTCCGGGCGACTCGTCGTTGAGCAGGCCCACCGCGTAGACCAGCGTTTCGGCTTGCTGCGCGGCGCGCACCAGGCCCTCGAGCGAGCGGGTGCTGCAATTGTCATTGCCATCGGTGACCACCAGCAGGACCCTCTTGTCCTTCTGGTTTCGCCCCCGGACGTGCTCGATGGCGGTGTAGACGGCGTCGCGCATCGCGGTGCCGCCCTCGGAGCCGATGCGCGACAGCAGCCCGCGCTTCAGGTTGGCGGCATCGCTGGTAAAATCCACCGCCAGCGACGGGCTCTCGGCGAAATTCACCACGAACGCCTCATCTTCCCTATTCGACGCCTCGATCAACGCCAGGGCGGCGGCAATTACCTGCTCGCGCTTGTCCCGCATGCTGGCGCTGTTGTCGATGATCAGGCCGAGGGAAACGGGCACGTCCTCCCGCCGGAAGGTTTGCAGCTTCTGCCGGACGCCGTTCTCGAACACCTGGAACGAAGCAGGGGGCAGGTCCATCAGGAGCAGGCCTGCGGGGTCGAGCGCCGTGGCGTGCAGCACCACCAGGCGAGTCTCCACGCGGATCACCGGGACGTCGTCCGCCGCCAGGCAGGTAAAAAGCGGCAGCACTACGCAGATTTTACTCAACCGCCTGGCCGGCAACGCCTGTTTCCTCCGTCTCCACATATCCTCGCACGTTTTTGGCCATTTTTGTTTCAGGTGTTTACCTGACAGCGGAGTCCGATCTATGTATGATAGTCGAACCCCATGACCACCCTCCACGATTCGCGAGTGCGGTATCGCGTGCTGGCCTTTGGCGTGTGCCTGGCCGCCATCACCTACCTGGACCGGGTCTGCATCTCGGTAACGGCCAAGGACATCATGCGCGACCTGGCGCTGTCGCGGATTCAGATGAGCTTCGTGTTCAGCGCCTTCTCGCTGGCCTACGCCGCCTTCGAGATTCCCACGGGCTGGTGGGGCGACCGCATCGGGACGCGCCGGGTGCTTTCCCGGATAGTGGCCTGGTGGTCGAGTTTCACGATGGCCACCGCCGCCGCTTTCAGCTACCCGTCCCTGCTGGCCGTGCGATTTCTCTTCGGCGTGGGGGAAGCCGGCGCCTGGCCGAACGCCGCGCGCACCTTCTCGCGCTGGTTTCCCGCCTCGGAGCGAGGCACCGCGCAGGGGATCTTCTTCATCGGCGCGCACCTGGCCGGCGGCCTCACTCCGCTGCTGGTGACCGCCATGCTGCGCAATATGCACTGGCGCCAGGTCTTCCTCTCCTTCGGGGCGATCGGCTTTGCGTGGGTCGTGGCGTGGTACCGCTGGTTTCGCGACGATCCTTCCGAGCATCCTTCCGTGAGTCCCGCGGAGCTGCGCAAGATCCAGCAAGGGAGGCGTGTCGAGAGCGCCCACTCCTTGGGCGGCGGCCAGTGGAAGATTGCGCTGCGCAACCGGAATCTGATCGCGCTGTGCGTGATGTACTTCACGCAGTCCTATGGTTTCTACTTCTTCATCACCTGGCTGCCGACCTACCTGGAGAAGGAGCGCGGCTTTACCGCCTCGAAGCTGGGCCTGCTGGCCGGTCTCCCCTTGCTGCTGAGCGTCCTGGGAGATCTGTTCGGCGGGATCACCACTGACGCCGTGGGGCGCAGGTTTGGCCTGCGCGCGGGCCGCTGCGCGGTCGGGGCGGGCTCCTTTCTGGGCGCGGCCGCGGTCATGCTGGCGGGGACCGCCGCCTCCGACCCCCTGGTCGCGGCGGTGCTCATCGCTTTCAGCGGGCTGTTTACGGCTTTTCCGCTGGGCGCCTGCTGGGGGGCCTGCATCGATATCGGCGGCAATCACGCCGGTGTGATCAGCGCCGCGATGAACACCGCCGGCCAGATCGGCGGTATGTTGAGCCCTATCATTGTCGCCACGGTAGTGGAGAAGCTGGCCAGTTGGTCGGCTCCGCTCTACCTGACGGGCGCGCTCTACCTGGTGGGCGCAAGCTGCTGGTGGTTCATCGATCCCAGAAAGCCGATCTGGAAAGACTGACCCGGCGGGTCTACTCCCGTTCCCTGGCGCCGAGGATCTCGTCCGCCATTTGCGCGACCACCTTCATCTCCGCCACATCGTGCACCCGGACGATATGGGCCCAGGCGAGCACCGCGGCCGTGACCGCGGCGGCGGTCGCCAACTGCGTGCCCTGCTCGCTCTGCTGCGCCAGGAACGATTTTCGCGAGGGCCCCACCAGGACGGGGAAATCCAGTTGCGCCAGTTGGGGCAAGCGCGCCAGGATCTCCGAGTTCTGCTCCTTGCGCTTGCCGAAACCGATGCCCGGATCGATCACCAGGCTGGCGCGATCGATGCCGGCGTGCCGCGCGCGGTGCACGGTGGCCTCCAGGTCGCGGAGGATGGTTCCCATCACATCGGGCAGCGGGCCCAGCTTGGCCCAGGTCTCGGGCCGGCCGCGCATGTGATTGAGGACCAGGCCGGCGTTGTGCTGGGCCGCCGTCTTGGCGATCTGGGCGTCGAAGGTCAGGCCGCTCGGGTCGTTGATGATCTCGGCGCCCAGCTCCAGCGCGCGCTCGGCGACCTCCGCCTTGTAGGTATCCACGCTGATCGGAATGCGCAGCTCGCCGCGCAGGCGCTTAAGGACCGGGATCAGGCGGCGCAGCTCCTCGGCGGCCTCCACCGGCTTTGCGCCCGGGCGCGTGGACTCGGCGCCGATGTCCAGGATGTCGGCGCCCTGTTCTTCCAGCGCCAGGGCGCGGGCGAAGGCCCGGTCCGGGTCGAGAAACTTGCCGCCGTCGGAGAAAGAATCCGGGGTCACGTTCAGGACGCCCATGAGGATGGTGCGGACGCCCAGGTGGATCTCTCCGTTCTTCAGCTTCCAGTAGTAGAGTTTGCGTGTCATTCGAAATCCGCCCGCCGCATCCGGTACTTCTCCAGTTTCTCCCGGTTCACTTCGATCGCGCCGGCGCGCAGGAACCCCGCGCCGTCGATCGCGATGGCCGGCTCGACGATGTCGCCGGAATACCATCGCGACGAGGATTCGACGTCGGTGGGATAGACGAAATTGGGCAGCGTGGCCAGATGAATCGCCTCCGCCGACGCCACGCCCAGCTCCGGCATCGTGCCCACCCAGCATCGCAGACCGGCTTGTTGGGCGCGGTCGTGCATTCGCTTGGCGTTCCGGATGCCGCCCACGCGCTGGATCTTGATATTGACGATGCT
Source organism: Acidobacteriota bacterium (assembly GCA_016178945.1). GTDB lineage: Bacteria > Acidobacteriota > Terriglobia > Bryobacterales > Bryobacteraceae > JACOSH01. Next base: position 24,144 of record JACOSH010000321.1, read on the forward strand.
GGCCGAGCCGAGCGCGAGGATGCGCTCCAGCATCGCCATGGATTCGGCGGACTCGTCCGCGCACACCGGGGTGCGCACCGCGCGGGCCAACTCGGCCATACCTTCCAGATCGTGGCGGCCGAAGGGCTGCTCGAACATCATGAGGCCGAAGCGATCCAGCTCGCGAAAAATGTCCAGGTGCCGGAGCGCGTAGGCGGCATTGGCGTCGGTCATGAGCGGCAGGTGAGGGAACTTTTCGCGGATGCGCCGGACGGGCTCGACGTCCCAGCCCGGCTGAATCTTGATCTTCACGCGCCGGTAGCCTTGGGCCACGAAGCGTTCGACGCGCTCCAGCAGCTCCTCGACCGTGTCGTAGAGTCCGATAGCCACTCCGGAAGGGACCGGACGCGGCTCCGAGCCCAGCCACTGCCAGAGCGGGATCCCGCGCGCGCGGATCTCGCGATCGACCAGCGCCCCGGACAGTCCCGCCTTGGCGAACGGCTCGCCCTCCACCAGCCGATCGACGTCCGTGGCGTCGTCGCGCAAGACGGCCGGCGCCATCCGCTCCAGCGCGCGCCAGGTCGACTCCGGAGTCTCCGCGGAATAGAAAGCGCCGGCCATCGGCGACGCCTCGCCCCATCCGGTGACGCCGTTGCGGTACTCCACCAGGATCGCGATCTTCACGGCCACCGCGCCGCTGGAGATCCGAAACGGCTCGTGCAGGGGAACTTGAACCCAATGCAGGGAAATGGAGGACACTGCTCCCATCATAACCGCTTGACTGCGATCCGCTGAAAGGATCGGCGGGCCGGAGGCATTCCTCATCGAAGCGCAAGGCCGCTTCAAACAAAAGGAGATCGATATGAAAGCGCTAGCGATTGGCGCGCTTGCGGCATTGGCCGGAAGCGCGATGGGAAGCAGTGTGTGCGACAAGAACGACCTGGCCTCCGCGGCGGCGGCCAAAGGGATTCACTGGCTGGTCTCGGTTCAGGGAAACGACGGGGGCTGGGGACAGGATGGCGGCGAGACCGCCTACGCGCGGCAGGGCGAGCGCCTGGAATCCGGCGGCAACGACGTGGCCAACACGGCCGTCGCGACGCTGGCGCTGCTCAAGTCCGGCCATACTCCGGCCCGAGGCGAGTACCGGGCCAACGTGCAACGAGCCGTACAGTTTATCCTCAAGCGCATCGAGGAGAGCGCGCCGGAAGGGCTGGCTATCACCAACGTCACGGGAAGCCAGATCCAGCGCAAGCTCGGTCCCTACATCGACACCTTCCTGAGCGCGCAGTTGCTGGCGGAGCTGGATGGCGCCATGGGCGACACGGCGGCCAACCAGCGCGTGCGCCGGGCGCTCCAGAAGTGCGTGGCCAAGATCGAGGCCAACCAGCAAAAAGATGGGAGCTGGAATATTTCCGGCGGCTGGGCCCCGATCCTGGGCACCACGATGGCCTCGCGGAGCCTGGATATGGCCAAGAACAAGGGGGTCAAAGTGGAGGAACGCGTGTTGGCGCGGGTCGACCAGTACACCAGGCAGACCGCCCAACCGGCGGCGCGCATGGCCGACGGCGCCTCCGCCGGAGTCTCCCTGTACAAAGGCGCTCAAGTGCTCGAACAGTTGAGCCGGACCGAGAAGGACCGGGTCAGGAATGCCGCCGAGATCGGCGCGGTCACCCGCGAGCTGAACGACGAGCGCTTCGTCAACGGCTTCGGCTCGATGGGCGGCGAGGAGTTCTTCTCCTATCTCAACATCAGCGACAGCCTGCATCGGGCCGGAGGCGAGCCCTGGCGTCAATGGAACGGCAAGATCAAGACCCAACTGGTCAAGCTGCAGAACGAGAACGGCACCTGGGCCGGCCATCATTGCATCACCGGCCGGGTGGCCGTGACCAGCGCGGCGATCCTGACCTTGCTGGTGGACCGGTCGTGATCCTATCCCGCCGGACCTTCGTTGCGCTCCCGCTGGCCGCCGCCTGCCCGGCGGCCCGGGAGCGCGCGGCGCGCTACCTGTGGAGCCGGCAGGCCGAAGACGGTGGATGGCATAGCGGCGTCTACGGCCTGCTGAAGGCGGGCGAGTCGCTGACCGGCTTTGTGCTGGACGCGCTGCTTCAGGTCCCCGGCGGTGCGCCGCCCGGCGGCGTGGACCGCGCGCTCGATTTCCTGCGCCGCCACACGAACGCGGAGGGCGCGGTCGGCCTCACCGACCCGGCGTTGGCCGACTATCCCAGCTACGCCACGGCCTGCGCCGTGCTGGCTCTGTCCCGGGCGCGCCGGGACACCGGGCCGATGGTTATCTGGCTGCGGACCCAGAAGATCGGCGAAGAAGGCGGATGGGGGCCTTCAGACCCGCCCTACGGGGCCTGGGGCATGGGCGGCGCGCGCCGGGTGGCGCCGCATCCGGGACACATCGATCTGTCCATGAACCGCTACGTCCTCCAGGCGCTGGCCGGAGCGGGTATTCCTGCCGCCGACCCGGTCTTCGCCCGGGCCAGGGTCTTCATCGAGCGCTGCCAGAATCCCGACGGCGGATTTGTCTTCTCCACCATCGTGCTCGGCGCCAACAAGGCCGGCAAGGACGGCGGCCACTACCGCAGCTACGGCACGACTACCGCCGACGGCCTTCTGTCGCTGCTGGCATTGGGGTATGCGCCCCGGCACGAGCGGGTACAGGCTGCGCTGGGCTGGCTCCGGAAACATCATCGTCCGGATGGCGCTTCCGGGTTCACCGGTGAGCCTTACCAGCGCTGGACGCAGGCGCTGCGTTTCTACTACGCTGCCGCCTGCGCCGAAGTCTGCCGCCGTCTCGGTCTCGATCCCCTGCCCCATGATCTGGAACGAGCTCAGCGCGCGGATGGGAGCTGGGCCAACCCCGACGATCTGGTGAAGGAAGACGATCCGCTGATCGCGACCGCGTTTGCGGTGCGGGCGTTGCTGTAAGGGCGCTGACCGCTCGCCGCCCGCCTGTGATAGATTGAGCAATCTATGAGAGCCTTCATCCCGTGGTTGCTCGTGGCCGCCGCCTTCGCACAGGATGCAAAATTCAACGGGCGCTGGAACATCAGCATCGACAACGAGCCTCGCCGGCGGGCCTGGTGGTTGGAGGTGAATGGAACCAGCGGCCGTTTCGTCAGCGCGCTGGCGGGCGACATGAACCCGATCAAGGACCTGGCGATCAAAGACGGCGAGCTCACCTTCAGTTTTCTGCGCGACGGACAGCCCATGCAATTCCGGGCCAAGCTGGAGGGCGACACGCTGGTGGGGACGCGCGTGATCGGGGCCGAAACGCTGCACTGGGTCGGGCGGCGCGCGCCCAAGATCAGGGATCGCGACGCTGGCGCCTGGGGGCGCGGCAAGCCCGTAGAGTTGTTCAACGGGAAGGACCTGTCGGGCTGGCTACCGCAGATTCCCGGGAAACCGCTCGGCTGGACCGCCCGCGACGGCGTCATGACCAACTCCGCGGGCGCCAACAACCTGGTGTCCGAAAAGAAGTTCTGGAACTTCCTGCTGCACGCCGAGTATCGCATCGGGGAGCACTCCAATAGCGGGATCGGATTGCGGGCGCGCTACGAAGTGCAGATCCTGGCCGATTACGGCCGGCCGGTCAACACGCACAGCCACGGCGCCCTGTACAGCCGCATCGCTCCCACGGTCAACGCCACCCGGCCCTTGGGGGAGTGGCAAACCATGGATATCCGCCTGGTGGGCCGCGAGGTCACAGTGGTGCTCAACGGCCAGAAGGTGATCGACAAGCAGGAGGTGGAAGGACCCACGGCCATCACCATCGATCCCGATGAAGCGGCGCCGGGCCCTATCATGCTCCAGGGCGATCACCGCGAGGTCGAGTTCCGCTCGCTGGTCGTGACGCCCCTGGTGAGAAGATGAGGCGGCTCGCGCCGCTGCTGCTGGCCGCCGGCGCTGTGCTGGCGCAGCGTCCGGACAAAGGGCCCTCGCCGCGCCCCGACCCCATCCGGGAAAGCGCGTTGCGCGAGATCGTTCCTCTCTCAAGCGGCCTGCGCGAAGACGACCACCCCTCGGCGGCGTCCGGCAAGACGGGCCTGTGGGTGGCCTGGGTTTCGTACTCGGAGGCCGACCACTCGACCCAGATCCAAGCGCGATCGCTCGTGGGCGGACGATGGTCCGAGCCGGTCCTGGTGAGCGAAACGCCGGGCGATTATTCGAAACCCGCCGTCGCGGTGGACGCGGCCGGCGCGGTGTGGGTGGCCTGGCCCGCGCAAGCGCGCGGCCGCTGGGATATCTACGGGCGTGTGCTCCGCAAGACCTGGTCGAAGACCGAGCGTTGGACCACCGGCGACGCGTCGAATTTTGCGCCCCACCTGGCCGCCTCTCCGGACGGCGTCTTGCTGGTCTGGCAGGGGATGCGGCGCGGCAACCTGGACATCCTGTATCGCCTGCACGACGGCAAGGCGTGGGGTAGAGAAGGCGCGGTCACGGACAATCCTGCCAACGACTGGGAGCCCACAGTGATCGCCGCGCCGGACGGCGCGTTCCACGTCGCCTGGGACAGCTATCGAGGGGACTACGACGTCTTTGTGCGGACCTTGCGCCGAGGCGTCTGGGGGACGGAACAGGCCGTGGCGGCCTCGCCGCGGCTGGAGAACCGTCCGGCGCTGGCCGTGGACGCGCGCAACCGCCTGTGGATCGCCTGGGAAGCCGGACCGGATCGCTGGGCGCAGGATTCAGCCGACGGCGGGCTTCGCCCGCGCCGCGACATCCAGATGGCCTGTCTGGACGGCGGCAAGCTGTTCCGCGCCTCCGAGGCCGAGACGGCCCTCGGCCCGATTGCCGGCCAAACCGGACTGCAAGCGCCCTCTCTGGCGTTCGAGTCCGCCGGCAGGCTATGTCTGTTCTTTCGCCGCCCCATCAACACCAACTGGCTGAAGGTGGGGATGACGGCCTGGGATGGCGCGTCCTGGAGCGCGCCTCAGATCCTGCCCAACAGCGAAGGCCGCATCGACCAGCGCATCGCTCTGGCCCGAACCGATGGACGGATCGTGGCCTGTTATCCCGCCGGATCGTCGCACAACATCCTCTATGCGCGGAGCTACGCCGCGGGCGCTTCCACTGAGACACCGAAACTGGCCGAAGCCGCCGCGCTCTCGGCCAAGAGCGCTCCACCGCGCCCGGCGCGCCACACGCTCAACAGCTACCAGCTCGTCTGGGGCGATCTGCATCGCCACACCGATATCTCCGAAGACGCCGGCATCATCGACGGCTCGCTCCTGGACACGATGCGTTACTCGCTTGACGCCGCGGGCCTGGACTTCATCGGCATCACCGACCACACGCGTTATCTTCCGCGCCGCTACAACCTGTGGCGCATCCAGCAGATCTCCGATCTCTTCTACCAGCCCGGCGCGTTCGTCCCGCTCCACGCCTACGAGCGCAGCCAGTACTCGCCCTGGGGGCATCGCAACGTGGTGCATCTCTCGCGCGACTACATGCCCGTGCCGGCCGGCTACGAGCTGGGCGATGCCGGCGTGTCGCCCTTCGGGCTGTTCGCCGCGCTGCGCGGCAAGAACGCGATGTCCATCCCGCACACCTCGGCCTGGGCCAACAAGCAGGTAAGCTGGGACTACAACGACCCCGATATCGAGCGCGTCGTGGAAATCTACCAGGGGCTCCGCAGCACCTATGAATACAACGGAGCGCCCGATCCGGCGGGCCGCGCGGTGTACGAAACCGACAGCTCGAATTTTGTCTGGAACGCGCTGGAGCGCAAGCTGAAGCTCGGCTTCATCGCCAGCTCGGACCATCGCTCGACCCACATGTCCTTCGCGGCCGTGTACGCGCGCAACCTGGATCGCGAGTCGATCTTCGAAGGCCTGCGCGCGCGGCGCACCTATGCGGCCACCGACAGGATCCTGCTCGACTTTTCCATCGGCGGCCGGCTGATGGGCGAAGAGACCGCCGTCGACGCCCCGCCCGAGCTGGCCCTGGCGGTGGAAGGAACGGCCGCCATCGCCCAGATCGACATCATCAAGAACGCTAAAATCGTCTACACAGCCAACCCCGGCCGGCAGAAGGTCAGCCTCACCTACCGCGACCAGGATTGGACCGGCCAGGACAGCTACTATTACGCCCGCGTGATTCAGGCCGACAAGAACATGGCCTGGGCCAGCCCGATCTGGGTGCGCAAGAGACCCTGAAGCTCGCACCCCGCGGAAGAACACCAGTGGCAGGTCCGGGTCCGGTCTGCTACAATTGAGTTGTAAGTGTCGGACTTAGGCAGTGGGCGAAAGCCCACTTTTTTGTTGGTCGCGAGGTTGTAGCCGGTTATGGAGCGCAGTGGGATCTTGGCTCGGATCGAGGCCATCGCCGAACGGGTGGGCCTTTCCGAGGGCATCGAGATCGTGGAAGTGGAACTGAAAGGGGGCGGGCGAAGCCGGCTCTTGCGGATCTCCATCGACAAGCCGGAAGGCGTCACGCACGCCGACTGCGAGAACATCTCGCAGCAGGTGGGGACCATCCTGGACGTGGAGGAAGTGATTCCTGGAGGAACCTATACCTTGGAGGTGACCTCACCCGGGGTGGAGCGCAAGCTGTTCAAACTGGGTGACTTCGAACGATTTCAGGGGAAGAAGGCCAAAGTGGTGCTGCGGGAGCCGGTGGAGAATTCGAAACACTGGGAAGGCCGGCTGGCCGGGGTCAGCGAGGGGCTTATCGCGCTGGAGGTGGACGCCGGTAAGACGGTGCTGTTCCCCTTCGAGCTGGTGGTGCGGGCCAACCTGAAGTTCGAGTGGGGAGCGCGGGCGTAACGGGGCGATCGGAGAATCCGAGTCAAATCTCATGGCATCGATCTATCAGTCCATCGAGTTGCTGAGCAAGGAAAAGGGCATCGACACGCAGATTGTCCTGGATGCCGTCAAGGACGCGCTGCTGGTGGCGGCGCGCAAGCACTACCGGACCAACGAAGACTACATCGCGGAGTTAAACGAGAAGACCGGCTCGATCGATTTGTACGTGGTGAAGAAGGTCGTGGAGACCGTGGAGAACCCGGCCAAAGAGATGACCTTGGCCGAAGCGCGCAAGATCGATCAGACCGCGGAAATCGACAAAGAGGTGAGGATCGGGAAGCCGACCGACATGCTGGGTCGCATTTCGGCGCAGACCGCCAAGCAAGTCATTTTTCAGAAGGTCCGGGAGGCGGAGCGGGAGACGATTTATCAGGAGTATTCGGGGCGGGTCGGCGAGCTGGTGAACTGCACCGTGAAACGGATGGAGGGCTCGGACCTGGTGGTGGACCTGGGCAAGACCGAAGCCCGCCTCCCCAAGAAAGAGCAGTCGCGGCTGGAAAGCTACAGCGTGGGCGACCGGATCCGTTGCGTGATCAAGATCGTGGATAAGTCCAGCAAGACGCCGGGGCTGGTGGTGTCGCGGGCGGCGCCGGAGCTGGTGATGCGCCTGTTCGAACAGGAAGTGCCCGAGATCTACGATTCGACCATCGTGATCAAGGGTTGCGCGCGGGAAGCCGGGGAGCGGACCAAGATCGCGGTGCAGAGCCGCGACCGGGATGTGGACAGCGTCGGGGCGTGCGTGGGGATGAAGGGGATGCGGGTGCAGTCCATCATCCGGGAGCTGCGCGGGGAGAAGATCGACATCATCGAGTTCTCCGAAGATCCGGTGGTGTTCGCGACACACGCGCTCAGCCCGGCCAAGATCACGCGCGTGGCCATCATGGACACGGTGGAGAAGCACATGGAGGTGATCGTCGACGACTCGCAATTGTCGCTGGCGATCGGCAAGAAGGGCCAGAACGTGCGGCTGGCGGCCAAGCTGCTGGGCTGGCGCGTGGACATCAAGAGCGAAGAAGAGAAACGCCAGGAAGTGGAGACGGCCATGGCGGCGCTGGTGGCTCCAGGCGCGCCGGTATCGGTGCTGGTGGACTACGGCCTGGCGGACAAACTGGCGGAGAAACTGGTGGAGGCCGGGATCGGGACAGTGGAGAAGCTGGGCTCGATGACGCCGGAGCAGTTGGAAGAGATTCCGGGCGTCGAACCGAAGATGGTGGAGAAGATCCAGCAGGCCGTCAACAGCTATTACGCCCAGTTTGAGGCGACCGGTGAGGCGGCTGGCGAGGCCGCCGTCCAGGAGAGCGAAGAGCCCGCCGTGGAAGCGATTCCGGCAGCGGCCGATGAGGCGCCGGAAGTGGTCGAGACGCAGGGCGCGGCGGAAGCCGGGACGGCCGGGGAAGCGCCAGCCGCGGCCGATGCACCGGAGTGGAAGTGGGAAGAGGCGGCCGCGACGGAGCCAGAGGCGGCGTCTGATAGGATAGAGGGTTCCGAACTTCCAGAGCAGGGACAAGCTGGGGAATCCAAGGACGACAAGCAAGGTGAATGAAACCCCCGGCGGGATAGCAGAGTTTCCTTTGGTTATGAGCAAGATTCGCATCAACGTGCTGGCTCGGGAGCTGGAGGTGAAGTCGCACCTGATCCTGGAGCAGTTGCCGGAGTTGGGAGTGACGGAGAAGCTGACGCACTCCAGCTCGATCGATGAGGACGTCGCCCAGAAGCTGCGGCGGCACTATGGGTTGATTCCGGCTGAGCCTGAGGCGCCGCCGGAGGAAGAAGCGAAGCCGGTCGCCGCGGCGCCGGCCGTTGAGGCGCCCGCCGAGGCGCCGGCGGCCCCGGAACCGGAGCAGCAGGAGGCGCCGGCGGCGGAGCCCGCTGGGGCGCCGGCTGCGGCTGCGGAACCGGTTCTGCCCGTGGCGAGACAGCCCTTGAGGCCGCCGCTGGCTATGCCTGGAACGGCTGGCGCCGCGACGACGACGCCCCAGCCGCCAGCGCCGGGCCGGCCGGCCGTTGTGCCGGCGAAACCGATCCCGTGGTCCCCGCGACCGGGTCAGGTCTTGACAGAGCCCGGCGGGAAGGTCTTGTCCGGCCCGCGGCAGCCGCTGCCCGGAGCGGCGGAAGGAACGCGCGTTCCGGTGATCCCGAGACCGCCGGCCTCAGCCGCGGCCCAGTCCAGTGCGGGATTGACGCCTCCCACCCTGCCGGCCGCGGTTCCGCGTGCAGTGGTAGCGCCGGGCCCCAAGGTCCCGGCCCACGAGGGCCGGCCAAACCGGCAGCCCTGGTTGGGCAGCCGGCGCAGCGTCCCGTGGTTCCGCCACGGCCGGATCTGGTGGCCCGGCTGACGCAGCCGAAGGCCATGACGCCCGGGCAACCCGCCTCCCCGCGGCCAGGAGTGCCGTTGCGGCCGCCGGCCTCGCCGGTGCCCGGCCAACCGATTTATAAGGGTCCGATTCGTCCCGGCCAGCCCATGGTGGCCCGGCCGGGGGCGCGTCCGGGAGTGATTCCCACGGGCCGTCCCGGGGGGCCGCGTCCGATGCATCCCACCTCGCGCGCCCACGGGGGGACCACTGAGCTGGCGCCCCCGGGAGAGGCTCAGCGGCGCGCGCCCGACAAGCGGCGCCAGCAGCGGGATCGGCTGGCGGATCAAGAGGGCAAGCTGCGCCCGGTCATCGCCAGACGAGAGGCCCCGGCCGGGCCGCCGCCCGTCACGCGCGAGATCATGATCTCGGAGGGCATCACGGTGAAGGAGCTCTCCGAAAAGCTGGAAGTCAAGTCCAGCCAGGTGATCAAGAAGCTGGTGGACCGCAACATCTTCGCCACCATCAATCAGACGCTGGACTCGAAGCTGGCCTCCGAGCTGGCGCGCGAGTTCGGGGCCTCCACCGCCTCCATGAGCTACGAAGAAGAGGCCATGTGGAAGGTCGAGGAGCAGCAGGAAGAGAAAGACCAGGTGGGGCGCGCTCCGGTGGTCACCATCATGGGCCACGTGGACCACGGCAAGACCTCGCTGCTGGACGCGATCCGGCAGGCCAACGTGGCGGGCAAGGAAGCGGGCGGAATCACCCAGCACATCGGCGCCTACCACGTGGAGAAGAAGGGGCGCAAGATTGTGTTCATCGACACGCCGGGCCACGAGGCGTTCACGCGCATGCGCTCGCGCGGCGCCAAGGTGACCGACATCGTGGTGCTGGTGGTGGCGGCCGATGACGGCGTGATGCCCCAGACGCTGGAAGCGATCGACCACGCGCGGGCGGCCAAGGTCCCCATTATTGTGGCCATCAACAAGACCGACAAGCCGGACGCCCAGCCGGAGCGGGTGAAGCAGCAACTGTCCGATCGCGGGCTGCTGGCCGAGGACTGGGGCGGCGACACCGTGATGGTGCCGGTGTCGGCCAAGCAGCAGACCAATCTCGATCTGCTGCTGGAGATGATCCTGCTGGTGGCGGACCTGCAGAATCTGAAGGCGAATCCCGGCCGTCCGGCCATGGGGGCGGTGCTGGAAGCCAAGCTGGATCGCGGGCGCGGCCCGGTGGCGACGGTGCTGGTGCGCAACGGAACGCTGCGGGTCGGCGACTTTTTCATCTGCGGACTGGTGTTTGGCAAGGTGCGCGCCATGCTGGACGATCTGGGTCAGCAGATCCGCGAGGCGGAGCCGTCCATGCCGGTGGAGGTGCTGGGTCTGGAATCGCTCCCCGAAGCGGGCGATGCCTTTCAGGCGGTCACCGATACGGCCAAGGCCAAGCAGATCGTGCTGTTCCGCGAGGCCAAAGCTCGCGAAGTGGCGATGGCCAAAAACAACCGCCTCACCCTCGAGCAACTGCACAAGCAGATGGAGACCGGCGAGGTCAAGGAGCTGCCGATCATCTTGAAGGCCGACGTCGGCGGCTCGGCCGAAGTGCTCACCGACACGCTTCAGAAGCTGTCGAATGAGAAGGTGAAAATCCGTGTGCTGCACGCGGGCGTTGGGGCCATCACCGAGTCCGACGTGCTGCTGGCCTCCGCGTCGAACGCGATTATCGTGGGGTTCAACGTGCGTCCGGAGCGGAATGCGGCGTCCGTGGCCGAGCAGGAACGGGTGGACATCCGGCTGCACACCATCATCTACAACCTGACCGACGAGATCAAGAAGGCCATGGTCGGCCTGCTGGCGCCGGTATACAAGGAAATCTACAAAGGCAAGGCCGAGGTCAAGGAGACCTTCCGGGTGACCAAAGTCGGGATGGTGGCGGGCTGCCTGGTGCAGGACGGCACCATCACCCGGGCCTGCGAAATCCGGCTCCTGCGGGACAATGTCGTGGTATTCACCGGAAAGGTCGGCTCACTGCGCCGCTTCAAGGACGATGTCAGCGAAGTCAAGAGCGGCATGGAGTGCGGCATCACCATCGAAAACTTCGGCGATGTGAAGCAGAACGACGTCATCGAGGCCTTTGTGTCGGAGCGCGTAACCAGCGAGATGTTCAACTAGGGGTTGGGCGGCGGTTATGGCTAGCATCGGCGTCCTTACCTTGGAGCTGCGGCTCGAGAATTCCCACTCGCTCAAAGATAAGCGGCAGGTGGTGAAGAGCCTGAAGGACCGGCTGCGGCACAAGTTCAACGTGGCGGTGGCGGAGATCGACCACCAGGAGAGCTGGCAGCGCGCGCTGGTGGCGGCGGTCACCGTATCGCCGGATCAGGCTTATGCGGCGCAGCTCTTGCAGTCGGTAGAGGAAGAGACCGCTTTGCAGGTAGGACCCGCCTTGGTGGGGGCCACGGTGGAGTGGTTGGGTTGAGGCGGCCATGGATGAACGGCGCTCCCTGCGAGTCTCTGAAGCAGTTAAGGAGGAGTTGGCGGAGATCGTGGGGTTCGAGATGGGGGATCCGCGCTTGGCGGCCGTGGACGTGACCGAGGTCAAAGTCTCCCCCGACCTGCGGCACGCGCACGTCAAGGTCGCGGTGGTGGGCGGGGAAGCTGAAGAAAAAAAGGCACTTGCCGCCCTGGACCACGCGCGCGGCTTCCTGCGTCACGAGCTGGCGTCGCGGATGAACCTGCGGCGGGCCCCGGAGTTGCACTTCGCCGCAGACCCCTGGGCGGAAGCCGATGCGCGGGTCGAGATCCTGCTCCGGCGGGCAAAAAAAACACGAGGAAGAACCGAAAACCAGCCCTGAATGAAACAGATTGTGGTAGTTTTGTTCTTGGGCGGCCTGGCGCTGGGCGTGTGCCGGGCGGGGGAACTGCTGCGTCTGGAATCGAGCCTGGACGCCATGGGTTCGCCCTATTCGGTGGTGGTCTACGGTGAGGACCGCGTCCGAATGGAAGCGGCGGTCGAGGAGGCCTTCGAAGAGGTCCGGCGCCTGGACCGGATGCTGTCCAACTACCGTCCGGATAGCGAGTGGAGCCATGTAAACCGCTGGGGGGCGGAGCGTCCGGTGAGGGTGTCCGTGGAGTTGTTCGAGCTGCTGCGGGCCTGCCAGGAGTACAGCCGCCGGAGCGAAGGGACTTTCGATATCACGGTGGGTCCCCTGATGAAGGTGTGGGGGTTCTACAAAGGGTCGGGGCACCTGCCGCACCGGGCTGAAGTTCGCGAAGCCCTGGCGCGGGTCGGGTATCAGAACGTGGTGCTGGAGCCGGTGGCGCGCACGGTGCGATTCGCGCGGGCGGGAGTGGAGATGGATCCGGGGGGCATCGGCAAGGGATACGCCGTGGACCGGATGCTGGCGGCGCTGAAAGAAGCCGGGATTCGCCGGGCGCTGATTTCGGCGGGTGGAAGCAGTATTTACGCGCTGGGCGCGCCGCCGGAGGAGCCGGGCTGGAAAGTGAAGATCCGGGATCCGCTGGACGAATCGAAGAGCGTGGCCGAGGCCACGCTGCGGGATGAATCGATGTCGACGTCGGGCAATTACGAGAAGTTTTTCCGGGCGGAGGGGCAAATCTACAGCCACATCATGGACCCGCGCACGGGATATCCGGCGCCGGGCATGTTTTCGGTTTCGGTGATCGCGCCCCGCACGCTGGACAGCGAGGCGTGGACCAAGCCAATGTTCATACAGGGCCGTGACTGGGCGGCGAAAAACAAGCCAGCGGGATTTCGCGCCTATATTTGCTCGGGCGACTTGAGGACAGGACCAAGATGCGCGTGGCTCCCATGAGCAGCCGATTCTTAGACGCCTGCCGCCGGCGGCCCACCGATGTGCGACCGGTGTGGTTCATGCGGCAGGCGGGCCGCTATCTGCGGCCGTATCGCGATATCCGGAGCCGGCACGGCATCCTGGAGATGTGCAAGCGTCCGGATCTGGCGGCGACGGTGACGCTGCAGCCGGTCGAGATTCTGGACGTGGACGCGGCCATCATCTTCGCCGATCTTCTGCTGCCGGTGGAACCGATGGGCCTGAAGCTGAAGTTCGTGGTGGGCGAGGGGCCGGTGATCGAGAATCCGGTGCGGACGGCGTCCGACGTGGACAGCCTGTCGACCACCAACACGGACGATCTGGGCTACGTCGGCGAAGCCATCCAACTGGTGGTCAAGGCGCTGGCTGGCAAAGTGCCGGTGATCGGATTCGTGGGCGCGCCGTTCACGCTGGCCAGCTACATGATCGAGGGCGGCTCGTCGCGGACGTTCATCAAGACCAAGCAGTTGATGTACGGGAACGAGACGCTGTGGCGCCGGTTGATGGGCAAGATCGTGGACGTGGTGGCGCCGTTCGCGGCGGCGCAGGTGACCGCCGGGGCGCGGGCGATCCAGGTTTTCGATAGCTGGGCGGGCGCCATGGCGCCGGA
>JACOSH010000168.1 GCA_016178945.1 Acidobacteriota bacterium
GTTGGCGTTAATCCGGACGTTGGTGATGCGGATCACGCGCACCGTTGTGGTGCCCGGAGGATCGATGGGAACGCCTAACCACAGAATGGAGTCGTTGCGTCCCGGCGCCAACTGGCCCTGAAATACGTTCTTGTTGTTGCCGAAGGTGCCCGCCGTGCCGCCCCCATAGTAAGTGGGGAAACCAGCCCCGTTGCCCACGGCCGCGCAAGCGGTCGGTGCGCTGTAGCAGGGATACTGGACCGAGTTGTTGGGATTCACGCCCGGCTCGTCAAGCATCAAGAGCGCTTCGGTCAAGCCGCCCGTGGTGAGCAGCTTGCTGGTGACGGTCGTCCCCATGAAAATCTGCACGTTGACCGGAGGAATGGTCCCGCCGAGCGGCGTGGCCGTACCACCGGTGCAGTTCAACAGGACGTCGCCCACCAACTCCGTGAGGCCTTCCGAACGGATCACAGGCACGGAAGCTGCGTTGGCCACGCACTGAAGAGTGGGCGTCTGCGCACTCGCGGCCCCGGCCAACAAGATGGCCAGAACAGCAAGCACGGGAATACATCTGCGAAAATCTGCCATTTCCTTCTCCTTGTAGATTTCGAATTGGAATCGGTCGAAGTTCTTTCTCAACCTGAACCTCTACAGCACTCCGAAACTTGGCACAACCTTGGGGATTTCTCCGTCGGGCGGAGACCCAGAACTCGTTGGCCCTCAAGTGGACCTTCGAGGTACTACGAACTGCGCCTGCGATTCACCGTACGCTGTTGTTTTGTTGTTCTTCGTGTGCGTACGCCGTGACCGCGGGATTGAAGCGCAAAATTGCCGTTACCGAACCCTCGGGACGCGGTACAGACATTGTCATCTACTCTGCAAGGCTCTGTCAAGCCCAAAAATCTTTCTTTCCAACGCCCGCCGACGATCCAAACCCCTGACGAACCCGCAGCGGACGCCCGATCGGGGTTATTAGACCACGACCAGGAGGCCAGCGTCAATAGGTTGTTGTCGAGATTCGTCATTTTCTCACTGAACCGCTACAAACACGGTGTTGCTGTCGACGGCCCCCTGGCGCAGCAGGAGCGACGACTTCAGACCGGGCGGCGTCTGGGCGGGCGTCACCAGATTTACCTGGTAGACCCCGGGAAGGCCCGGCGCCAGGCCGGCAAAAGCTACCGGCAACTCGATGCCGCCCAGCACCGCCGAAACCGGCGTCTGAGTCTGGGCCAGCGACCCAGATTGAGTCACCGCGCCCAGCCCTGTGGCGTAAATCACCAGCGCCTGTCCCCGCCGGACCGGCGCCAGGTGGGTGTTCAATCGCCCATCCTGATTCGCCACCGCGGGCTGTTCGGAAGCCACCATAAATATCGCGGGCGCCACGTCCCGCACTTCAACCTGCTGTTCCGCCACGCCAAACGCCGAGCGGATACGCAGCGGGTACGTTCCCGGCGGGAGGCCGGGCGGCGCCACCGCAGTCACTTGGAACGGAGACTTCGTCACCACCGTCGCTGTTACGCCGCCCAACTCCACTGTTGTCTCCGCATCTGGACTAGCAAGACCGTTGCCAAAGACAACCATGAGCCCGTTGGGCGCGATCCCCGGCTGGAGAGTGGCGGCGTTGACGACCGATCCGGCGGTGAAACTGACCTCCTGCGGCCCCAGTTGCAGTTGGATGCCGGGCCGCGTCGCGCGATACGCCGAGACACCTCCGCCGGCCAGCTCGGCGGCGCGGCCGCCCTGGGCGAAGTCGGTAGCGGCGACCTTGTAGGTTTGACCGCCGCCGATGGTCAACTGATAGGCCGCCTGAGCGCCATCGCAGTAGCGGAAGCGACCTACAGCCGGTGGAGCCACATCGGGCAGGTCGACGGTGCGGCCGCAGGATCCGCCGGCCGAATCCACGTCCAGCTTCAGACGCTGGGCGGCGCCGGCGGGCTGGGCGAAGGAGGCCAGCAGAAATCCGGTTGCGGAAGGAGCGCGTGGAACCAGGCGCAGGGCGCCGGCCAAGACTCCCTTCCAGCTCTGTCCTCCGGCATCGAAGCCGGTGAAGTACTCATTCAGGTTGGCCCGTCCCAAGACCGGATTGGGGTCGAAGATGAGGAGGCTGCCATCGCCGGCAATTCCGGTCGCCACCACGAAGTGCCCGCCGGCGGGAGTATCGGCGGCGGCCAGGGAGAGGGCCAGCAGAACGGGCGAGCCTTGCGCGACCAGATCGCGGATGGCGGCCGGATCGGCCGTTTCGCCCTGCACGTCGAGCTGGCCACCCACGAGTCCGGCGGCGCGCCAGGGATTGGCCACCTGCTCGTTGGGATCGGCGCCCGGCAGGAATCCGTCGCAAATCTGGTTGCCGTCGGCGTCAAACACGCAGAAGCTCTTGAGGAACTGGGCCAGGGCGGCGGGATCGACGGGCGCGCCGGGCAGCTCGTTGCGATTCTGGTGGTAGCGGAGAACGGAGGCCATCGCCGCCAGGAGCGAATCCTTGCGATCGGGCGCGCTGAAGCGCGGATAGTTGGGAAGCTGCAGCGGCGTCACCCGCATGCTGAAGGTGGCGACGGCGCGCATAGATTCGGCCGTGACCAGGGCCACGCCTTCGGCGGCCGGCATCCGCACCAGAGCTGCGGCCTCGCCGTTCTCGTCGGTGGCGGCGGAGGCGGACAGGATCTGAGCGCCCGGCGAGGCGGTGAACAACACGGCGGCGCCGACGATGGCGACGCCGTTCTCATCGCGAACCGCCACGCTCAGGGGCTGGGTCAGGGGAACGCCGGGAGCGCCCACTTGTCCGTCGCCGCGCAGCTTGACCACTTGCAGGCGCGAGGAGGCCAGCGACTTCACGACGTACGAAGTCTCGGCCGAAGCGCCGCTGGACTCGTCCACGGCCCGCACCGTGACCGTGGCGGCCGGCGCTGTCAGCGGGATGAAAGTCTCCCAGGCATAGGCGCCGTTAGCGGTTGCGACCAGGAAGTCCGGCTGCCCGCCGATCGACACGCGCAGAGTGGCGCCATCGTCGAATCCGCTCACCGCCAGACGCAGGCGGGCGCCGGCCACCACGGTCAGTGGTGCCGCGCTGACGGCGGGCCGCCGCTCGGCGGCGTGATCGGAGGCGGCCGTGTCGCCGGGCGCGTAATCGATGTAACCACCTTCGAAATTCTGCCGCCGCCGGCCGTCGGCGCCGAACTCGTCGCTGACCGGCAGGCCGAAAGTCCCGGTGACGCCGCTGAGCGCGTTGTAGCGCGCCAGGATCAGGCCGGAGGCAAAGAACGACTGGCCGGCGCGGGGCCCGCTGACCGCTCCCAGAATCGCGCCTTTGGCGAAGGCCTGCTGGATGGCCGGAACGGCGCTCGAAGAAAGCAACGTGGCGGCATCGGCCACCGGAGCTCCGGCCAGGCCCGTCTCATAGCCGAGGATCGCCCACTTGGACAGAATCGCGCCGGACACCCGCCGCGCCGGACTGCCGGCCAGCGCGCCGTTCTCGAAAAGCTGCCGGCCCGCGGCGGTCGCGTCGGACAGGGGATGTCCCAGGCTGCCGGCCGGTCCGCCCAACTGCTCGTACTTCACCAGGAGCTCGCCGGTCACCAGGTAGGTGGTGGAGACGCGATCCGGCTTGGCCAGCAAGTACCGCACAGGAGGATTGCCGGTCGACATCAGGTCCTGCACGTATCCGGCGCCGGCGCGGCGCACCGGATTCTGCGCGGGCAGCGCGATGCTGAGACGGTTGCGCGTCACCGCGTCCTGAAACGACTGCTGGATGATGGAGCTGGGAGCGCCCTCGCCGACCTGGCAACAGGGCGCGGTCACCACGACGCTGAGTGTCGTGCTGGACTTGCCTTCACTGGAGGCGGACACGAAGGCGCTGCCTCCGCCCACTGCCTTGAGCTGCGCCGTCGCGCCGCTGGCTTGAATCGACACCACGCGGTTGTTGGAAGTGCTCCAGGTGACCACGCGACCGGTCAGGTTGGCGCCGTTGGCCGCCAGGGTGAGAGCCGTCAACTGCACCGTATCGGCCAGCTTCATTCTCAGAACGCCGCTCGAGGTGGGGGTCAGCGCCACTGTCGCCACCGGTAGCAGCAGCACGGGATCGACGCCGGGATCAAACTCGATCGATCCGCCCTGGAAGGTCTGGCGATGACGGCCGCTGGGCAGCGTGATTTCGTCGGCGCTGGGCATCCCCATGAAGCCGGTCGGGCCGCCGCTGGCGAGATACACCCCCAGAATGGGCTGGGCGACGGAGAACACTCGCCCGTTCAGGGTGCCCGAGGTGATGCTGAAGATCGTGCCGCCGGCAAACTCCTGGACCGTGGCGTTGGTCGAAAAGGCCGTGGAGGAGACGGCGCGCTCGATGTCGGTGGCCCGTCCCAGGCCGTCGATCCCACCCAAGGCCACCCACTTGGTGTAGAAGTTCTGCCGCACGGTGAAGTTCTGACCGTTGAACGTGGTGGTCTTGTGGGCGAACAGCACGTAGCTCTTGTCGAAGAACTGATACTGGCAGGAGTTGCCCGTGAAGTCGGGGCAGGCCGCCGTATCGGTGATGGGATACCCGGCGGTGGCCACGCCCACCGAATTGTAGTAGGCGTACATGTCGCCATAGACCTGCGCGATGTCGACCCGGCCGGTGGGAAGAGCGGTGGTCATGTCGAACTTCACCAAGGCCATTTTCACGCCGGAAGTCTTGGCGGCGTCGCGAAACTCCTGCACCAGTCCGGTGGGGCCGAAACGCTGCACGTCCGCGATGGGAGGCAGGGAGACCAGGTTGTTGAAGCCGTTGCGGAAGTAAGCGTTGAGGAACTTATAGGTGAGGCCGGCGGTGGGCGCGCCGCTGCCGACTTCGACCGCCAGGCAAACGGCGGCGCCGCCCAGCAGGGCCAGGAACAGGCCAGCGAGCCGCGATCTTAGGAAGCTGTGAAAAATTTCGGCAACCGCTCCCTCACGGTCGCGGCTCGGTACCAGAGCACGTGGTGCAAAGTTCGATTCTTTCACAGCTTCTCGGGTAGCGGGGTTCCGGAGAGACATCCAAGGGGCGTCGAACACAAGTACCCTGTTATCTTAATATGTATCAACCCTGCGTGGGAATTGGGGTTGCGGGAGGGCTCATGAACCGGCGAGTGTGGCTGCAAACGATGGGCGCCGCCGCGGCTGCGGCCGCGGGGCCGGGCACCGTCAATCTCCAGACCGAAATCGTGCGGCTGAGGCTGCGTCACACCTGGACCACGGTGATGTCCTCCAGCGAGTACCGGGACAACCTGCACGTCCGCTTTACCCGGGACGGCGTCACCGGCCTGGGGGAGGGCGCGCCGATCGTCCGCTACCAGGAGACTGCCGACACGGCCCGGAGCGCGGTGGAATCGGTTCGCCCGCTGCTGGCGGCGGCCAACCCCTGGCGCTTCGAGCCGCTGCTGCGCGAAGTGTTCCGGCGCATCGAGGGCCAATATGCCGCCAAGGCGGCCCTGGATATCGCCCTGATGGACTGGGCCGGCAAGAAACTGGGCGTGCCGTTGTATCGCTACTTCGGCCTGGATCCCACGCAGACGCCGGCGACCACATTTTCGATCGGCATCGACACGCCCGAGAAGACCAAGCAGAAGGTGCTGGAAGCCGAGGCCTTTCCGGTTCTGAAAATCAAAGTCGGGCTGGATTCCGACGAAGCCACCGTGGAAGCGGTGCGCAGCGTGACGCGCAAGCCGCTCCGCCCGGACGCCAACGAGGGCTGGAAGACCAAGGAAGAAGCGGTGCGCAAGATCAACTGGCTGGAGTCGCAGGGCGCGGAGTTCGTCGAGCAGCCGCTGCCGGCGGCCATGCTGGAGGAGACGCGCTGGGTGCGCAGCCGGGTCCACATCCCGCTGATCGCCGACGAAGCCTGCCTGCACCCTGCCGACATTCCCAAGCTGGCCGCCGCCTACGACGGGGTGAACATCAAGCTCATGAAGTGCGGCGGCGTGTGGGAGGCATTCCGCATGATCCAGATCGCGCGCGGCTTGGGGATGAAGGTGATGCTGGGCTGCATGATCGAAAGCTCGGTGGGGATCGCCGCCGCGGCGCACCTGTCGCCGTTGGTGGACTACGCGGATCTGGACGGGAATCTGCTAATCGCCAACGATCCGTATGCCGGGATCGGGGTGAAGCAGGGCAAGCTGATCCTGCCGGACCGGCCGGGGCTGGGGCTGC
>JACOSH010000322.1 GCA_016178945.1 Acidobacteriota bacterium
CGCTTTCCAAATTCTAGCGTACCGCGCCAGCTCTTCGGGCGTGTCGTGATCCGGATCAAGCGTGATGGACAGCAGCACCAGGTCCGCAAAGCGTCCCTGCAGCCGGGCAAAATTCGCAGACAGCCGGGGACAGACTTCGGGCAAGGGGCAGCGCGTGTAGATGAAGTCGACCGCCACGACCTTCCCACGAAAATCGGACAGGCGCACGGGTCGACCGGCCTGGTCGGTGAGCCGGAAGTCGGGCACAACCTCGCCGACGGCGATTTTGTTGGGCGGCACGGGGATGCGAAACCGATCGCCCTGGTCTTCGACCACGCCGTCCGGCGGGACGCCGCGCAGGCGGATGCGCTCGATGTGGGACCGGCCCCGACGGACAACGAGCTGGAAATCGATTTGTGCGCCTGGGTAAAGGCCGGCCAGCTCGCCCGAGCCGCGCGCGCGGAAGGGCATCACCATGGCGCTCATGTAGGCGGGGATCTCCTGGTGAGAGATCAGGACGGTTTGGCGCGCGGGATCGATCTGAAGGACCATGCCGCGGGCGGGGATGCGCCTGGCGCACGAGCAGGCCGGGAGAATCAGCAGGAGAAGGAGGGCAGCCTTCACCGGAAGTACAATACGTCGGGCCGCACTCGCCCGTTGGCCTCGGCGCAGGGTCCGCACTCCATGCGATAGCCGGACCAGCCTTGCCGCACCAGCTCGGGGATCTTCTCCGGGTCGGAAGGATTGTGATAGGCCGACAGCGCCATGCGCGGATGATCCTTGGCCAGCGTCGCCCGCGCGCCGGTCAGGGCGCGCTGCTCGGCGCCTTCGATGTCCATCTTGATGTAGTCGACGCGATCGAGCTTCAATTCCGCGACCAGCTTATCGATGGTGGTGAGCGGAACCTTGGCGCCTTCCCGGCCGCCCTCGCGGTGAATCAGAAAGCTGTCGGCAGCCGAATTTTGCGGGTCGATCTGGAGAGTGAGGAAGTCGTCCTTGTCCCAAACGCCTTTGGGGTAGAGGATGACCCGGCCGGCGGCCATCTCGGCCGTGAAGTTGCGCTTGAGAACTTCGAGGTTCTCCGGGGCCGGCTCGATGGCCACCACCAGCTTGGCGCCCGCGGCCAGTGCCTTGCGCGTGTAGACCCCGACGTTGGCGCCGCAATCGAGCACGACATCGCCGGCCCGCACGGCCTGCTCTCCTAGCCCGTAAATGTCCAGCTCCTGCTCGGCCAGGTTAAACGGCAGCGCCCACTGGCTGCCCTTGGGAATCCAGTAGTCGCCGCGCGGGGTCTGCCACAGCTCGTATCCGGCGGGATCTTCCCGCACCTTCTTGCTTGCGGCCAGGATGCGGTCCTTGGTATCCCGCAGATCCCGCACGTGACCGGCGCTCCTGACCGCGTTGGCCATCGGGCAGACCGGACTGCGGCCGATGAGCACGATGGCCGCCAGGCGCGCCGGAGCGTAGAAATAGATCGCGCCGGCAAGGAGCGCGGCCAGGGAAAGCGTCTTGAACAGGCGGGACATTATCGGAGATTGCGCAAGACCAGAGCCGAGTTCTTGCTGCCGAAGGCGATGCAGTTGGCCACGGCGTATTCGAAATCCAGGGGGCGGGCCACGGCCGGGATGTAGTCCAGATCGCACTCGGGATCGCTCTCGTCCACGTTGATGGTGGGGGCTACCACGCCGTCGCGCATGGAGAGCAGAGTGGCGGCGATGCCCGCCGCGCCGCACGCGCCCTGCGGGTGGCCGATCAGGCTCTTTAGCGACGATCCGGCCAGCTTGTAGGCATGGCCGTTGAAGGCCAGCTTCATGGCCCGGGTTTCGATGCGGTCGTTCAGCTCGGTGGAGGTGCCGTGGTAGTTGACATACTGGACGGCCTCGGGCGGAACGCCGGCTTCGTCCAGCGCGATCCCCATGGCGCGCGCCGGCTCCTCGCCGCACTCTTCCAGGCGCACGCGATGATAGGCTTCGCAGGTGGAGCCATAGCCCGCGATTTCGCCGTAAATGCGAGCGCCGCGGGCTCGGGCGTGTTCCATCTCTTCCAGGAGGAAGAACCAGGCCCCCTCGGCGATGACGAAGCCGTCGCGGTCGCGCGAGAACGGGCGCGAGGCGCGGTGCGGCTCGTCGTTCCACCGCGTGGTCATGATGCGCATGAGGATGAAGCCGCGCAGGATCAGCGGAGCGATGGGCGCGTCGACGCCTCCGGCCACGATGGTGTCCAGCACGCCGGCCTGGATGTTGCGATAGGCGTACCCGATGGCGTCGGTCGAGGAGGTGCAGCCGGTGGAAACCACGTGGCTGAAGCCGCGGAGCCCGAAGCGCATGGAGATTTCGCTGGCCAGCGTTCCGATGGTCGAGGTCGGGATGGTATAGACGCTGCACTGCTTCTGATTGCCGGTATAGTAGAGGCGATACTGCTCCTCGGTGAACTCCTGGCTTCCGCCGCCGGAGCCCAGACTGACGCCGATGCCGCGCAGTTGTTCCCGGGTCATCGACCGGGTGTCGATGCCGGAGTCGCAGAGCGCCTCTTCCACGGCGGCCACGCCCAGCGGTACCGCGCGCGAGACGTGCGGGCGATCCTTGTAGGTGACGTAACGGTCCTCATCGAAGTCGACCACTTCGCCGGCCACGCGGACCGGGTATCCGGCCGCGTCGAACCGGGTGATGTTGCGCACGCCGCTCACCCCGTTGCGCGTGGCTTCCCAGAAGGCTTCGCGCCCGTTGCCGTTGGGACTGATGGCCCCAATCCCCGTGATCACAACTCGCCGCTTCATAAGGTGAACTCTGTAGTATAGGCTGTTTTGAGA
>JACOSH010000301.1 GCA_016178945.1 Acidobacteriota bacterium
GAAGGCAGCCGGGGCCGCGTCCAGCGTGCGGCGGGCGGCGTCGGCCAGCAGGGCCGCTCCGAGACCGCGGCCCTGAAACTGCTGGTCGACGGCCAGGCGGCCGATGCGGACCGCCGGGATCGCCGGATAGCGAGGCAGTTTTTTGGTCGCCTCGGGGGGAAGATCGGGTGTGGGAATGCTGCTCGCGGCGAGCGTGTAAAACGCGGCGATGCGGCCGCTGGCAGCCTCAATGGCGACAAAGCAGTGAGTGATGTTCCGGCGGATGTCCTGGGTGACGCGTGTCAGGAAGTAGCGATCCAGGGCTTCCTCGCCGCAGGCGAATGCCGCGCGGTCGTGCGCTTCGGTCGGCGCTTCCAATCGAAAAGGGGCGGTCACGCGCCGAACAACTGGCGGCGCCGCCTGGCCGCGCGCCGCAAGGCCGCATTCGGGGCAGGCGGATGGAGGAGGGCCTCCGCGAATCGCCTCTGGTCTTTCACGGCGAGGCGAAGAACTTCGGTTTCCGCGATAGTGCGCGAGGCCGCGTCGCGCGCCGCGGAGACGACAAAGTCGCTGAGAGTGCGCCCCTCGATCTCAGCCGCGCGCTTGAGGAGGGCGTAGACGTCAGCCGGAAGGCGGGCTTCCAGGCGGGCTGGGGACGCGCTGGTCATGGTTTCAGGATACGGTAAAATGCCGTACCGGTCAACCTAGGGGCCGCCCTCACTTCTTCCGGATCAGCCGGTCCAGGCTGAGCGGACCGGCTCCCGCCACCACCAGGTACAGAAAGATGAAGCAGTACAGCGCCGCCAGCTCCCCGCCGTTGAGAATCGGCCAGAAGCCCCGCGGGGCGTGCGCCCGGAAGTAGGCGACCGCCATCTCCCCACACACAACGAAGGCCACCGGTCGCGTGCACAGCCCCAGAAGAATCAGCGCCCCTCCCGCGGCCTCCAACACTCCGGCCGTCCAGATCTGCGTGAAGACCGCCGCCGTCGCTCCCTTCCCGCCCATGCCGCCAAACACCCCAAACACCTTCTGCGCGCCGTGAAGGGAAAAGGTAAATCCCGCCACCATCCGCAAGAGCGACAATCCCAACGATTGCGCCATCCCGCTCGTCATTCGACCCATACCCTGACATATACTCCTCCCGGCCGGCGATCACAACCCCTCGCGCCTGTGTTATCCTCTCCCCATGCCGGCCACCCTGCACGTTAACGGCATCCGCCACACCATCGACACTCCCGGCCGTAGCCTCCTCACCATCCTCCGCGAGGACCTCGACCTCACCGGCGCCAAGTACGGATGCGGGGAGGGCCAATGCGGCGCTTGCACGGTTCTGGTCGACGGACGCCCCACCCGCTCCTGCCAGACCACGGCCGGCGCCGTCGCCGGCAAGCAGATCACCACCATCGAGGGCCTGGAAGAAAACGGGCGCCCGCACCCGGTCCAGCAGGCTTTTCTTGAGGTAGACGCTCTGCAGTGCGGCTACTGCACCTCCGGCATGATCCTCGGCGCAGTGGCTCTGCTGCGGAAGACGCCCCAGCCCTCGCGCGCAGATATTGTGCGCGCCATGGAAGGCCACATCTGCCGCTGCGGCGTCTATCCCCGCATCGTCGCGGCGATCCAGAGAGCCAAGGTGTCCTCATGACCACCGAACCCGAACGCTACGAGCTCGCGCAGGGCCCCGCCTATCGCTTCGAGCTCGACCGCCGCGATTTCTTCCAGCTCCTCGGCGCCGGCCTGGTCGTGGTTCTCACCCTCCCCGCTCAGGAATCGGGCCGGGGCGGCCGCCGCGGATCGGGCGCCGCGCCCAAGGAAATCGCCGCCTGGCTGCACGTCGGCGAGGACGGCCTGGTCACCGTCTACACCGGCAAGGCCGAGGTCGGTCAAAACACGCGCACCGCACTCACCCAAGCCGTCGCCGAAGAGCTGCGCCTCCCGGTGGCCTCCGTCCGCCTGGTCATGGCCGACACCGATCTCACGCCCTTCGACATGGGGACCTTCGGCAGCATGAGTACTCCGCAAATGGCGCCCCAGCTCCGCCGCGCCGCGGCCGCGGCGCGCGAGCTTCTGCTCGACCGCGCCGCCGGGCGCCACGGCGCCGATCGAGCTTCCCTGAAGCTCGAATCGCTCCCCATCGGCCAGCTCACCAAGGGCCAAAAGCTCACCAGGACCATTGACGCCGCGGTCCCCATCTCGCCGCCCGCCGGCCGCTCCACGCACAAAGTCGACGGCCTCGCCTTCGTCACCGGCAAACACAAGTACACCCCCGACCTCAAGCTCCCGGGCATGCTCCACGGCGCGGTCCTGCGCCCGCCCGCCTTCGGCGCATCGCTGGTCTCGCTCGAACCCCAGACCCTCCCCGGCGTCACCGTGGTCCGCGACGGCCCCTTCGCCGGCGTCGCCGCCTCCACCCCGGAGGAAGCCGCCCGCGCCCTCCAGTCGCTCCGCCCCGAGTGGAAGTCCGCCGCTCAGCCCAAGGGCCAGGACCTCTTCCGGATTCTCAAAGACCAAGCCTCCGACGGCCGCCCCGCCCACACTGCCGGTTCAATTCCGGATGGGCTGGCCGCCTCCGATCGCAAGCTCGTCCAGACCTACACGGTGGCGTACATCGCTCACGCCCCGCTGGAACCCCGCGCCGCGTTGGCCGAATGGAAGGACGACCGCCTCACCGTCTGGACCGGCACCCAGCGGCCCTTCGGCGTCCGCGGCGATCTAGCCCAGGCTTTCGGCATCCCCGAATCGCGCGTCCGAGTGATTGTCCCCGACACCGGCGCCGGCTACGGAGGCAAGCCCACCGCCGAAGCCTCCCTGGAGGCCGCGCGCCTGGCCCGCGCTTCCGGCCGTCCGGTGAAAGTCGTCTGGACGCGGGAAGAGGAGTTCACCTGGGCCTACTTCCGTCCCGCCGGCGTTATCGAAGTCTCCAGCGGCGTCACCCAGGGCGGCCTCCTTCAAGCCTGGGACTTCCACAACTATAACTCCGGCGCATCGGCCATCCGCACTCTTTACGACGTCCCCAACCAGCGCATCGTATTCCACCCCGCTCCCTCGCCCCTCAAGCAGGGTTCCTACCGAGGCCTGGCCGCCACCGCCAACCACTTCGCCCGCGAGACCCACATGGACGAGCTCGCCCACCTGCTCAAGATCGACCCGCTCGAGTTCCGCCTCAAGAACCTCAAGGATCCGCGTCTCCGGGCCGTGCTGGAAGCCGTCGCCGCCAAGGCCGGCCGAGGCTGGGGCATCGCCGGTGGCTTCGAAAAAGGAAGCTATGTCGCCACCGCCGCCGGAATCGACATCCATCCCAGGACCGGCGCGGTCAAAGTAACCCGCGTCGTCGCGGCCTTCGAGTGCGGCGCGGTCGTCAATCCCGATCACCTGAAGAACCAGATCGAAGGCGCCATCGTGCAGGGCCTGGGCGGCGCGCTGTTCGAAGCCGTCGACTTCGACGGCGGTCGCATCCTCAACCCGCGCTTCTCCCGCTACAGAGTCCCCCGCTTCAGCGACGCTCCGGAGATCGAAGTCCTCCTGCTGGACCGCCGCGACCTCCCCTCGGCCGGCGCCGGCGAGACCCCCATCGTGGCCATCGCCCCGGCCGTCGGCAACGCCATCTTCCACGCCACCGGCCACCGCCTCCGCTCGCTGCCGATGGTCCCGGCGGGCCTGAAATCCTGACGCCGCCGCGTAGCGGCATCGCGAACGCAAGAAGGTATGAAACCATGACACGAAGCGTACCCTACGATGATTATCTGATGGAATCGCTCAGGGACCTGCGCCGGGCGGAGGCGTACCTGAAGGCAGCCCTTGAGGAGGACGATCCGAGGGTCTTTCTCCTGGCGCTACGCAATGTTGCGCATGCTCGTGGGGTCGGCAACATGGCGGCCAAGAGCAAGCTGAATCGCTAGTGTAGAGTGCAAAAATTGGCTGGACAACGTGAGACACCGCTCCGTAACCGTCGCGGCTCGGACTCATACAAATGCGTACCGAGCCTTCCGAGCCGCGACGGACGGAGCGGTGGCCGTTTGCCCAGCTAATTATAGCCAAGGATACTTGAAATCTTGAGGACGGGAGCTTTCAGCGTTCAGCTACTCCTCACGCTGCCGCGCCTCGGTCGACAGCGGCGCTGCTGACTGCTGAACGCCGAGCGCTGATAGCTTGGAGACCGGCCGCCTGCCCCATTGTGTTTCCTCGCGCCCCCTCCTATAATCCGTTTCATGTCCTTCGACAGCCCCTTCGTTCACAGCCTTCGGCGGATGCTTGCCGGGATCTGCCTCTGCTTTGCTCTGCACGCCCAGCAGGACACCGGCGGCCTGCAAGTCGGCGTCCGCGATCCCAAGGGCGCGATCGTGCCCGGCGCTCGCGTCACCGTCACCAACGCCGATACCGGCGCGGTGGTCCGCGGCGTCACCGGGGACACCGGCGACTTCACGGCCAGCCCGCTCCAGCCCGGGCGCTACCGCGCCTCGGTCCAGCAGGACGGATTTCAGACCGCGGTGTCCGAAGTGGTTCCGGTCGGCGCGCAGCAGATCCCGCGCTTGCAGATCACCCTGGTGGTGGGCAGTCTCAGCGAATCGGTGACGGTTACCGCCACCGCCGCCCTGCTCCAGACCGTGGATGTTTCCAAGGCCCACACCGTTTCCGGCACGATCAAGGACGAGCTTCCCATCAGCGACCGCAACTTCAATCAGCTCTCCAAGCTGATGGTGGGCGTCACCGCCTCCACGCCCAATCAGGGCCGCGACCGCTTCGGCGGCGGATTCTCGGTCAGCGGCATCAAGACCACGCAGACCCGCTTCACCCTGGACGGGATCGACAACAACAGCTACAACCAGGACATCGAGTCGGGCCGCACCTTCGCCATCGCGCCCTCCATGGACTCCATCGCCGAGTTCACCGTTTCCACCAACTCTTTCTCGGCGGAGTTCGGCGGGGGCGGCGGCGCGGCCGTCACGGTCATCACCAAGGGCGGCGGCAACCGCCTGCATGGATCGCTGTTCGAGTACCGCCAGGGCTCCGACGTCAACGCCAATTCGTTTTTCAACAACGCCCGCAAGGTCAAGCTCAGCCCCTACCGCTACGACCAATACGGCGGCGCAGGCGGCGGGCCCGTCTACCTGCCCAAGGTCTACGACGGGCGCAACCGCTCGTTCTTCTTCGTCAACTACGAGCGCCAGCCGCGCCGCTCTCCCGGCAGCTTCATTGGCCAGACCATCGCCCCGCCCCAGCAGATCTCCGGCGATTTCACCGGCAGTCCCGTCATTTACGATCCCAACAGCGGAGCGCCCTTCGCCGGCAATCGCGTTCCCTCCTCCCGCATCGACCCCGTCGCCCAGAAGATCGCCGCCGCCATACCCCAGCCCAACACCCTGGGCAACCTGAATTATTTCGTGGGCGTGCCCAACGAGTCCAAGGAATACCGCTTCGCCGTCCGCGGCGACCAGAAGCTCGGCGCCCACGACCAGCTCTTCGGGCGCTTCCAGGTCTCGCGCCAGACCGTCCCGCAGCTCAGTCCGTTCACCGGCTCTATTCTCTCGACCGACAGCGACCTGGTGCAGGATGCGCGCGGCTACGTGTTCAACCAGACCCATACCTTTTCGCCTTCGCTGATCAACGTCGCTCGCTATGGCCGCACCGAGGAGAACCGCATCACGTCCCTCGCGCTGGCCGGTCAGGACACCAACTCGCAGATCGGTCTGAAAGGGATTCCCATACAAGGCAACGGACTCACCGGCGGGCTGACCAAGATCACCTTCTCCAACGCCCTTTCGCCTTTGGGCGGGGCCGGGCCGGGCCAGGGCTACAACGAGGTCAACCAGTTTTCCGACAACGCCACCTGGAACCGCGGCCGGCACCTGGTCAAGATGGGATACGAATACCGGCGCATTCAGTTCCTGCGCTTCACCGGCGGCCTGTCGCCGACCGGCGAGTTCTTCTTCGACGGCCACTACACCGGCGGAACCGGCTCGGCCGGCGAGCCCTTCGCCGATTTTCTGCTGGGTGAGCCCAACCGCGTTCGATTCGGGAACCTCATCACCAACGACTACCGGCGCCGCTCTCACGCCGCCTTCGCCCAGGATGCCTTCCAGTTCAGCCCGCGCCTGACCCTCAACATCGGCCTCCGCTGGGAGTACGTCACCCCGGTCTTTGAGGACGGCGGCCGCGGCTCGGCCCTGAATGTGTTCACCCGCGTGCTCCAGTTCCCCGGCTATCAGGGGCCGATTCCCGCCGCGCTCCAGCGCCAGGTCGACAAGGGCATCCTGTCGCTCGATCGCAAGGCCAGCAAGTACTACAACCTGCCTCCGCAGAAGAAGAGCTTCGGCCCTCGCCTGGGTTTCGCCTACAAGCTGGACGGCCGCACCGTCGTCCGCGGCGGCTATGGTCTCTACTACGGCGCCGAAGACATCGGCCTATGGGCCCAGCCCAGCGTGGGATTCTCGGTGCCCAACCAGGTGGAGTCCAACTACAATCCCGCCGACCGGCGGCCCTCGTCGCGCAACCCGGTCAATTTCCGCACCGGCATCCCCGCCGACGCGCTTTCCAACCCCACCGGCACCACCATCTTCGCGCTCGATCCCACGCTCCGCACCCCCTACTTCCAGCACTGGAACCTGACGCTCCAGCGCGAGCTGCGCAAGAACTTCTCGGCCGAGCTTTCCTACCTCGGGTCGAAATCGACCAACGTCTACGGCCAGCTCGACTACAATCTTCCCTCCCTCACCACCGATCCCTCCATCCCCTACGCGGCGCGGCAGCGGTTCCCGTCGGTGGATCCTTCGGGCGCGCTGATCCCCGGCAGCGACATTCAGGAACAGATCGCCAGCAATCAGGGGCGCTATCACGGCCTGGGCTTCCGCGTGGAGAAACGGGAAGGCAATGTGAACCTGGTCAGCTCCTACACTTTCAGCCATGGCATCGACAACATCGCCGCCTCCGGCTTGAGCTACGGCAACAACGGCCGGCCCAGCTATCCGGAGTTCCAGGCCCTGAACAAGTCCAATGGCGATCTGGATGTGCGCCATCGCTGGGCTTCCGGCTTCGTCCTGCAAGCGCCCTTCGGACGGGGCCAGCGATTCGCCTCGCAGGTTCACCCGGTGGTCAGCCACCTGATTTCCGGCTGGCAGCTCTCCGGCATTCTGACCGTCGAGAGCGGCCAGTGGTTCACTCCCTCCCAGGAGTTCGACACCGGCAACAACGGCAACCGCTCTTTTTGCGGAAATTGCCGAACCCGTCCCGACTACGTTCCCGGCCAGAATCCCAACACCGGACCGCGCAAAGTGGACCCCACCGATGTGAAGGTGAAGTGGTTTAACGTGGGAGCCTTCCAGGCGGCGGCCAACGGGACCATCGGCAACGTCGGGAGAAACACCGTTCACGGTCCCGGCTTCGGCAACTTCGACGCCGCCATGGCCAAGAACTTCCGCCTGGCCGAGTCGGCGCGCCTGAAATTCCAGGCCGAATTCTACAACTTCTCCAACTCCGTCAACTTCCTTGCGGACAACCCGACCTCCAGCCCCAACAGCTTCCGCATGCGCAACCGGACTCCGGACCAGAACGTGAACACCCCCTTCGGCGCCATGCTGGCCGACCGCGGCGGCCGCGTCCTCCAGTTCTCCCTGCGTCTGGACTTTTGAGCAAGGTGGCGGAGGCATCAAAAGCCAAAAAGAATTAAATTAACCTTCCTAATCCCTTTTGCCTTTTGATTTTTGCCTTTTGCCTTTTGCCTTTTTTCTTCTATCCCCGCTTCCGCCCCGCCGCCTTCTTCACCTTCCATCACCATTCCCGCGGTGCGCATCGCCCTGGCCGACGGCAACGCCATCAAGGCCGCTCTGGCGGGAGGCCCCGTGACGGCCAACCTCACGCTGGACTTGGCCATTCGGGCCGGCGCGGACCCGGCCGGCCGGGCCCTGCTGTATACGCCCAATCCGGTGCAGCCAGGCTCCACCATCTCGCACTGGGATACGTTGACCACGCCCAACCAGCTCATGGAGCCGGCCATCAACGCCAACCTCACGCACAACGTCCAACCGCCCAGCGACCTGACCCAGTCCCTGATGCGCGACATCGGCTGGTTCAGCGACTATGATGGCGTGCCCGACGGCGTGGACCAGTGCCCCGGCTCCGATCTCGGCCCCACCATCGTGATCCAAGGGTGTGACACGGGCGTGAAGAACACGACCTTCACGACGGGCTGCCGGATCTCCGATTTCGTCAAGGCCTGCGCCGCCTCGGCGAAGAATCACGGAGACTTTGATTCCTGTGTGGCGAACCTGAGCCAGCAAATGCGGCAGCTAGGCGCCATCGATCAGAACGACCTGGGAAAGATCCAGTCCTGCGCCGCCCGCGCCTCCATCCCATAGGGCGACAACCCGCTGCGATCGGGGAGGGCGGCGAAGACAAAAAGGCGAAAGGAATAAGGAAGAACTCTCCGCCGCCATCGCCTTCCCGGCAAAAGTCCGCGACAAGCGTTAGGAAAAAGGCAAGGAAAAATAAGGTGTTCTTCCTAATCCCTTTTGCCTTTTGATTTTTGCCTTTTGCCTCTTGCCTTTTTTCTTCTATCCCCGCTTCCGCCCTGCCGCCTTCTTCACCTTCCCCGCCCCCTCCTCCTCGGCCGCCGCCTGCGACGCCACCGTCATCGGCTTTTTCGCCTCCAGGCTCTTCTTCAACGCCTCCATGATGTCGATCACCGGGGCCACGGGCGGGGACGCGATCTCCACCACCTTGCGCCCGGCCAGCTTGGTCTGGATCATGATTTCCAGGTTCTCCCGGTAGCTGTCCTTGTACTTTTCCGGCGCGAACTTGTCGGCCAGCGACTGCACCAGCATCATGGCCAAGTTCATCTCTTTCTCGCTCACGATGGCGGTGTCGGTGCGGAACTCGTCCACCTTGCGGATCTCGTCGGCATAGTACATGGTGTGAAGCAGGATGCCCCGCTGGCCCGGCCGCAGGATCACGATATGCTCGCGGTTGTGCATCGCGATCTTCGCCACGCCGTAGTAACCGGACTTTCGCAGCGCCTCGAACAGCAGCGCGTACGGCTTCTCGCCGCCCTCTTCCGGCGCCATGTAATAGGAGCTTTCCAGGTAGATCGGATCCACGTCCTTGGCTTCGACGAACTCCAGGATCTCCATCACCTTCGAGGTCTTGGGCGCAACCGCCTTGATTTCATCGTCTTCCACCACCACGTAGCGGTCCTTCTCGTATTCGTAGCCCTTCACCAGCTCGCTGCGCGGCACGGCCTTGTCCTCGTGCTGGCAGTAGATCACCTGCTTGATGCGGGAGTGATCCGATTTATGCAGCATGTTGAAGTTGACCGTCTGCCCGCGCGCCGCGCTGAACAGCCGCACGGGAAGAGCGACGAGACCGAAGGTGAGATGGCCCTTCCAGACACTTGACGCCATGAGACCACCTTACCAGGATTCCGCGGCTTCGGGTATCATTTTTGACGGTGTCCCTTAAGGAATACGCTCACAAGCGCACGTTCGAGAAGACGCCCGAGCCCGCGCCTCAGCCTCCCCGCGCGATATCGGGTAACAGCTTTTGCGTGCAGCGGCATCACGCCACTCGCCTGCATTACGATTTCCGCATGGAGATCGGCGGCGTGCTGGTCTCCTGGGCCGTGCCCAAGGGTCCCTCCATGACGGCCGGGACCAAGCAACTGGCCATGCACGTCGAGGATCATCCCCTCGACTACGGCGGCTTCGAGGGCAACATCCCCAAGGGCAACTACGGCGCCGGCAGCGTGATGCTGTGGGACCGCGGCGCGTACGAGCTGGTGGGCGAGCTTCCCGCCCGCGACCAGATCGCGCGCGGCGACCTGAAGTTCCGCCTGCACGGCCAGAAGCTGAAGGGCGAGTTCGCTCTGGTCCTGATGAAGGG
Organism: Acidobacteriota bacterium; assembly: GCA_016178945.1. Lineage (GTDB taxonomy): Bacteria > Acidobacteriota > Terriglobia > Bryobacterales > Bryobacteraceae > JACOSH01. The sequence continues at coordinate 9,847 of JACOSH010000301.1, forward strand.
GCGCGGCAAGGGCAACGAGTGGCTGCTGCTGAAAAAGAAGGACTCCTTCGCCGACCCGTCCTGGGACCTGGAAGCGCATGCCCGCAGCGTGCTCACCGGGCGCACCCAGGAGGAAATCGCCCGCGAGATGCCCGCGGCCGTAGCGCCGGAAGCGCCGCAAGCGGCGAAGACACAGCGAGTCCTGCCGTCCGGCGCCGTGCCCGCGCCCATGCCCCGGTCGATCGAGCCCATGAAGGCCACCCTGGCCGATGCGCTGCCTCGCGATCCGGGCTGGATCTTCGAGATCAAGTGGGACGGCGTGCGCGCCATCTGCTTCCTCGATCGCGGCAATCTGCGCATCGACTCGCGCAGCGGCAACCCCTGCGAGCGTCAATACCCGGAGCTGAGCGTGCTCCCCCACTATGTGGATGCGGAGACCGCCGTGCTGGATGGCGAGATCGCGGTGCTCGACGAGCGCGGGCGGCCCAGTTTCTCGCTGATTCAGCCGCGCATAATGGCCAGCGACCCCAACGCCATCGCCAACCTGGCCCGCGCGCGTCCCGCCGCGCTGTTCCTGTTCGACCTGCTGTATCTGGACGGCCAGGATCTGCGCGGCGCGCCGCTCAACGAGCGCAAGCGCCTGCTGCGCCAGATCCTGAAGCCCACGCCGGCCATCCGGCTGTCCGAGGATTTCGAGGACGGCCAGACCCTGTTCGAGGCCGCGCGCGAGCAGGGGCTGGAAGGCGTTGTCGCCAAGCGCGCCGGGAGCCCCTACGAGTGCCGCCGCTCGGCCAACTGGCTCAAGCGCAAGACCACCTACCAGGAGGACTTCGTCATCTGCGGCTACACCCGCGACAAGCGCGACTACTTCGGCTCCCTGGTGCTGGCCGAATACCAGAAGGGCGAGCTGGTCTACGTGGGGAATGTGGGGACCGGGTTCAATGAGAAGACCCTGGTCGAGATTTACCGGCGGCTCCAGCCGCTGGAGACCGCCGAGTCGCCCCTCTCGGGAGGGCCCCGCATTCCCAAGACCGTGGTGTGGGTCAAGCCGGAGCTGGTCTGCGCGGTCAAGTTCGTGGAGTGGACCCGCGAGCACCGCTTGCGCGCCCCTGTCTATCTGGGGCTCCGGCTGGATATCCATGCGCGCGAGACCGAGCAGGCCCCCGCCAGGGGTCCGCGCCCGGCGCTGCTGGGCGGCGTTCAGGAGCAGGTGATCCTGCCCATCGACGGCACGCGCGTCAAGTTCACCAATCTCAACAAGGTCTTCTATCCGCGCGAGGGCTACACCAAGCGCGACCTCGTCAACTACTACGACGCGGTGTCCGAATACATCCTGCCGCACCTGGAAGGCCGGCCGCTCTCGCTCAAGCGCTATCCGGACGGCATCGATGGCCCGTACTTCTTCCAGAAGGACTCGCCCGTGAGCTTTCCCTCCTGGCTGCGCTTTGAGCAGGTCTTTTCCGAACACAACCAGGCGCCCATCCGCTTCGTGCTGGCCCAGGACCGCGCCTCGCTGCTCTACCTGGCCAACCTGGGCTGCATCGACCAGAACCCCTGGATGAGCCGCGCCGGGTCCCTGGAGACGCCCGATTTCATCCTGATCGACCTGGATCCCTACGAATGCTCCTACGACCGCATCGTCGAGGCGGCGCAACTGGTCAAAGAGAAGCTCGACCGGATCGGGCTGTGCGGCTATCCCAAGACCACCGGCGGCGACGGCATGCACATCTACATTCCGCTGGCCCCGCTCTACAGCTACGAGCAGAGCAAGACCTTCGCGGAAATCCTGGGCACGATCATCGCCGGGGAGCGCCCGGATCTGTTCACCACGCCCCGCTCGGTGGCCAAGCGCGAGAAGGGCAAAGTCTATTTCGACTACCTGCAGAACGGCCACGGCAAGACCATCGCCGCGCCCTATGTCCTGCGCGCCCACCCCGGCGCGCCCGTATCCACGCCGCTCGACTGGAGCGAGGTCGCGCGCGGCCTGGCGCCTCAGCAGTTCCATATCCGCAACGCCCCGGAGCGCTTCGCCCGCCTGGGCGATCTCTTTGCCCGGGTCCTGACCGGCGGCCAGCGCATCGAGCCCGCGCTGGAGAGGCTGGAGGGGCTTCTACGCGCCAGGTAACTGCCCGCAACCAGCCTGTTACCGAACCGCGAGATAGTGGGTCAGTTTGAAGAGGACGTTGTTGAGGGAGGCGTAGGTGTCCCGATGACTTTCGCAACCTCTTGAAGTCTCTTTGCAATTTCGTCCCTGGGGAGATCTGGTATGTCTGCTTTGAAGTAGAGCGCCAAAGGCGTAATCACAGCACGTTCTACGTCAAAGTGGTAGATGAGGCGATACCCGCCTCGCTTACCGAAGTGTCCCTTGACGCCTATGCGAAGCTTCCACACTGCCCGTGCGTAACCAGGTATGGCGTCTCCGAGTTCGGCATTTTTCTCTAGCGCCTTAAAGGATTCCGTCAGGTCGTTCTTAATGGAGGGAAACTTCTTGAGGGCCTGCTTGTACTCATGCACGAAGGTGGGATGACTAAGATCAATCGTGCAGGAGTTCAAGTGCCTCTCTCCAGGGTGGGATATCCTTCTTGGAGAAGTCTAATCGCTCGACCGCTGAGCGTAGTCTAGGGGAAAGGTCTGGATCAATGGATATCTTCCAGGCTTCCAGGATTCCCTCGACTCTTTCAGTTAGGACCTCGACTTGTCTGAGGAGGGAATTGATTGGGTCTCTAAGGTCTCCCGCGAAAAGTCCTATGTTTTCCTGAACCTCTCGGGTAATTATCTGGCTCATCGAGTTCACGGCCTCTAGACAGTAGATCGATCCAGTGACCTCTGTCGGCGCGGCGCCAGCCAGGAGGTCGGTAGAGGATGCTGCTGTGATGAACTCGTCCATCACACGCACCAGGTCACCGAGGCGGCTTTGCAGGAGCGTTTCCTTACGCTCCTTCTCGTGCCGCTCAAACCACTGGATTGTAGAACTGCATACCGTCATGGCTTCATACAACGGGCACATGCGTCCATACGCTGGAACGTCCATTTAAGTCCTTCTCCCGATGGATATGAAGTACCAGGTTTCAACTGCTTACATGAACCCTAGCCCTAGCAACCCCCCGATCTTTCCGGTCCCTCGCGCTGCTTCGACGAAGCAGTCCTACGTATACAATATCATGCGCGTCAAGTACTAATAAAGATTACCTCAGACTTAGGAACTAGCCCAGCAGTCAAAGCAGGAATCCCCGATCGGCGAGATTGTGCCTTGCTGGATTCAAACTGACGCACCACCAACCGCGACCGTCCGGAGATCGATTCTGCCGCGGCCTCTACTAGTACCTTCGCTCTACCCTACCCCCCCTTAAGAGCCGGACATGCGCCTAGGGAGGAGGCGGCACTCTGCCGATATACCTTTGCAGAGGAATAGACCAGTGCGTCGTATGCGGACTACGCTGTCTCGACGAAAGCGAGCGCTCGCAATCGTTGCAACTCTTCTCATTACATCCAGTTACAGCCACGCCCAGCAGAGGCGCGTGCGCGACCTGACCTCCGTGAGCCTGGAAGACCTGATGAAACTGGAGGTGACCTCCGTCGCCAAGAAGGAACAAAAGCTTTCCCAGGTCCCGGCCGCCGTCCACGTGATCACCGAGGAAGACATTCGCCGCTCCGGGGCGCAAAACCTGGCCGAGGCTTTGCGCCTGGCGCCGGGGTTGCACGTGGCGCGGCTGGATAAGGACGAGTGGGCCATCAGCGCCCGGGGATTCAACGACCAATTCAGCAACAAGATGCTCGTGCTGATCGACGGGCGCAGCGTGTATACGGGGCTGTTTTCCGGGGTGTTCTGGAATGTCCAGGATACCAACTTGCGAGACGTGGCCAGGATCGAGGTGATTCGCGGCCCCGGCGCGACCATGTGGGGGGCCAATGCGGTCAACGGGGTGATCAACATCATCACCAAATCGGCTGCCGAGACCCAGGGCGGCCTGCTGGTGGCCTCGACCGGGCAAGACAACCGCGGGTACGCCGCGACCCGCTGGGGCGGGACGCTGGGCCGAAAAGGCCACTACCGGGTGTTCGGCCAATCCTTCCGGCGTAGCCCGGACCAGGGCCCGGAGAATCGCCTGGCTACGGTTGGCGCCGACATGATGCGGGGCGGCTTCCGGGCGGACTGGAACCTGTCCTCTCGCGACTCGGCGACCCTCCAGGGCGATCTGTATCGCTATGGGAGCGGCGAGGAAACCAGCGTCGCGACGCTCCAGGCGCCCTACCACAGCGACGCGGCCGGGCGCCTCCACTCTACCGGCGGGAACCTGCTGGCTCGCTGGAAGCGCCGCTATTCGGAGACCTCCGAGGTCGCCTTCCAGGTGTACTTCGACCGGACCGCGCGCGATGGCTCGCTCTATCAGGCCGCCGAGAACACCCTGGACTTCGACTTCCAGCATCACCTGGCGCTGGGCCGCCGCAATGACCTGGTCTGGGGCGGCGGGTACCGGAATATTCATGACCGCGTGGACGGAGGCTTTCCCGTCAGCGTCCAGCCTTCCCGCCGGAATTCCCAGTGGACCAGCGCCTTTGTGCAGGATGAAATCAAGCTGATTCCCGAGCGGCTCTCGCTTATTGCCGGAACCAAGCTCGAGCACAACAGCTTCACGGGATTCGAAGTGGAGCCGGGGGCGCGCTTCCTGTGGACGCCGAACTCCCGGGATACCTATTGGGCCTCGGTCTCGCGGGCCGTCCGGACACCGTCCATCGGGGAGCTGGGAGTGCGGCTGAATCAGGCCGTATTTCCGGGCGCGGGAGGACTTCCGAACGTCGTGAGCATCCTGGGCAACCCCTCCCTGCGCTCGGAGACCGTGACCGCCTGGGAGGCCGGCTACCGCCGCCAGATTTCCGGCCGCCTTTCGCTCGACCTGGCCGCCTTCCACAATGACTATCGGCACTTGCTCGCGGGACAGGGGAGCACGCCGTTCCTGGCGTCCACTCCCGAGCCGGCTCACGTCGTGGCGCCGCTCGTGCTCGGCAATCACATGTCCGGCGAGACCTCCGGGACGGAAGCCGCCGCCACCTGGAATGTGACGGCTAAGTGGCGGCTGATGCCCAGCTACTCCTGGGTTCGGATGGCCTTCAACGCCCAGAACCTCGACCCCGTCTGGATACACGCGAACAGCAAGTACCCGCGCCACCAGGGCCAGGTGCGCTCCTACCTGGACCTTCCTGGGCGTCTTCAGTTGGACACGGCGGTCTTCGCCGTGGGAGCGCTTCCGGCCATCGGTGTGCCGGGCTACTTGCGGGTGGATGCGCGTCTGGGGCGGAGCTTCGGGGAGAATGGCGAGTTCTCGGTGGGGGCGCAGAATCTGGCGCGCGGGTCGCATCCGGAGTTCTACCCCACCCTGCCCTACGCGCGCAGTGAAGTGAGCCGGAATGTGTACGTGAAGTTGACGTGGTGGTTCTAAAGAGACCTTGGTGAAGAATCCGATCTCTTGGCGAAGGATGGGCGTCCTGCTGGCGGCCTGGCTGTGCTGCGCGGCCGCCCTCCGCGCTCAGGATTCCGGGGCGCTGGAGCCGGAGGTGAAGGCCGCCTTCCTGTTCAACTTCGTCAAGTTCGTGGAATGGCCGGAAGGCGTGCTGGGACCCGAGGGCGCGCCCCTGACGGTCTGCCTTCAGGCCGGCGATCCCTCCGCGGTGACCATCGAGGCGGTCTTGCGGAACAAGTCCGTCAACGGACGCCCGGTCCGGGTCCAACGGCTGAACCGTCCGCAGAAATCCTGCCACGTGGTTTTCTCGGAAAGTGGGAACGCCAAGCGGGCCGCCGAGATCATCGAAGCCGTCAAAGGAACTCCCGCGCTAACCTGACTTTCGCAATTGGAGCAGACGAGACGGGTTAAGTGTCATGGAATCAGCAGAGGCTATCGGAAGGTCTTCACCACAGGCGGGCCTGGGCGTTGGCAGGTGGTGCGAGAGGGTTCGGCGGCGGAGCGGTGATGC
>JACOSH010000302.1 GCA_016178945.1 Acidobacteriota bacterium
GCTTGCGGACCGACCTGGGTCAAGTTAGCTATTGCCAAAACAGCAGTCGCCGAGGTAAAACAAGTTCTTGTCCAGAGGGATGTCCGTTGGTCGGTTTTGAAGTGACCCTCTATGGTCGGTTTTGAGGTGACCCCCGAGGGATGGGCTTGCGCGATTTCACCATAAGCCTCGGTCGGGAAACGAGTTGTGATGGTTCGGGCGTGCCGTGTTTCAGGCTGCGAAAGTTCTAAATGCATCCAAGATGGGGAGCCAGTCCTCAAAGCAGGCCGTTTCCGCCTCACGCTCATGGACTTCGTCATTCGTCAGGCAGTCCAACTCTCCGGATAAGTTCGTGGAATCGGGGATCCGACCTGTAGGCGCCGTGGGCTTCCCACACAGCCAACCACGCGATGCCCTGTTCGCGCTGCTGGTAGGCTTTCTCCAGCCATTCCAGAACACGCTCGGAGTCGCCGAGACCGGCATAGGCGAATGCGATGGCGGGAACGTACTGCTTTCGTGACAGAGCCTCGATCTCACGCAGCAACTGGCGTGCCGGGCCCTTGTGACCAGCCAACCCGTAGGTCTCAGCGAGTGTGCCAAGAATCGATGGGCTCCTTCCGGAAAGCTTCGCTGCCTTTTCCAGCGCGTCGATAGCTTCCTGAAACATGGACTTGGAGGCGTAGCTCGATCCAATCCGCCACAGCGCCCAGAGATAATCCGGATCCGTCTCGAGCACTTTGCGCAACTCCTGAATCGCTTCGTCGTACCGGCGGCCGTGCTGTAGAATCCATCCGACCTGTGTGCGAATGATGGGGGAGAGGGGTCCAACTGCTGAGCGAGCCTCACCTCCCGCAATGCTTCCTCGTGGCGCTTCCGCATGGACAGGCTGTGGGCGTACCACAGGTGAGCTGGGGCATAGCTTGGGTCGAGTCATCCTGTACGAATTGGTCACTGGGCGGCGCGCCTTCCAGCGCCCCTCCCCAGCCGAGACCCTGGCCGCCATCATCCGCGAGGAACTTCGCCCCAACGTTCGTCGCGGCCCGCGAAATACTGCTCGTACACCAGCCGGCCGTCGTGTTCCACCAGCACCGCATGAGTGTTCGGAAACACTCCGGTTTTCAACTCCGCGGTCAGCTTCTGCACCGCGCTCTCATCGAATGCCGCGTCCTTGAGCCTGCCGGCTTCCCACCGTCGCTTCTTTCGGCGGGCAGGAGCGGATCGGGCTGGCGCACTTGCCCCCGGCAGCCCCACGAACCCGTTAGCAGCGCGGCAACGAAATCCCTCCGTCGTGGCGAAAGCATTCCTTCACAGCTTACCACCGGGTTCTGAGACACTCGATTCACAGCGGATACTTACGTGTAGCTCGATCAGCGAGATTCAGGAGGGGCGCGGTATCTTTAGCCCCGGTCATTGTGACCCGTTCATCGTTGACCGCAACCGGCTCACAATGCGCCTGTGCCACGAACGCGATATCCACGACGAAACCAGGGACCTACAAGTCATCCCAAGGCGGTTTGAACCGTGACTGAGCGAATCGAGATCCATCCTGAGGTGATGCAGGGTAAACCCGTTGTGAGGGGCACCCGTATCCCTGTCGAACTAGTTCTTCGGAAACTGGCGGAAGGCGCATCCGTCGAAGATCTGCTCGAAGCCTATCCGAGACTAACAGCCGACGATATCCGCGCCTGTTTGACCTACGCCGCCGATACCATCGCTCACGAATCCGTCTTGGCGCTCAGCGACAGCTAGTGCCAAGCGATGCGTTTTCTCGCGGACGAGAGCTGTGGCTTCGCGATCGCTCGGGCTCTACGCTCGGAAAAGGCCACGACGGTTGGCCGTGAGCGAGATGCAGCAGCGATCCATCGATAAAGAGGTGATGGAACTCGCGCAGGCGGGCCACAGAATTCTGCTGACGGAAGACAAAGACTTCGGCTGGCTGGTATTCGTCGCCCACATGAAATCTCCGGGGGTAGTCTTGATTCGGTTCCCGGCTTCCGCCCGGCGCCGGTTGGGCTCGGCCGTTCGTCAGTTGATGGCGGATCACTCGTTGGAACTGGCAGGGTCCTTCATCGTCCTCCAGCCAGGCTCCGTCCGAATCAGTCGCGGTCCCGGCTAACGCCGGCTCGTGAGCCAATTCCAACAGGGCCTCCGCCTCCAAGGGCAAACAAATCCTGCCAACCTCGGCCCGTCTCGAACGTATATTAGATGTCCACGGGAGGGGACCAGATGAAACACATACTCCGGCGCTTGCTGCGCGCACCCCTGTTCACCGGCGTCATCCTGCTGACCCTGGCCATCGGTATCGGCGCCAACACCGCCGTCTTCAGCGTGATTCAGGGTGTCCTGCTCAAGCCCCTCCCCTACCCTCACCCCGGCGAGCTGGTCTCGGTGGTCCACACCGCTCCCGGCATCAACGTCAAGGAACTGCCGGTGTCGCCGTCCTGCTACTTCATCTATCGGGAGGAGGGCCGCGCCTTCCAGGACATCGCCCTGTGGACCAGCGACACGGTCGGCGTCACCGGCCTGGCCGAACCCGAACAGGTCCCGGCTCTCGACGTCACTGACGGCCTGCTGGGTATCCTGGGCGTGAAGCCGGTGCTGGGCCGCTCCTTCACGCGCCAGGACGACACGCCCGGCAGCCCCGAGACGGTGATCCTCTCCAACGGCTACTGGCGGCGCAAGTTCGCCGGCGACCCCGCCATCGTCGGCCGCACCCTCACCGTGGACGGCAAGGCCCGCGAGATCATCGGCGTGCTCCCGCCCACCTTCCGTCTGGGCAGCCGCGCGCCCGCACTCCTTCTGCCCTTCCAGTTCGATCGCGCCAAGCTCACGCTCGGCAATTTCAGCTTCCAGTCGGTGGCTCGCCTCAAGCCGGGCGCCACCCTCGCGCAGGCCGCCGCTGGGATCGTCCGTATGATCCCGATCGTGAACGCCACCTTCGCGCCGCCCGGAGGCGCCAGCCTGAGCATGTTCGAAGCCGCCCGCCTGGGTCCCAGTCTCCGCCCGTTGAAGCAGGACGTGATCGGCGACATCGGCAGCGTCCTCTGGCTCCTGATGGGCGCCATCGGCATCGTGCTCCTCATCGCCTGCGCCAACGTCGCCAACCTGCTGCTGGTCCGCGCGGAAGGACGCCAGCACGAGCTGGCCATCCGCGCCGCGCTGGGGGCCGGCTGGACCCGGATCGCCCGAGAGCTCCTATTCGAAAGTGTCACCCTGGGCCTCCTGGGCGGCGCCCTGGGCGTAGCCGTGGCCTACGGAGCGCTGCGCGCGCTGGCCGCCATCGCCCCCGCCAACCTGCCGCGCCTGGATGAGATCGGCCTCGATCCCACGGTCCTGCTCTTCGCTCTGGCTGTCTCGCTGCTGTCCGGCGGCTTTTTCGGTCTGATCCCGGTCTTGAAGTTCGGCGGCCCGCGAGTCTCCGGGAGCATCCGCCACGGCGGCCGCACGCTCAGCCCCAGCCGCGAACGGCATCGCGCCCGCAGCGCCCTGGTGGTCGTCCAGGTGGCGCTGGCGCTGGTTCTTCTCGCCGGCGCGGGCCTCATGATCCGCACCTTTCAGGCCATGCGCCAGGTGCAGCCCGGATTCACAAGGCCCCAGGAGGTCCAGACCCTCACCATCTCGATTCCCAGCGCTCAGGTGAAAGACGCCGAACCGGTGTTCCGGATGGAGGAGGCCATTCTCCGGAAGATCGAGCGGATACCCGGCGTCACTCGGGCCTCCTTCGCGAGCGTCGTCCCCATGGATGGCGCCTCCAGCTTCGACCCGGTCTTCGCCGAGGACCACCCGCCTTCCCAAGGCAAGGTCCCGCCCATCCGGCGGTACAAGTTCGCCGCGCCCGGCTTCCTGCAAACCATCGGCAACCCGCTCGTCGCCGGCCGCGACTTCACCTGGAGCGAGATCTACAACCACGTGCCCGTCGCCATCGTCACCGAAAACCTGGCGCGCGAATACTGGCGCGATCCCGCCGCCGCCATCGGCAAGCGCATCCGCCAGAGCCTGAGCGGCCCCTATCGCGAGATCGTCGGAGTGGCCGGCAACGAGCGCGATAACGGCGTCGAGCGCCCGGCCCCGACGACCGTCTACTGGCCCATCCTGGCGCGCGATTTCTGGGGCCAAAAAACAATGGTTCGCCGCACCGTCACCTACGTCGTCCGGAGCCCGCGAGCCGGCTCCCAAAGCTTCCTCAACGAGATCCGCCAGGCGGTCTGGTCGGTGAATTCCGACCTGCCCCTGGCGGGGGTCAAGACTCTCGAGGAGATCTACCGCCAGTCGATGGCCCGTACTGCGTTCGCCCTGGTGATGCTGGCCATCGCGGGCGCCATGGCGTTGTTGCTTGGCATCGTCGGCATCTACGGCGTCATCTCCTATTCGGTCTCGCAGCGCACCCGCGAAATCGGCATCCGCATGGCGCTGGGCGCGCAGCGGCCCGCCCTCACCGGCATGTTCGTGCGCCACGGCCTCAAGCTCGCCGCAATCGGACTGGTCTTCGGACTCGCCGCCGCCTTCGCGCTCACTCGCGGCATGTCGGCGCTCCTGTTCGGCATCAGCCCCGCCGACCCGGTCACCTACTTCGGCGTGTCCCTCGGCCTGACCATCGCCGCCGCGCTGGCCAGCTATCTTCCCTCCCGCCGCGCCAGCGCCGTCGATCCCGTGGAGGCCCTGCGCGCGGAGTAGCCCGCTTATTCGTACCGCAGCGCCTCGATCGGGTCCAGGCGAGCGGCTTTGATCGCGGGCAACAGGCCCGCGATCAACCCCACGATCTCCAGCATCAGGGTCGAGGTCAAGACCGCGAACTGCGAGATGCGCAGGTGGATGTCGCCGGCGCCGGAGGTGTCCTTGAACATGGGCCCGAGCAGGGGCAGGGTCTGCAGGGTTTCAGTGGCGGCATACCCGACGGCCACGCCGGCCAGCCCGCCCAGGGTGACGATCGCCAGGGCTTCCAGCAGGAACTGGAACAGGATGGCGCGGCGCGTGGCCCCCAGCGATTTCAGCACGCCGATCTCGCGCGTGCGCTGGGTCACCGACACCAGCATGATGTTGGCCAGCCCCACCCCGCCGATGGCCAGCGTCAGCGTCCCGACGAAGGCCAGCAGCGTGCGCAGCGCCAGCGCCATCATGGTGATGACTCGCAGGAACTCGTTGAATGCCACGATCTCGACGGCCCGCTCGTCCTTGGGCGAGAAGTTGTGGATACGCGCCAGGGTCTCGCGCACCTGCCGGATGGCCTCGGCGCGGAACATGGGATTGATGGGCGTCCACACGATAAAGTGCGGATACCTGGTGTCGGTGAGCAACGACGCCGTCTCATACGGGATGAACAGGCATTCGTTGTCCGGCGTGTTGTAGTTGGAAATCTGGGTCTTGGTCTTCAGCACGCCCACGATGGTGAAGCGCATCCCGTTGATGCGGACCTCCTCGCCTTCGGGCGGGACCTCGCCGAACAGCTTCTCCGCGGCTTTCCCGCCGATCACCGCGACGCGCAGTTTCTGCATCTGGTCGTCTTCATTGAGCCAGCGACCGGCGCCCATGGTCATGTTGCGGACCCGCCCATAGGCCGGCCGCACCCCGCGCACTCCCGCGCTGGCCGTCCGGTAGCCGCGCGAGACATTGACCCGGCGCACCATGATCTCGGGCGAAAGCGCGGCGATCACCGGCGCCGACTCCCGGATAGCCTCCACGTCGCTCAGATTCAATTGGATCTTGCGTCCGGCGCGCTCCCCCCCGGCCTGCGACGAAGTCTGCCCGCCAATAGTCAACACCAGATCCTGCCCGACGGCCTGAAACGCGCGCGTCAGCGTATTCTCAAATCCTTCCCCGTAAGAATAGAGGATGACAAAACAAGCCACCCCCCACGCCAAACTGACACAAGTCAGAATGCTCCGCTGCCGATTAAACCGCAGCGCCTGCCCCACCTCACGAAAAATACTGGAAAGAAGCATTCAACCACCGAACCCAACCGTCACCCAACAACTGACTAACTGACAACTGACTAACTGACTACTGACTGACTACCTCTCAAACCTCAACGCCTCCACCGGCGTCAGCGCCGCCGCTCTCCATGCAGGCCAGGCCGCCGAGGCTACCGCGATCACCGCCAGCGCGCCGAAGGCCGCCGCCGTGGTGGTGCCGCGCACCGGCAGGCCGGAAAACATCTCGGGCATGGGGAAGGAATTCACTATCGAAGCCAGTCCCCACGAGAACAGCCAGCCGATTAGGCCGCTCAGCAGGGCCAGGAGCACGCCTTCCAGGAGGAAGTCGGCCAGGATGCGACGGCTGGTGGCCCCCACCGCCTTGCGCAGCCCGATCTCGCGCGTGCGCTCGGTCACCGACACCAGCATGATGTTCATCACGCCGATGCCGCCCAGCGTCAGCGTCACCACTGCGATAGTCGCCAGAAAAGCGGTCATCGAGGTGAAAATGTTGTCGACCAGTTGGGCGTTCTCGATGGTGTCCCACATCCGGATGGCGCCATCGTCGGCCGGGTCGAAGGCGTGATTACGGCCCACGATCCGGCGCACTTGATCCTGCGCGGCCTTCCACTGGCCCAGCTCCCTCGGCTGGTAGATCAGGTTGCTCAGGTAGCCCGGCTGGTGAGTGGGGTCCTTGGGCGGCAGGTCGCGCGCC
>JACOSH010000303.1 GCA_016178945.1 Acidobacteriota bacterium
GCCGTGATTCGCGCCCAACACCTGGTGCGCGTGCCCGACGGACTCGCCGCCGCGGTGGCCGCCCCGCTGTGCTGCGCCGGCTGGACCGCTTACGGAGCTCTGCGCGAGGCCGGCGCCGCCGACTCGGTGGCGATCTTCGGCATGGGAGGACTGGGACACCTGGCCGTGCAATACGCGCGCTATCGCGGCCTGCGCGTGGCGGCCGCCGATGTGTCGGAAGAGAAGTTGGAGCAGGCCCGCAGCCTGGGGGCCGAAGTGGCCGTCTTGGCCGACGGAGCGGGCAGGACGCTACAGAAGTCGATGGGCGGGGTCGACGCCGCGGTGGTTCTGACCGCATCTCCGGCCGCCATCCAGCAGGCTTTTCGGGCAGTCAAGAGGACCGGGACGGTGGTGCTGGTTGGCCTGGCGGCTACAAACTACGAATTGCCGATCGTGGACACCGTGCTCAAGGGGATTCGGATTCAGGGAAGTTATCTCGGTACGCGCCACGACCTGGAGGATGTCATGCGTCTTGGCGCCACCGGAAAAGTGCGGCCGCATGTCGAGACGTTCCCTCTCGAAGAGGCGCCGCGCCTGCTGGAGGCGCTGAAGCAGGGGAAGTTGCTGGGCCGGGCGGTCGTGACCTTCTAAGAATACCTGTGCACGTTAGTTCGACGTCCAGGTATCCAACAGCTCCCGCGGCAGCTTCGGGACGGGCCTGTCAGGGTGGAAGTTTGTTACCAGGTATTTATAGAGAGCCTGAAAATCCTCATCGCTGAGGGCCGTCACGCGCTCGCGATGGTCCCGGCTGTTCCGCTCCCAGGCTTCCTTTGTCATCCGCAGGACAACGATGGGAACGAAGGTGTGACAGGTGGTGCAGTTGTGGAGGACAAGATCACGCCCTCGGCCGGGCGGAAAGATCTCGTCGATATTCAGCTTGGCCGATGGGCCGCCCGGCGAGGAGATAGCCTTGGCCGCCGGGCGAGGCCCGGGCGAGGAACCCGGCGCCCCGCATCCGGCCAGCACGATGCAGACGCTGGAAACAGCGATGGCTAGTACGGGGTGCATCCCTGCTGCACGAATTCGGCCGGAATCTTCGGCTCCGGCCTGCGCTCGTTGAAGTTCTCTTTCAGATACGAGAACATCGCATTCACGTCCGCGCTGGTATGGCCGGTCAGTTTGTCTCTGTGCCCCTCTTTGACCGCTTCCCAGCGTTCCCCCGTCCGTTGTCCCAGAGCAGAGCAAGCGACGGGATGGCACGAGCCGCACGCGGCCAGAACCAGATCTCTTCCCGCACCCGGGGGAAAGACGCGGGCCAGGCTAAACGGCTGTGCCGAGGCAGCGGCTGAACCCGCCGCCGGCGGAGGGTCAGCGGGTGGATTCGTGGATTTTCCGCACGCGGCCAGCCCGATGCCGGCGATCACAGCCGCCCAAAACCAGGAACAAGTCATCAATATCTCTCCGTGAACGCACCGTCTTCGGCGGAGGGCGCTCTCCTGACGATTTGACCCTGCAGTGAGAAGATGGGAACGAGGACCTCTTTCTTAGGCCTCAGGGACGAGAAGCCTTCTTCTGTCAACCGGCGCAGTGCATCGGAGGTCTCCTCGTCGTAGAACTGCTCCATGCACGAGTCGCACACCTGCGCTGGGATGTCCTCGACCACAAAGAGACTCTCGTCACGCCAGATCGCGGTCCGGACCGTGGCCGAACGCATGGTCTCGCCGCACCGCGGACAGGCAACCGGCGACAGATTGGTTTCGTTGGTCTCGGGGCTCACAACTTCATGATCCGCATGGCGGCATCGACGATCTTGGGCGCATCCGGGCGCAGCCAGGCCATCATCCCAGCCGCGCCGGGACCCGGCACATCGGGGAAGGCGATCTTCTTCACTTTGATGCCCGGGACCACTTGCACCACTTCGGCAATGACGTGAGAACCAAAACTGTTGGTGTAATGACCGTGTTCAACGACCAGCAATCTTCTCGTTTTCCTGACCGACGCGACCAGCGTGTCCAGGTCCAGGGGCTTCAGCGTTCTCGGATCGATGTACTCGACGCCGATACCCGCCTGGGCGATTTTTGGCAAGGCCTGCTTCACGTCGACGGTAGCCGGCGCCCAAGCGACCAAAGTGAGGTCCTTTCCTGGCTGCCGCACCGCGGCCTTGCCGAGAGGAACCTCATACGCCTCGTCGGGCACGTCGGGCTGCTCGCCGGACTTCACTTCGCCATAGTCGAAGTAGATGACCGGATCCGGATCGCGAATCGCGGCGATTAAGAGGCCCTTGGCGTCATAGGCGTTGCTCGGCGCCACGACCTTGACGCCCGGCAAGTTGGCATACAGCGCCTCCTGCCCAACTTCGGTGTGCTGGCCAGCCGACCCCTTGGTCCGGCCCCCCGCCTCCTGCCAGAGGACAAACGGCATGTTGGCCTGCCCCCCCGTCATGGACCGCAGCTTGCCGGCCTGGTTGTAGATGTACTCGATGGCGAAAATGGTGGTCATCGGAGGGAGGCGGGCGATGGCCGGCGAGCCGGCCGCGGCAACGCCGATGGCGGCACCGGCGATCCACGCCTCGTCGATAGCCCATCCCCGGCCAGAGGTGCGATCTTGGCCGAACTCCTTCACGAGGTCCAGGACCTCGCCGGTCGGCAAAGTCGCCACCGGGCGCTGGTACTCGTAAAAGTAGACCATCTCCTTGTTCCGGCGCATCTCCAGGGCAACGGCCTCGAGCTGCGCATAAGCATACGGTTTCTTGGCCATGGTAAACCCTCCGTTCTGCTAACTGACGGTCGCAGGGCCGGACCGCTGGAAGGTCGCAGGCTCGGACCGCTGGAAGAACTGAGTCGCCGGCACGGAGCCCGCGGCATAGGTGTTCAGCACGCCCGCCTGGGGATCGGGATCCTTGCTTTGACGCGCGAAGGCGATCGACGCGTCCACCGCGGCCCGCGCGTCCGCTTCGATCTTCGCCAGCTCACTCCCGGTCGCGAGCTTTTTCGCCAACAGCCAGGCCTTGAAGCGCGCGATGGGATCGCGAGACATCCACAGCCGAACCTCTTCGTCGGAGCGATAGGGCAAGCCGGAGGCCCCGTCCACCCCCGGCCTGGCTCCGGCGAACCCGGAGTGATCATACCAGCGATAAGTAAGACCCTCGATCAGGCTCGGCCCGTTTCCGGCCCGCGCCCCATCCACTGCCTCTTTGGTCGCGGCGTATACCGCCGTCACGTCGTTCCCATCGACCAGGAAATGCGGGATGCCCAACCCCTTGGTGTACTCGCAGATGTACTTGGTCGGAACGACCGCGGCCATGGGGATGCCCATGTACTGGAAGTTGTTCTCAACCACAAAGATCACCGGGATCTTGTAGTTGGTGCAACTGCGGATGGCGCTGAAGTAATACGGCGAAGCGGCCGCGCCATCTCCGCAAAAGGCGACGGCGACCTGCTTGGTTCCCCGGATCCGCCCGCGGATGGCAGCGCCCGCTGCCAGGTAGAAGCTGGCCCCCACGATCCCATTCATGCCCATAATGCCTTTAGACATGTCGGTGATGTGCATGGAGCCGCCGTAGCCCTTGTTGTATCCGGTTTCCTTGAAAAAGATCTCCGCCGACATTTTGTTCAGATCGCCGCCTTTGGCGATCAGGTGGCCATGACCGCGATGGGTGCTGGCGATGCAGTCATCCTCCTGGAGCGCCCCCATGACGCCACACGCGATGGCTTCCTCGCCGACGTACGTGTGGAATGCGCCATAGAGACGGTCCTTGCCGGCGACGAAGAGGTCCTTCATGGTGGTTTCCCACTTGCGGCTCAAGTTCATCCGCTGATAAATGGTCAGCAGCTTGTCCTTAGGCAGACTGGCCAACAGGCCGGAGGCCTTCCCGGAGGTAGGGATCTTCTCTGAAGGCAAGAACTTGACCGCATCTCCCGGCTGCCAGTTCGGGTTGCCCCCAGGCCCGGCCGTGGCCAGAGCGACGGTCTTCTCCCACTTTCCCCCGGTAAGACCGCCGCCCGAATGGGCGCTGGCGGTCTGGGACGACCCTCCGCAGCCGGAGAAAACAACACCTGTTGCGCCGGCCGATCCCACTATCTGCAAGAGCTTACGCCGGTCGATCCGGCCCTTCTGCTCCGACATGAATGCAACCCTCCTTTCGTGTCTCCCGAGCAGCCCTCTAAAAGCTATCACACTCGCCGGCGGTCCTTTAGCCTGGCGAAGTACAGGCACGGAGCGGTTTAATGTCACGGCCCCGCCTGAGCCACAGAAACGCCCCCACCCCGGCCGCGAACGCGAAGACCGGAGCGCACAGATGCGTAATCCAGCGCGTGAAGAAAAGAGCGGCCGTCGTGCGACTGAGGTCGTCCGGTTGGAATGACATCGCGCCGGAGTGGAAGAAGTCACGTACGTGATCCAGCGCCATGATGATCATCACCAGGCCGCGAAGCGCGTCGACCGCCTGTACGCGCGAGCCCAGCGGCGGAACGGGGGTTTGCTGTTCAGCGGCGTAGCCGTTCGTCATCATCCCCCTTAGATTACCGGATGGCGCCTCAAGAGGATTCGCGGCAAGCTGAGTGCCGAACGCTGAGCCGTGATAGCTTGCTACTTGGGCGCGGCTTTGGTCTCGACGCTCTGCTCGCGGATGACTTCCTGGGCCTGAAGGCGGCCGTTGGAATCGCGCCGGCCGACCGTGGACTCGATGTTCTTGACCTCGCGTCCGGCCGGGTCCACGGTGGTGCGAGTGACCTTGGTGACTTCCTCGTAGTCGCCGAAGCGCGAGGGGTCGGCGGGCAGGCGCCCCCGGACGCTGGTCTTCTCAACGACCACATTGCCGGGCCCGGGCGCGGAGCGCTGAGTGACAATCTGCTGCTGCAGTCGCGGGGCGGCGGCCTCCACGTCGCTGGCGTTGAAGGCCATCCGCCGTCCATACACCTCGATCTCCTCCACCTGCGAGCCGTCCGGGTTGGTCTTCACCTTTCCCACGGTGCGAGCCGACAGCTCCATCCGGCCCGAGGACCCAGGCTCATAGCGCGCGGAGTCGGTCTTTTCCAGGTTGCCGCTCTTCTCCACCACCTTCACCTCGCGCGCCGCCGGATAGAGATTCCCGCTGGCGTCGGCGCGGTACGTGGTGGCTTCGGTCTGGGTGCTGTTCCCCGAGGCGCGCTCGACCGATTGGGTACGCTCGGAGGTTTGCAGCCCGCCGTTGATGCTGGGCCGCTCGACAACCGTGGTGGTCTCGACAGCCGCGCCCTTGCGCGTATCCGTGGTGACGCGCTCCACAACCTGCTTGTTGCCATTGAGGTCGGAACGGTAGGTGACCGCCTGCACGGTGAGACTGCCGTCGGGATTCCGGCGCTCCTCGATGCGCACGATATCCGGCCGGCCGTCGCCGCCGCCCGGATCGTAACGGCGCACCGTTCGCTCGATGACGCGGCCATTCGAG
>JACOSH010000393.1 GCA_016178945.1 Acidobacteriota bacterium
AGAAGGGGACGGCGGAGGCGGGGTCGCCGTGGCCGCGCAGGAACAGTCCGAGGTCGCTGGCCGCGCGGGCCGTTTTCGGATGGCCGGGTCCGAATTGCTTCTCGCGCTCCTCGAGCGCCTGGCGGTAGAGCGGGACCAGCGCCGCGGGGTCGGGCTGGAAGGCAAGGGCGAGCGCGAACAGGGCGTAGCTACATCCCATCGCGCACCTTCCCATTGAGCGCCTGCAGAAACGCGGCCAGAGCGGTCTTCTCCTCCGCTGTCAGGTGGAGCTCGCGAATCTCGGGGTCGAGCGAAGGGCTCGGCTTGCCGCCTTTGTCGTAAAAATCGATGACCTCCTCGATCGTTTGCAGGCTGCCGTCGTGCATGTAGGGAGGCGTGCGCGCGGCTTCCCGGAGGCTGGGTGTCTTGAACGCGCCCCGGTCGCGCGGGTCCTTGGTCGCGGCATACCGGCCATCGCCGGCGGCGCGGCCGGCCCCGGTGTTGTGGAAGCGCTCATCCGTGAAGTTGGGCCCCAGGTGGCAGGAGGTGCAGCCGGCTTTGCCGCGAAACAGCCGCAGCCCGAGACGCTGCCCGGCGGTCAGCGCGTCGCGATCGCCCTGCAAGTAGCGGTCGTAAGGCGAGTCGCCGGAGAGGATGGTGCGCACGTAGCTGGCCAGGGCCTGCTGGAGCTTTTCCACCGGCACGCCCGTGCGCGAGGCGGCCTCCGCGAGAGTCAAGTCCATCTCCTTGGGGTTCTGGATCGGCTGGAGCACCTGCTCTTCGAGCGATGCCGCCCGGCCGTCCCAAAAGAAGCTCTTGCCATATCCGCGGTTCACGATGCGCGGTACGCGGCGGTCGCCGGATCGTCCTCCCACGCCCGCGCCCACCGGCCGATCGTCGGTGAACGCCTTTTGGGGATCGTGGCAGGTCGCGCAGGAAACGGTGTTGTCCCGCGAGAGCCGCGTGTCGAAGAACAACCTCTTCCCCAGCTCGACCTTCTCGCGGGTCAGGGGATTCGAGCCTGGCACGGGAAGGTAGGCGTCCAGACCCGCGGGAATCGTCAGCGTGTCGGCGCCAGCTAGCGCCGCCGCCGCGAGCAACGGCCAGAACGTCATTTGAGCGCCACTGCCCACACTTCCGATTTGGCGTTGCCGGCCGTGAGTACGATGGATTCGCCGTCCGGGCAAAGACTGAAACCGGCTTGGCGGTTACCCGGCCCCGCGAGCTTCAAGGGCGCGGCGCCATCGAGCGGGATGCGCCACAGCTCGGCGCCGCGTCCCGCCATCAAATCGCGGCCCCATTCGAGCTCCGTCAGGCCGTCGAACGGGAGCAAACGCGCTTCGCCGGCCGCGGCCGGAATCAGCGCGATCGACTTTCCACCGGCGCCCACCGCCACCCACCTGCCATCTGGCGAGACCGCGAGGCCGTGCAGCCGCGGTCCACGGTAGAGCGTCGCTTCGCTGCCGCCGCTTACCAGCCGCGAGCGCAGCTCCTGCTCGTGGTAGGGGTACAGGACACGCTGGCCGTCGCTCGACCACGCGCCTTCAAATCCACGGAACGAGGCGGCCGCTTCGCTTACCAGCGGCCGGACTGCGGCAGTCTCCGGATTCACCAGGTACAGCCCGCCCCGGCCTTTGTTGTCGCTGCCGCTGGCCAGCAGCGCGTCGCCGCCGGGCGACCAGCGCACCCGCTCGAGATGGGCCAGCTTCGGCAGCAGCTCGCGCTCCTCCTCCGAATCCAGCCGGCGGATGACAATGGCCCGCGACTCCTGGCCGAAGTTTTCCGATCCGCGACGAGAAAGGTAAGCGATGGCCTTGCCGTCGCGCGACCAGTCCGGCATGCTGTTTCTTCCAGGGAAGCGCAGCGTCACGCGGCGTGCGTCGCCCTTGGGATCGGAGAGCGTGGTGACAAACACGTCGACGCTGCCGGATCGCAGGCCGTAATAGAGATCGCCCGCCGCGGTGATCCCCAAGGGCAGAATGCGGCCCAGATCGCGCCGCAACAACTTGGGGGCGCCGCGGGGCTCGCCGTTCTCGATCTCCAGCTCCCAGGCGTCCATCGTGCCGGAGCGGTCGCCGGCATAGACGACGCGCTTGCCTGTCCACAGCGGAAACAGGTAATTGCCCGGCGCGCCGAGGAGCTTCTTCTCGCTGGCGCCATCGGCCGACAACAAATACAGAGTGCGGTCGCCGGAAGACTCGCCGGCAAACGAGTCGTACACGATGTAGCGCCCGTCGGGGGAAATATCCATCCGCTTCGGGTAGACCCAGTTGAGAGAGCGCAGGACCTTGGGCGGACCGCCTTCCGCCGGCGCGAGCGCAATCTGGCTGATGTTGTCGGCGCGGAACAATAGCGTGAGGATCGACCGGGAGTCGGGCGTCCAGGCGCAAGGCTGGATGAAGCCGGCCTCCTCGTTGCGGTACAGGGTGCGCGGGTTCGAGCCGTCCAGGTCGACGACACGGAGGTCGTAATAGCCTTCCTCGTTGAACCAGGCGTAGGCCACGCGGCGCGAGTCGGGCGAGATCGCGGAGAAGTACGCGAACTCCCGTGATCCCGCCGGTTTCTGTGTCAGGATGCGGCCTCGACCGGAGGCCAGATCGCGAATGGCGAGGTGGCCGGTAGCCGCGTCCACGTAGGAGAGGTGGCGGCCGTCGCGCGAGGGGCCGCCCAGCAGCGTCACCTCCGGCCCGCTCCAGACCAGGCGCGGCGCCGGCGGCGGCAATTCCGCGGCGGCCCAGCCGAAGGCGGCCGCCAGTGCCAGGGCTGCGTTACCGGAGCGCATGGAAGACACCCGTATGGTAACAGCGGCAGCGCGGGCGGGTCTACCCCGAGGTCTCCCGAGGTCTTCCGGTGTCTCAAACCCGTTCCGGGTCCACGTCGCTCGCGGTCACTGGATTCGCGCATACCGGCTTGACGGCAGGATGCCCGGGAAATATAGTCGAAACGGAGGATGCCAATGACGACAGCTCGCGTTCTGTTGATTCCGGTCGCGATTGCGATGCTGGCCACGACCTCTGTTGCCGGGGAGAAGGCCGTAGGCACGTGGGCCGACGTGCGGAAGATTCCGGGCGGGAACGGCGTTGAGTTGGTACAAACCGATTCGGTCCGCCTGCGCGGCACGCTGGTAAGCGCGACCGACGACGGCCTGGTCTTTCGCGTTGGCGGCGCCGACCGCAGTTTCGCGCGCGCCAGTCTCCACAGCGTCGCAGTCCGGCGCCGCGCGACCGCCAAAGGCGCTGCCATCGGTCTGGTGGTGGGCGTCTGCTTGGCGTACCCCAACGCAAAGTTGCAAGGCGCAGGCGTCGCGGCTGGAGGGATTGTGTTCGATACCGCGATTGGCGCCGCGATTGGAGCGGCAATCAAGAGTTACCACACGGTGTACCGTGTCCCCCCAGGCCAATCCGCCAAGCTGGTGAGTAGGTAGTCCACGCCGGGGAGAAACATGCTAGTATCTTCCTGTCTGGAGGCTTCCGATGAAGCACAGTCTGGCTGCCGCTTTCCTGGCCGCGGGGACGGCTTGGGCGGCGAGCGAACTTCCCGCCGCCAAGGTCACCTTCACGCGCGATGTCGCGCCCATCCTGTACAAGCGGTGCGCCGAATGCCATCGTCCGGGCGAAGTGGCGCCGATGGCGCTGCTGACCTATCAGCAGGCGCGGCCCTGGGCCAAGGCCATCCGGGAGAAGGTGATCACCCGGAGCATGCCGCCCTGGCTGGCCGATCCGCGCTACGGCGATTTCGAAAACGACCGGCGGCTCTCTCAGAAAGAGATCGACACCGTGGTCGCGTGGGTGGACGCGGGCGCTCCCAAGGGCGAGGATCGCGATCTGCCGCCTAGCCCCAAGTTCGAAGAAGGCTGGGTGCTCGGAAAGCCGGACATGGTCGTGCGGCTCGTCGATGAGGTCGAGGTTCCGGCGGAGGGGGTGATTCCCTACAAGTACCTCACCGTCCCGGCGGGCTTCACCGAGGACCGCTGGGTGCAGGCGGCCGAGATCCGGCCCGGCACGCGCACCGTGGTGCATCACATCATCGTTAATGTGCGGGAGCCCGGCGCGGCGGGGCCCGACGGCCGCGGCTTCAAGCTGGCCGGGTTCGCCCCCGGAGAGCAGCCCAAGGTATTCCCCAAAGGCACCGCCAAGCTGGTGAAGGCCGGGTCGGACTTCGTTTTCCAGATGCATTACACGCCCAACGGCAAGCCGGCCAAGGACCGCTCCTATATCGGACTGTACTTCGCCAAGGACCCGGTCCACAGCAAGGCGCTCACCGGCACGGCGCTCAATGCGAAGTTCGTCATCCCGGCCGGGGCCTCCA
This sequence comes from Acidobacteriota bacterium, assembly GCA_016178945.1. Classification (GTDB taxonomy): domain Bacteria; phylum Acidobacteriota; class Terriglobia; order Bryobacterales; family Bryobacteraceae; genus JACOSH01. Next base: position 4,288 of record JACOSH010000393.1, read on the forward strand.
GCCACGAAGTGACCTCCAGTTGGACCGCCAAGGAAGACGTCCGGATCATCGACCTGATGCCGCACATGCACCTGCGCGGCAAGGATTTCACCTACACCGCCGTCTATCCCGACGGGCGTTCGCAGGTGGTGCTGCAAGTTCCGAGGTACGATTTCAACTGGCAGTTGCTCTACCGCTTCCGCGAGCCGCTGTTCCTCCCCGCCGGCAGCCGTCTGGACTGCGTCGCCCACTTCGACAACTCACCCAACAACCGCTACAACCCCGATCCCGCGAAGGAAGTAAAGTGGGGTCCGCAAACCTGGGAAGAGATGATGATCGGCTGGTTCGACTACACCGTGGACAGCCAGAAGATCGCCAGCCGGTAGCCCACAACACTGGGTGCTCGCGAGACCTCCGGAAGTTCCTTTCGTGCCCTACCAAATCCGGTTTCGCCTCGTCGGCCAAGCGGCAGCTCACAGCCTTTGAGGCAGGCGAACGCGCTATGATTATAGCCGGGGTTGAGGCTCAACTCGCGCACGAACCGCTGGTGGAGACGCGCAACCGTAAACGCCTTCGACCAAATCTGCTCGCGCCTTGGGAGCTTCGCGTGAGGGAGATGCGCATCTTTTACGAGGTTGACGAGCCAGGCATTGTAATGGTTCTGGCAATTGGCACGAAGCGCGGCAACAAGCTGTACATAGAAGGCGAGGAGATTGAGTCATGAAAACCCTGGAACTGCGGAAGGCGTCCAAGGCACTTGCCGACTATGCCGCCAACTTGGGCTCCGAATCCATCGTCGTCACCTCGAACAGAAAACCAGTTGCCGCTCTCGTTTCGCTCAAAGACGTGGACCGGGAGTCTCTGTCGCTTAGCCTGGATCCGGCGTTCCTGAGAATCATCCGTCGCGCGCGCGCAGAAGTCAGACGAGGGGATGTGTATTCCCTTGAGCAGGTGAAGCGAGAGATGCTTATCGCCGGCGACTCACCTGACAAGGCGTTGCACCGGACGCGGCAGAGGGCGGCGCGCCGGAAACCCCGGCGCAGGAGTTGATCTGCGCGCCCGCGGATCTCTTGGAGGAGGATTATGCCGAGGGACCCCATCGTTAATGAAGTCCGGCGCGTTCGCGAGGAACAGGCCGCCAAGTACGCCTTCGACGTCAAAGCGATCGTTGCAGGCGCCAAAAAACGCCAGCGCCGGTCAGGGCGCAAGGTCGTATCGTTTGTGCCCAAGAAGAGGCTGAGCGCCTAACAACCGTGTGTGAACCCGACCGCTGCAAAGACTCCCGACTCCGTGGCCGACCGGATGATCCGATTCCATCTTGGCCCGATCAGGTCAATCGTCTATTCCGGAAAACGCCCGAGCCGATTCAGCGTTTCACCGTGCGGATGATAAGGTAGCCAGGATCATTGTCTCGAAATGTCGTACGCAACTCGGATGGACAATTGATACAGCTATCACCGCGAGTGGTGAACCAGAGGTACAACTCATGGGCGGAAAACGAGGTAGTTGCGTCACTGTCGGCTTGCCAGTACTGATCGTAGTTTGGCGTCAACCTGACGAAGTGCAGGCGCGAGGGGCTCCGAGACGTGCACCAAGCGAGCGTAGTGCCCGGACCTGGTGATATTGCAGATAGTGGAAGACCTTGCTCCTGAAGAGGGGAATGGTCGCCTTGATCAGCTTTCCCTTCCAGTCAAGCTCCGGATAGGATCGAACCTCATAACCTTGCGCGGCATACCTGGAGACCTCGAACGGCGGCATCAGGAACAGGTAGCCTCCAGGCTTCAGTATGCGACGCATCTCCAGTAACGCTCTTTCCGCGTTGGGTATGTGCTCTAACACCCAGATAGACCAGAGTCCGTCAAATGTATTGTCGGCAAAGGGCATGTCGGTCGCTGATGTCGGTCGCAGAAGCGGCGACGAAAGGCTTGTGAAAAAAGCGCCGGGCAGTGGGCGAGATGTCGAGAGCAGCATGGTCCGAAACCGTGTCTTGCAGAAGGCCGCTTCCCGCCCCAACTTCAAGCACTTTCTTCTCCCTGAGGCCGAACCTCTGAACGAAGCCGGCGATCATCTCCGGAACCCCTTGTTGAACTGCCGCCTTCCGCGCGACGTTCACGTAAAGCTACTCCTTCGTGGACAGGGGCACAACGTCCGACGAGGCGTTCCCTTGGTTGACGGGCTTCTCCTTGGCATAGGCTCTTTCGTAGAAATCGCGTGTCTTGACGGAAAGACCGTTCTGGGGATCATGACTCCAGGGAAAACAGATCAAGGTTGCCGTGGCGCTGGCAATGACAATTAGCAGGGCGCAGAAAACTGCGAATTCGTTAACGGGCCGGCGGCCTGGATGCGCAAACGTGTGTCACTTTCGGCCATTGTCGTTTCGCCGACACAGTCGAAGAACCTCGGGCACCTCCGGCCCATCCATCGTCCGTTCCACTGTGCCGGAAGGCACGCC
>JACOSH010000394.1 GCA_016178945.1 Acidobacteriota bacterium
GTCAAACAGCAGCTCGACGCCCTGGCCGATGCGCGTCGCGATCCGCACTCGCCGGCATCGCAGAAGCTGATCGCCGCCGCCCTGGCGGCCAAGATCAGCCTGGCGGCGGCGAAAGCGGCCAAGATCGCGGGCGAGGCCGGCCTGGAGAACCTGGCGCCGGCCCTGGCAGAGGCTTTCGACCGCTTCTTTACCGCCGCCGATAAGCAGTGCGAGGCCAAGATCGAAATCGCCCGCGCGCTGCGATCGTTGGAATACCCGTCGGCGGATCTGTTCCTGCGCGGCACCCGGCATGTTCAGATGGAAGGCTCGTTCGGCGAGCCGGTCGACACGGCGGCGGAGCTGCGCGGCGTGTGCGTGCTGGGGCTGGTGGATATCGGCTACCCGGACGCGCTGCTCGAAGCGGTGGCTCTGCTGGTGGACCGCTGGGTTCCGGCGCGCGTGGGCGCGATCCGCGCGCTGGGAGCCTCGGGAGAACCCGGCGCCGAGCTGGTCTTGCGTCTCAAGGTCTTTCACGGCGACAAGAGCACCGAGGTCATCGGGGAATGCTTCGCGGAGCTCTGCCAGATGCGTCCGGAGAGGTCGATTCCGTTCGTCGCCGGTTATCTGGACTCGCCGGACCGGGAGATCGCCGAAGCGGCGGCCCTGGCGCTGGGTGAAACGCGGCACGCGGAGGCGTTCGACGCCCTGCGGGCGAAATGGGAGCGCGACATCACAGGATTCCGCCGCACGCTGTTGGTGGCCATCGCTACGCTGCGCCAGGAGGCGGCCTTCGAGTTCCTGCTGAAGCTGGTGGCCGATGGGAAGCGCCGCGAATCCGAAGACGCCGCCACGGCCCTGGCGATCTATCGCCACGACGAAGCCCTGCAATTGCGCGTGCGGGAGGCCCAGGCGAAGCGGACCTGATGCCGGCTACTGGCTGCCAGAGGGAGACGCCGGAGGCGGCGCGGGCGCCGTCTTGCGCACCTTCTCAAAATATCGCTGCACGTACTCTTGCGCGGCGGCTGGGACTTCATCGCGATTGATCTCGCCGCCGGCCTGGCCGTGCCCCGCCTTGCTGTCGGAATAAGGCGTCCGCAACTGCTGCTTGGTGGACTGGACTTCGATAGTGACCTCTCCGGTCACGTTCTGCGAGCGCTTGCCGATGATCTCGCTGATCTTGCCCATGGCCGCCATCTGCTCGGCCAGCTTGACGTCCTTGGAGCCGTCCTGCTTTCCCATGCCGCTGCCGGGGTTCTTGCTGGCATGCTCTTCGGAGCCCTTGCCGCTGGACTTGCCGTCGGAATTCTCGCCGCCGCGGGCCTCGTCGCCGGTGTCGCCGTCCTGGGAGTCGCCGGCCTGGTCGCCGCCGGGCTGGTTCTGTTGCGCGGCCGCGCCCTTCTGCGACAGGCTGGCCTGCTGCTGTCCGGACTGGGGCCCCTTCTGCTGGGTGGGGGACTGCTTGTTGGCCCCGGCGCTCGATTGCGGGCGCATCCGCGACAGCAGGTTCGACATCGCGTCGCGCAGTTTCGATGCCAGGCTCGGATTTTCGCCGCTGGAGCTGGGGGGCTGTTTGCCGCCCTGGTTGTCGGCCTGCATGCTGCCGGCGCCGTCGCGCTCGGCCGAGCCCTGTCCCTCGCGACCGGCCGCCTCGGCCATGTTCTCGCCGGGATCGCCCTCGGCCCGTTCGCCATCGCCCGGCTCCTTGCCCGCGCTCTTGCCCGAAGACTTGCCTGGACCCTCCTCGGCGGCGATCTTGTCGTTATTCACGTCGGGGACATCCACGGTATCGAGCACCGAGTCCGGCGCGGCGTCGAACTTGCCCGGTTCTTCCGGGTGCGCTTCGGTGGTGGGAGTGTCGGGCGTAGGAGACTCCCAGATCATGCTGGGCTTTTTCTGGTTCTTGGCCGTGACCCGCCTCTCGAAGCGGCCCCCGAAAGTGTCGAAAATTACCTGCGCCAGCGGCGCGCGCAAGTCGAGGCGCTTTTCGATCAGATAGCGCGTGGTGAACAGCCCTGCCGCGATCAGCGCCAGAGCGGCCAGGGCCCAGATCCCACGCGGCAGGGTAAAGGGAACGGCGCTCGACGGATCGACTTGGGGCGCCAAGCCCTCGGCCATGGCCCGTTGCGCGGCGCGCGTTTGGCCATCGCCGTGGCGGTCCCCGGGATCCAGGAAGAACAGGGCGGTGGAAAGCGAATCCTGCAGGTCCAGCCGCCGGTCCACCCACTGCGCGACGCTATAGCGCGAGGGCGTCCGCCGCACGGTGCGGTATCCGGCGAACAGTGCGCCGCCCAGCGCGAGCGGCAGCAGCCAGGCCCACTGGAGCAACTGGGTTCCGAGCAACAGGATCAGGATCACACCCGCCAGCACCAGGCACCCGGAAATCACGGCTTGCGCCGCGGCTTCGTTGCGGACGAAGCGGCGCCGCGCCTTGTGGATTACCGCCGCGATGGGGTCGCTGGAACTCACAATAGTCCTGCGCCCATTATAGGCGGTTTCGACGGCGCGCGCATTGTTGACGCCGCGGGTCTTCGGAAGTATACTGAGCCCAGACACCGCTTTCAAAGGGATTACCAAAGGGGGTAAAGTTATGTTTCGTCGCCTCGGCAACCTGGCAATTCTCCTGCCTTGCTTGTGGAGCCTGCCTGCCGTATACGGGCAGGAAGTCCGCGCCGGCATCACCGGCATCGTGACCGATCCCACGGGCGCTCCGCTGGCTCAAGCGGGCGTTACCGTGACCAACCTGGCCAGCAACCTGGCCGTCACCACCCAGACCAATGTGACGGGCAACTATGTGACTCCCTTTCTTGCGCCCGGAAACTACCGGCTCACGGTGGAGGCCACGGGATTCAAGAGATTCGTCCGCGAGAACATCGTGCTGCAATCCCAGGACCGGGCCCGCGTGGACGTCAGCATGGAATTGGGCGAACTTGCGCAGAACGTCACCGTGCGCGATGCGGTCTCCCAGTTGCAGACCGAGACGGCCAGCCGCTCGCAGACTTTGGCCAACGAGATCATCGCCAACGTTCCGACGCAGGGCCGCAACCCCTTCCAGATCGCCTGGGCGGCGGCCGGAGTCGTCAAGAGCGGCGCCTGGCGCTACCTGCGCTCGTTCGACATCGCCGGCACCACGGGCATTTCCATCAACGGAGGCCGCGAGGGGCAGAACGAGGTCCTGCTCGACGGAATCAGCAACGTCCGGGCGGAGTGGACGGTCATCAGCATTCCGACCACGGAGTCCGTGCAGGAATTCAAAGTACAGGCCAGCACCTACGACGCCCAGTACGGGCGCACCAGCGGCGGGGTGATCACGATGGTGACCAAGGGCGGCGGCAACGATTTCCATGGCACGGCCTTCGAGTATTTCCAGAACGACAAGCTGAACGCCAACCAGAGCGAGCTCAACCAGCCTCAAACCGTGGCCGGCGTGTTCTATCCCAATGGGCGCAAGCCGCCCAACCACATCAACCAGTTCGGCGCGCAGGCCTCCGGCCCGCTGACGATCCCAAAGCTGTTCAACGGGAAGAACCGGGCGTTTTGGATGCTGTCGTGGGAGAGCATGCGGCAGCGGTCGGCGGATCCGGACGTGAAGCAGTTCCCGCTGATGAATTGGCGGCAGGGCGACTTCTCCGATTTGTTTAACGCGCAGGGGCAATTGGTGAGCATCTACGACCCGTTCAGCACCAAGGCCGACGGCTCGCGCACGCCCATTCCCGGCAACCGGATTCCCTCCAGCCAGCTCGACCCGGTGGCCGTGAAGGTGCTGTCGTTCTACCCAGCCCCTTCCAGCGCGGGCATCGGCCCGGCGCACATCAACAACCATCCGTACCCGTCGATCTGGCGGGCGGGCTTTGATCAGTTTGTCGGCCGGACGGATGTGGTGGTGAATTCCAAGAACAACGCTTTCTTCCGTTACAACGAGAATCCGTTCGACGAGTTCCGCGCGGTGGTCTTTGGATTGAACAACCCGGCCGAGCCCACCGGCAACGCGCCGCTGCTGCGCAACGGCCGCAACGTGATGATGAACTGGACTTCCACCCTCTCGCCAACCACTACCTTCGACCTGCGTTTCGGCTTGAACCGTTGGGAGGATGCGGGCGGCAGCACCATCGGCGCCGGATACGACCCCAAGCAGCTCGGCATCGACGCGAACCTGGTGGCTCAATTCCGGGCCTACCAGTTCCCGAATTTCCAAATTGAGGGTTACCAGAATGTGGGCTCGAACGCGGTCAGCCCCGGCATCCGGGATACCTACAGTCTTCAGCCCAATGTCAACAAGGTAATCGGCCGTCACTTCCTGAAACTGGGGGCCGAGGTCAGACAGTACAACAAGGCCAACGCGGGCGGAGGCTATCCATCCGGCATCTGGTCTTTCAATAAGAACTGGACGCAGGCCAATGCCACCCGGGCGGACGCCGTCTCGGGGAACGGCCTGGCCACCATGCTGCTGGGGATTCCGAGCGGCGCCTCGGTGCAGAAGAATATCGACCCCTACTACCGGCACTACTACTATGCCGGGTTTGTCCACGACGATTGGAAGATCAGCTCGAAGCTGAGCCTGAATATCGGCCTTCGCTGGGACGCCGAATCGGGGAACGTGGAACGGTTCGACCGCCAGATCAACGGTCTGGACTTCGACGCTGCCAGCCCGATCGCCAGCAAGGTCCAGGGGCTGAGCCTGAAGGGCGCGGTGGCCTTCGCCGGAGTGAACGGCCAGCCGCGGGCGTTGATTGACACCCCCAAGAGCGCCCTTCAGCCTCGGATCGGCTTGGCTTACAGGCTTCACGATAAGTGGGTGGTGCGAGGAGGCTACGGCCTGTACTACCTGGGCGAGGACGCGATTGGCTCCAGCAATGGATTCAGCCGCCAGACCAACGCCATCGTGTCGACCGACGGTCTGACGCCGTATCCGGGGATGAAGACGGCCAATCCATTCGTGGCGCTGCCGGGCGGCAAGCTTCTGGATCCCATCGGCACAAGCCTGGGCGCTTCCAGCTTCCTGGGAGAAGGTGTGGCGAGCTTCAAGCGCGATCGCGGGTTGCCGTATTCGCACCAGTATTCTTTCGATATCCAGCGCGAGCTGCCGGGTTCGATTCTGTTTGAGATCGGCTATACGGGCAACACCACCCGCCGCCTTCCGGTCGGCTTCGGCCTGAACTACATCCCAACCAACGAGCTGGCGCGGCGCTTGCCAAACGGCCAGATCGACGTCGCCTACTATAGCGCGCAGGTCCCCAATCCCATGGCGGGACTCATACCCAATAACGCGGCGCTCAATGGCGCTACGTTTACCCGCCCCAACCTGTGGTACGCCTACCCGCAATACCCCGGAACCGGCATCGGCGCGGTTCCGGTGGGCCGCGCCCAGTTCCACGGCATGAATGTCAAGGTCACTAAGCGGCTCTCCAGCGGGTTGAGTTTTCTGTCCAGCTATTCGACGGGCAAGAATCTGCGGGAGACTCGAATCCTGAACGCGCAGGACTTCGGCGGGGTCACCAACTTCGAGTCCACGAAACTGGTGAAGGAGCCCGACCAGAACATCGACACGCCGCGGAAATTTGTCATCGCCGGCATCTACGAGCTGCCGTTCGGAAAAGGCCGGAAGTTCGCCGCCGGTGTGCCGGGAGTCGTTAATCAGATCATCGGCGGCTGGCAGTTCAACTACGACGTGACCTACCAGAAGGGCTGGGTGGTGGATTACCCCAACGCTCCGCAGAACGCGCCGGGCAGCGCCAAGCTTTCGGGCGACCAGACCGGCGACCGCTGGTTCAATACCTCGCTGTGGAAGACGGCATCGGGCACCCCAGTCCCCACGCAAGAGCCGTTCACGCTCCGCGCCTTCCCGTATCTGTTCAGCGACGTGCGGCGGCCCGGTTACAAGAATTGGGACGCCTCGGTATCGAAGTACTTCCCGATCAGGGAGAAGCTCCGGCTTCAGTTCCGCTTTGAGATGGTGAACATGATGAATCACCCGTGGTTCGCCGACATCGCTTCCACGGATGTCACCAATGCCCAGTTCGGGAGGCTGAACCCCACGCAGCGCAACCTGCCGCGCTTTATCAAGCTGGTGATGCATTTGAACTGGTAAGTCATCGTGCGGCGGGGTAAACCCGGATGCGGTGGTCGGTGAAGGTCAGGTGCGGCGCGGGGGAAGCGCGCTGCATGTGGCAGGGCAGGCAATCCTTTTTCGGCGCGCGCGGGCATGTGGAGCGGGCTCGGGCTGGAGCATTGTGGCAGGCCAGGCACTTGCTGCTGTAGAAGGCATCGTTGCGCGGGCGGGCGTCTTCATGCGGGTCGTGGCAGGTGAGGCAGGAGAAGTTCCGGCTGCCGGTGAAGCAGCGGCTGGCCAGGAAGCCGATGGGCTGGAAGCGAACCGTGATGGGGTCCTCCAGTTCCGGCGCGGGAGAGGCGTCGCCCGGTTTCGGCAGGCGGTGGCAATCGCCGCAGATCTCCACTTGAGCTTTGGCCGGGAAGCGGCCCGGATTGAGGATGTGCCGCCCAGGCTTGCCGGCGCGGGCCGCTTCGGCGTGCGCCCGTCCCGGTCCATGGCAGCGCTCGCAGGTGACACCGGGAATCATCGCGGAGAGATCGGGACCGCGATTCACGCCCGTCGCATGGCACTGGAAGCAGCGATAGATCACCTCGCCGCTCTGCGCCACTCCCAGAGCGGAGCCGGGGTCGGGCGAGGGGCCGGCTGGATGCCCGAAGGTGAGAGCGGGCCGATCGGGCGCCCGATACCAGGAAA
>JACOSH010000395.1 GCA_016178945.1 Acidobacteriota bacterium
CCGGCGCGTTGGGCATCAGGATGTAAGGGTACAAGAACTTTGAGGCGCTCGAGATGCGGTCCGCGGGAATGCGATTGGCGGGGAATGGATTGTTCCCGTTGAGGGGATCGGTGATCCGGCGCGCGAGCGACGAGAAGTCCCAGTTGAGAATCTCGGGCGCGATGGTGTTGGAGTTGAAGATCGCCTCACGCCGGATGATGGCGCCTTCATGGCTCAAGAAGAAGAAAGTCCGGTTGCGGATCACCGGCCCTCCCGCGCTGAAACCGAATTGGTTGCGGATCAGCTTGGGCGTGGAGGTGGCGAATGTGTTGCGCGCATCCATGGCGGCGTTGCGGTGAAACTCCCACAACGTGCCATGCAGCCGGTTGCCGCCGCTCTTGGTGACCATCATGACCTGCAACGGGTTCCTTCCATTCTCGGCGCTGAAGTTGGAGGTCTGGACGCTGAACTGCGCGACCGCATCCAGGTTCGGGAAGGCGATGCCCTTCTCGTTGCTGGGGTCGTTCGCATCCAGGCCGTCGACGGAGAAGCCGGTCTGGTCCTCGCGCTGCCCCAGCCCTTGCACGGTGTGCTCGCCGGCCAGGCCGCCCACCCCCAGAAAACGCATGCCCGGGACGAGGTTGACCATCTCGATGGGATTGCGCCCATTGATTGGCAGGTCGCGGATCTGCTTCTCCTCGATGGCCGCCTCGATCGAGACCTTCTCGGTCTGCATCAGCTCGATGCCCGCTTCGACCGTCACCTTTTCCTGGACATCGCCGATCCGGAGGACCGGCGCCAGCCGCCGCCGCTCCACCGCGGTCAGCTCCATGCGCGCCAGTTGCCAGGTGAGGAACTGGGGCTTGGAAACGGTCACCGCATAGAAGCCCAGCGGCAGAGCCAGCACCTCAAAGGATCCGTCGTCGCCGCTGCGAGTGGTCCTGGCGAGCCCGGTGTCCAAGTTCGTGATCAACACGGCCGCTTCCGGAATCGCCGCTCCGGTCTGGTCCTTGACAATGCCCAGAATGGAGGCGTCGGTCCCCGTCTGGCCGCTCAGCAGCCAGAACATCCCCAGGAGAAGAAGACAGGCTTTCATCTTTGTTTCACTCGATGCCGGCGGACCAGATGTTGCTGCCCGCGCGGATCTTGCCCTTGTTCCGAAGCCGCTCGACGATGTGCGTCCAGCCGCCCACTCGCTCGACCTGCCTGACCCGGTGTCCCATGGCTTCCAGCTTTTCGACCGGCTCGCGGCCCGCCGTGGTCATCAACTCCAGCGGCTCCTGCTCCTCGACGTGCATGCGGGGCGCTTCGACGGCTTCGAGCGCGGTGAGGCCGTGATCCACGATTCGCGCGGCCACCTGCGCCACCGAGCTGACGATGCGCCGCCCGCCGCGCAACCCCAGCGCTACGTCGCGGTCGGGCAACCGAAGAATGGTTGGGCACACGTTATTCAGCGGACGCTTCCTGGGCCCGACCGAATTGGGACGGCCCGGCCGCGGGTCGAAGCGGCACATCCCATGGCCCAGGATAATCCCGGTTCCCGGCACGGTAAGGCAGGAGCCGAAATTTCCTCCGTGCGAGACCGTGACCGCCACCAGGTTCCCTTCGCGGTCGGCGGCCGAAATGTGAGTGGTCCCCGGAGAGGTTCCCGCGGCGGCGGCCGGCATCCGGTCCACCTGATCGGGGAACTGCCGCAGCGTTTCGACGCGGCCGGCGGCGTAGTCCTTGCTCAGCAAGCGCTCCACCGGCACGGAGGCCCCATCGGGATCGCCGAGGTAGCGGAGGCGGTCTCGCCAGGCCAGTTTGAGGACCTCGGCCAGGCAATGCCAATACACCACATCGGCCGCGGAGGCCGGCGCGAGGCACTCCAGCATGTTCAGGATCTGGAGAACCGTCAGGCCGCCGTTGGCCAGCGCCGCCGAGTAAACCCGGGCTCCGCGATAGGTCGTGAGATAGGGCTCGGTGACGCGGGGATGAAACTCCGCCATATCGGCGCGGGACAGGATGCCGCCGGCTCCGGAAACAAAATCGGCGATCTTCCGCCCGAGCTCGCCTTCGTAAAAATCGCGCCATCCGGCCGCCGCCAGGCGAGTGAGCGTCTTGGCGAGGTCGTCCGGGCGCCAGCGGTCGTCCGGCTTGGGAAGGCGGCCGTCCGGCATCAGCAATCGTGAGGTGGCCTCGAAGCGGCGCAGGGTTTTTTCCTGGACGGCGATGGAGCGCGCGGTGATGCGATAGGGGATGCCGGCGGCCACCAGCCGCTGCGACGGGGCGACGATATCCGGCCACTTCAGCCGTCCCCAGCGCTCCCATAAGACGCCCAGGCCCGCCATCTGGCCGGGCACGCCCACGGCCAGCGGGCCCAGCACGTTGGCGTCGTCGCGCACCGCGCAATGATACTCCTGCGCATTGATGCCGCCGCGGTCGCTGGAGAGCGGCAGCACCTCAAACATGCGCTCGCGCGCGGCCGCGGGGGAGACCGAGTTCGCATCCAGCGACCAGATCCGGCCGGTCTTGCCCTCCAGCACGAGGCCGCACAACACGTATCCGCCCGGACCGCAGAGCTCCGGCTGCAACAGGCCGCAGACCAGGGCCGCCGCCGCCGCCGCGTCCATCGCGTTCCCGCCGGCTTCCAGGATCGCGGCCGCCGCGCGGACCGTATCCTCCGGCTCGCTGGCCACCGCGCCCGACCCTACGACCACCTCTTTGCCTTCGATCATCTTTCCCCATGCGGGAACGCAGCCGCCGGCCACCGTCACGAAGGCGCGGCGGGTGAGCTCCGAATCGCGTGACATTCTGAACTACTATAGTCCACTGTGCAGCTCTTGCGCCGCCCCTGGACGATCGTCGCCTTCTTGTGGGCCGCCTACCTGATCAACTATGTCGACCGCCAGTCGGTGTTCTCCATCCTGCCGGTCCTGGAGCGGGAGCTGGGCTTTACGCCGACGCAGCTTGGCCTGATCGGTTCCATCTTCATCTGGGTTTACTCGCTGTGCTCTCCGCTGGCCGGACGCCTGGCCGATCGCGTGCGGCTGGACCGGCTCATTCCGGCCAGCCTGCTTCTGTGGAGCCTGGCGACGCTGGCCACCGGGCTCAGCCGCTCGGTGGAAGCGCTGCTATTCTGGCGCGGCGTGATCGGCGTGACCGAGGGCCTTTACTTTCCCGCCGCACTGGCCGCGATTGGCGCGGCGCATCCGGGGCCGACCCGCTCGCGCGCCATTTCGATTCACGGCTCGGCGCAGTTCGCCGGCATCGTTGCCGGAGGCTGGTTCGGATGATGGACGGCCCAGACCGTGGGCTGGCGCTGGGGATTCGTGGCGCTAGCGATCCTGGGATTGCTGTACGCCCCTGGGTTGCGAATGGGGATGAAGAATCTGCCGCCGCGCGATTCCAGCGCGTCCACGGCGGCGCGTCCCGCTCAGGTCCTGGGGGGCCGCTGTTTCCAGGCGCTGGCGCTGGCCTTCTTCAGCGTCTGCGCGATGCTGTGGATCCTGTACGCCTGGCTGCCGAGCCTGATCTACGAGCGCTACCGGCTGAGCCTGGCGGACAGCGGCTTCACCGCGACGGTATGGCTCCAGGCCAGCTCGGCGGCCGGGATCCTCTCTGGCGGGGTTCTGGCGGATTGGTTGTCCCGGCGAATGGCGGCGGGACGCTTCTACGTGGTCGCGGCGGGATTGCTGCTGTGCTCTCCGTTTGCGTATCTGAGCCTGGCTGCGCCTTCTCTCGACGGCCTCAAATTCGCTTGCGCCGCCTTCGGGCTGTTCGCCGGAGTGATGTTGTCCAACGTGGTCGCGGCCGCTTACGACGTGACCGGCCCGGAGAACTACGGCTTCAGCGCCGGCGCCCTGACGCTAATCGGCGGCCTGGCCGGAGGACTGGGCATCCTTTCGATGGGCAGGTGGAAGGCGTCCTTAGGAGCCGGGACCCTGATGGGATGGGCAGCGGCGGCGGGCGTTGTGAGCGCGTTGGCGCTGGCGTGGGTAGTGGCGGCGCGGTTCCGGTTCGAGCGGTATCAGCGGCCCAGCGCAAAGGAATAAAAGCCGTCCACGTCCTGTTTGAGCTTGTGCAGCGACGGCAGGTGGATGTACATCATGTGGCCCGCCTCGTACTCGGCCCAGCGGATGTTCCCGCGCAGCCCGGCGTCCAGGCCCATATGGCTCACCGTGTACTCGACGGCGTGAAACGGCGTGGCCAGATCGTAGTAGCCCGCGGCGATGAACACCTTCATGTGGGGGTTTTTCTGCATCCCCGCGCGCAGCGCCTCGCTGGTGTCGGCGTAGCCCTGTCCCTGGACGCCGAAATCCCAGGGCGAGGTGATGCCGCCGCCCAGCGCGAAGTACTCCCGGTGATCCTCGTATCCCAACTCTTCGCGCGCATACTGGTTCATGGTTTCCGTGTAGGGCGGCCGGATGGCGGTCATGCTGGGATCGAACTCGGGCCGCTCGCCGGTGCGGGCGGAGTCCGCGCCGGTGAGACGCCCGTCCAGTCGGCCGACGTTCAAGCCGCGATCGCGCAGCAGCTCCTTGCAGAAGCGCCCGATCTCGATGCGCAAGTCGGCGCGGTCGATCCAGCTTCGGTCGAGCCCGGTCAGGCGGACGAGCTGATCCAGCGTCTGCTTGCGCTCGGCGGGAGTCAAGGTGTCGCCCTTCTGCAAGGCCTGCACGTACGGCCCGGACGCGAAGCGCCGGCTCTCGTCGAGGGCTTTCTTCAAGTCGCGCTGGAGATCGGCGGGCAATCTCTTGTGATACCAGGCGATGGCCGTGTAGGTGGGCAGGAACAGCAGGTTGGGAAGGTCGTTGCCACGGGCGAAGCGGGCGGTCTGGAAATTCATGATGGTCGAGATCA
>JACOSH010000396.1 GCA_016178945.1 Acidobacteriota bacterium
GACGGCACGATCAGCGCTTTCTTCGCCGACATCGGGCAGGAAGTCTACGAAGGCCAGTTGATCGCGCGCGTCACCAACGAGAGCTTCGAAACGGCCCAGCAGGCGACCGCGCGCGCCGTAGAGGCGGCGCAGGCGCGTCTCAACAGCCTGGAGAGCGCCGTGCTGGCCTCGCGGCTGGAAGCGTCACGGGCGCGGGCCGAGGCCTCCCGCGCGCGCGGCGACTACGACCGGCTGGAGCGCACGCAACGCCGCCAGGAGATGCTCTATCGCGAAGGCGCCGCCCCCAAGCTGGCCGCTGAGCGGGCCGCGCGCGAGTACGAGCTGGCGCAGTCGGAGTACAGAGGATTGGAAGGCGTGGCCACGCGCTCCGAGGATCGGGTCAACCAGATCTTGCGCGACATGGACGCCGCTAAGCGGGCGCTGGACGAGAAGAACGCCGAGCTCGAAGACATCAAGACCCGGCTCGGCGCCAGCGAACTGCTTTCTCCCGCGCAGGGAATCGTGGTGGGACGCAAGGGCGACCCCGGCGCCGAGGTCACCGTGGACCGCAAGGATTTCTTCCAGATCGCCGTCGACCTCAACCTGCTGGAAGTAGTACTGGAACCGGAGCCGCCGGTGCTGAACCTGCTGAAGGCCGGACAGGCTGCCCTGATCGTGGTGGCCGATCAGCCCGGCGACGGCATCCTGGGCAGCCTCCGGGCGCTGGAGAAGAGCCAGGCGATCATCGCGTTCACCAGTCCCAACCCAGCGATCAAGCCGGGGCAGACGGCCCAGGTCCGCATCAAACTCAAGTAACAGTACCGGCAGAAATACCGGTACTAAAACAAACATAAAAGGCATTTTTTGTTTTGAGATTCCGGCGGGCGATGCTATGCTCAGGGCACTGCGGATTCGTCCATGAGGCCCGCCAGACTGCCCTTGCTGATCGCCGTTCTGACTCTAGCCGCCTCCGCCGGACCGCGCGGCATCCCGCCGCGGACGAGCCGGGCCGAGTACTTCGTCACCTCCTTCACGCATTCCCTGGCCGTCGCGGCGACCCTGGTCCCGCCGGAACAGGTGCGCCGCAGGTTTGGAGCCTCGGTGGCTCGCGAGTACGTGGTGGTCGAGATCGGGGTGTATTCGAAGACCCGCGCGCCGGTGGAAGTGTGGCGCCGGGATTTTGAGTTGCGCTTGCGGCCTTCCGGGGCGGTGGTCAAGCCGTCGGCGCCGGACGACTTCCCGGAGCTGCTGCCCGAGGGAGTGGCCACGCGACCGGTGGCGGGCTACCTGTTCTTTCCCATTCGGGAGAGCGGACGCGAGTCCTGTGAAGTCGAATACACCGGCAATGGGGTCTGGTTCAGCCTGCCCGTGCGCTACCAGCGGTAATGGCCGGGCGCGTCATCCGCGTAAATAGGCGTCGTCGCCCCTGCGCCAGTCCTCGCGCACCGGCGAGAAGATGTCGACGGCCACGGAGTCTTCTTCGGCCACCACGCTATGCGGCACGCCGGGCGGGATTTGCACGGTCTCGCCTCCCCGCACCAGAAGTTCCCGGCCGCCGATCACGAAGCGCACCGCGCCGGATTCGATCATGCTGATCTGCTCGTTGACGTGACTGTGGGTGGGGACGACGGCGCCCGCCTTCAGCGACAGGCGGGCCACCGTCATGCTCTCGCCGTGAATCATCTTGCGGGACACCAGGGGATTCAACCGCTCCTCGGGCAGCGCGCTCCAATCGTAGGACTGCATAGCCGGGGTATTGTATCATGGGACTGATGAAAGGCGTCGTCCTGGCGGGCGGAACGGGCAGCCGGCTGTTCCCGCTCACCAAAATCACCAACAAACATCTGCTGCCAATCTACGACAAGCCGATGATTTACTACCCGATTCAGACGCTGGTCGACGCGGGTATCCGGGACATCCTGGTGGTTACCGGGGGGAAAAACGCAGGCGATTTCCTGCGGCTGCTGGCGAATGGGAAGCAGTTCGGGCTCGCCCATATCGACTACACCTATCAGGAAGGCGAGGGCGGCATCGCCGATGCCTTGCGGCTCGCCGAGCACTTCGCGGACGGCAAGAAACTGTGCGTCGTTCTCGGCGACAACATCATCGAAGGCAATATCCGCGATGCGGTGGACGCCTTCCGCCTGCAGGAGCGCGGGGCCAGGATCCTGCTGAAGGAAGTTCCCGATGCGGAACGCTTCGGCGTGGCCGAGCTCGACGGCGACCGGGTGGTTCACATCGAAGAAAAGCCGCCGCATCCCAAGTCCAACTACGCCGTCACCGGTATTTACATGTATGACGGCACGGTCTTCGAAAAGGTCGAGAGGCTCGTTCCCTCACGGCGCGGCGAGTTGGAGATCACCGATGTCAACAACGCCTACATCGACGAGGGGACGATGACGTTCTCGTTCCTGGACGGCTGGTGGACCGACGCCGGCACATTCGAATCGCTGTTGCGGGCCGGGAACCTTGTGGCGGGGACCCGGAGAACACCGGAATGCGACGAGCCCGAGGCGGCGCTGGCCGACCTGGTGGAGCGGCAGTGATGGCCGCCAGTGAAGCCGCTCCGCGGGCCTCGTCCCGCGTGGCCCGCTCCGACGGCCTGGAATTGGTCTTGCCGTCAAACGCCCGGGGGATCGGCAGCGTGATCACCGCTCCGGACTCGCCGCAGCTCATCGCGGGGGTGCGCCTTCAGCCGGTTACGCTGTGGCCGGACGATCGCGGCTTTTTTCTGGAGGTGCACCGCATCGGGCGGGGGCTGGCGGCTCACTTCCCGCCGGAGAGATCGCAGGTTTCCGCGGCCTTGAACTATCCCGGCACGATCAAGGCCTTTCACTATCATCTGCTCCAGACCGATTGCTGGACGCCCATCGCCGGGATGTTTCAAGTGGCACTGGCCGATCTCCGGGAGGGGTCGGCGACCTTTGGGCTGCGCAACACTCTGTACGTGGGAGCGCTTCGCCCCTGGCAGATTCTAATCCCGCCGGGGGTGGCGCACGGCTACAAGGTGATCGGCGGGGAGGCGGCGGTGCTGGTCTACATGACGGATCAGTTCTACAATCCGTCCGACGAAGGCCGCATCCCGTACGACGACTCGGGGATCCACTACGATTGGGAGACGCAGCATAAATAGGTGTCAGGTGTCAGGTGTTAGGTGTTAGGGGCGAAGGGTTGGGTGGATGAAACTTCTCATTACTGGAGGAGCCGGCTTTATCGGTTCGGCATTTGTGCGCCTGACTCTGACGACGGATGCCGCCGTCCGGATTGTCAATCTGGACAAGCTGACCTACGCGGGCAATCTCGCCAACCTGGAGCCGGTGGCGGAGAGCGAGCGCTATCGCTTCGTGCACGGCGATATTTGCGATGCGGCCCTGGTGGACGGGCTGCTGGCGGACGAGAGGCCGGAGGCGATCATCCATTTCGCGGCTGAGTCGCACGTGGACCGGAGCATCCTCTCGGCCAGTCCGGCTTTCGAAACCAATCTGCGCGGCACATTCACGCTGCTGGAGGCGGCGCGGCAGCATGCGGTGGGCCGGTTTCTGCACGTCTCCACCGACGAGGTTTACGGCAGCCTCGAGCCGCCCGCCGAGGCGGACGAGAATTTTCCGCTCAACCCCAGCAGCCCCTACTCGGCGTCCAAGGCGGGATCGGACTTGCTGGCGCGATCGTATTTTGTGACCTA
The DNA here is from genome assembly GCA_016178945.1 of Acidobacteriota bacterium. Lineage (GTDB taxonomy): Bacteria > Acidobacteriota > Terriglobia > Bryobacterales > Bryobacteraceae > JACOSH01. Next base: position 3,662 of record JACOSH010000396.1, read on the forward strand.
TCGCCTGCCGGTCGTGATCACCCGGGCCTCCAACAATTACGGACCCTATCAGTTTCCCGAGAAGCTGATTCCGCTGATGATTTCCAACGCCCTGGAGGGCCGCCAGCTCCCGGTCTACGGCGACGGGCAGCAGATTCGCGACTGGCTGTACGTGGAGGACCACTGCCGGGGCATCCGCTCGGCTCTCGACCGGGGCCGCGACGGCGAGATCTACAATATCGGCGGCAACTGCTCGCTGCCGAATCTCCAGGTGGTGCGCAAGATTCTGGCGGCCACCGGCCGGCCGGAGTCGCTCATCCGCCAGGTGCAGGATCGCCCCGGCCACGACCGTCGCTACGCCCTTCGCAGCGACAAGCTGACCAGCGAGACCGGCTGGACGCCGGAAGTGGAATTCGAAGCCGGGCTGGCTCGTACCATACAATGGTACCGGGACAACGCCGACTGGGTGCGGAACGTGAAGTCCGGGGACTACCAGACCTACTACGCCCGCAACTACGCGCACCGGTAATGTGAGACAGACGCTCCGCGTGGCCCTGGATGCCACGCCGCTTTCACTAACCTCGGGAGGATTGGCGCGCTACACCCGCGAGTTGAGCGCCGCGCTGGTGGAGGAATTCCCGGAGGATTCGTGCAGCCTCCTGCCCGCGGCCGGCGGGAGGCGGCTACGCCTCTGGTGGCCGGTCCGGCTTCCCCTCAAGTTGCGACAGCTCCGTATCGACGTCTTTCATGGGACCAATTTCGAGGTGCCCTATCTGCCTTTGACGCCGAGCGTCCTCACCTTGCACGATCTCTCTCCCTGGATGGAGCCGGCCTGGCACGGCAATGCCGATCGCGTCCGGCTTCGGACGCCGTTTCTGGTGGGTCTGGGCATCGCCACCCTGATCCTGACAGACAGCGACGCCGTACGGCGGCAAGCCATTGACCGGTTCGGGCTGTCCCCGGCGCGGGTGGCGGCGGTTCCCCTGGCCGCGCCCCGCAGCTTTCAACCCGCGTCCCCGGCTCCCACTGAGAAGCCCTATTTTCTCTCCGTGGGCACTTTGGAGCCGCGCAAGAATATCCGTCTGCTGATCGACGCCTGGCGTCCTTTGCGCGAGACTCACAACCTGGTGCTGGTGGGCCGCCGGCGGCAGGATTTTCCGGAGCTGCCGCCCGAGCCCGGCCTGCGTCTGGCCGGAGAAGTCCCCGACGCCGATCTGCCCGCGCTCTACTCCGGGGCCGTGGCATTCGTGTATCCTTCGCTCTACGAGGGTTTCGGTCTGCCGGTGCTGGAGGCGATGCAATGCGGCGCCTGTGTGATCGCCTCGACAGACCCGGCCATCGCCGAGACGGCCGGCGACGCCGCGCTGCGCCTGGATCCGCGCGACACGCGCGCCTGGAGCGAAGCTTTGCTCGCCTGTTCCCGAGGGGGCGAGTGGCTCGAGCGCCGGCGCGAGGGGTCGCTCCGGCGCGCCAGTTTGTTCTCGTGGGCGCGGACCGCCCGTCTCACCCGGGAGGTGTATGCGGAAGCCGTCGCCCGATTCGGCCGCTGACCGCCCGCGCGCGCTGTTCCTGGCGCCGGAAGCGCCTTACCCGCTAGCTGGCGGCGGGGCGCTGCGATCGGCCTCGGTGCTGGAGTTTCTGGCGCGCCGCTACGCCGTGGAAGCGATCGTTTTCCGCCAGCCCGGCGCTCCGAATCCGGGCGAGACGATCCCGCCGGAGCTGGTGCACCGCCTGTCGGTGATCGATCTTCCGCGGCACGCCCGGCACACGCTGGCGCGTGTGGCTCGCAATGCCCGCCGGCTGGCGCGCCGCGCGCCGCCTCTGGTCGACCGCTTCTCCGGATTCGAAGGGGAGATCGCCTCCCATCTCAAGGGGCGCTATGAGCTGGCTGTCGTGGAACATTTTTGGTGTGCCCCGTACTGGGAACAAATTGCGGCCCACTGCAAGAAAGTGGTGCTCAATCTCCACAACATCGAGTCGGCTTGGCACCAGCGCCAGGCGCGAGTGGCCCCGCAGGGCAGCGCGCTGGCTTATAGCGTCTTTGAGCAGGCCAGCCTGGCCCTGGAGCGGCGCTGGCTGCCGCGCTTCGCACTTCTGCTGACTACCTCGGAGGAAGATGCGCGCCGGGTGCGGCTCATCGCACCAGCCACGCGCGTCGAGGTCTACCCGAACGCGATTCCTTGGATCGAGCCGCAGCGGCGAGCCGAAGAGGAGGTAATCGCGTTTTCCGGCACCTTCGACTACGACCCCAACCGCTCGGCCGTACGCCACTTTCGCCGCCACATCTGGCCGCTGCTGCGGGAGCGCTGGCCGAAGCTTCGCTGGCGGCTGGTGGGCCGGAATCCCGAAGCCGTGAAACGATACGTGCAGGCCGACCCGCGCATCGAGTGCACCGGCGCGGTGGACAACGCCGTCGAGCAGCTCGCCGCGGCCAAAGTCGTGGTGGTTCCGATTCTGGCCGGGAGCGGAACACGCCTGAAGATCGTCGAGGCCTGGGCCGCCGGGCGCGCGGTAGTGTCGACGGCCGCCGGCGCCGAGGGTCTGCCGGCGGTTTCAGGACAGCATATAATGATTGAAGACGACGCGGAGAAGTTCGCGGAGGCCGTGTCGAGGTTACTTGCATCTCCCCTGCTTCGCAACCGGCTAGGGGTGGCCGGCAGGGCGCTCTACGAAAAAGAATTTACCTGGCAGGCCGCGTGGGACCGGCTGGCGGTGGTGTTGAATACCCTGTAGAACCTATACTGTGGAATAGCGGGATGAGATTCTCTGTCGATGCGCACGCCATCGGCCGTCACCAGACGGGCAACGAAGTTTACATCCGCAGCCTTCTCAACGCTTTTGCCGCTATCGACAAGCAGGCCGAGTTCATCACCTACCTGTCGAGCGGCGACGCCCGCCCGTGGGTGCCGTCCCGCTTCGAGACCCGGACCATCGCGGCCAACCCCTTCGTCCGGCTGGGCCTGGATCTTTCCACCAAGCTGCGCCAGGATCATCCGGACCTGGTGCATGTGCAATATACGGCCCCGCTGGCCTGCCCCGTCCCGGTAGTGGTGAGCGTGCACGACGTCAGCTTCCTGGAACACCCGGAGTTTTTTACGCGCATGCGCGCTCTCCAGCTCCGCTGGAGCGTACACCGCACGGTGCGCTCCGCCGCCCGCATCCTGACCGGAAGCGAATTCTCGCGCGATTCGATCCTGGCTGCCTACGGGCTGGAGGATGGCCAGGTGGTGGTGGTGCCCAACGCCGCCTCCCCCGTCTTCCGCCCCGAGCATATCGACAATGCCCAAGACGCGGTGCGCACCCGGTTCGCCGTACCCTGCCCGTATCTGCTCACGGTGGGCGACCAGCAGCCGCGCAAGAACCACATCGGCCTGATCCGCGCCTTCGCCAAGCTCATCAAGGCGCATCCGCAGCTCCGGCACCGCCTGGTCATCGCCGGCAAGGAGACCTGGTTCTCGGCTCGCGTCCGGGAAGCGGTCAAGCAGTCCGGAGTCGCCGACCGCATCCGGTTGCTGGGGTTTGTCAGCGACGACGATCTCATGCACCTCTACAACGCCTGCGAGGTGTTCGTGTTTCCCAGCTTCTACGAAGGCTTCGGCCTGCCGCTGCTGGAGGCCATGGCCTGCGGCCGGGCGGTGGCTTGTTCCAACACCTCGGCCATGCCGGAAGTGGCCGACGGCGCGGCAATCCTGTTCGATCCGTATTCCAGCGACGAGATCGCCCGCGCTCTGGCCGATTTGCTGCTCGACCCGGAGCTGCGCATCCGCATGGAGCGATTGGGACAGCAGCGCGCCACGCAATTCAACTGGCAGAGGACCGCTAGCCAGACCCTGGAGGTCTACTACAGCGTGGCCGAGCAGATGCGGGGAAGCCAGGCCAACGGGGCCCTGGGTCCCAAGTCCGCTATCTCCAGCCGCTGATGCCTTGGCTTCTCCTGCTCTTGCTGGCTTCCCGCGCATGGGCCCAGGACGGGTTCCCTTATCGGGACGAGACCCTGCGCTACATCATCAACTGGCCGAGCGGGCTGAGTCTCGGCGAAGGCGCTATGAGCGCGCGCCAGACCTCCGGGCGCTGGGAATTCGAGCTGAGCCTGGACGCTTCCGTGGCGGGCTTCACCATCACCGACAAGTTCCGCTCCGTCGCCGGGGAACACTGCTCCAAGGAATTCGAAAAGGAGTCGGTGCACGGACCGCGTAAGACGCGCGAAACCA
>JACOSH010000350.1 GCA_016178945.1 Acidobacteriota bacterium
AGGACGGTGGCCCGCTCGTTCACAACGGCTCGGAGGAGGCGCAACGCTCCTTCGACGCCACCTGCCGCAAACTCCATCGCTTCCTCGCTCAGTCGCAGCGCTGAGCCCGCCAGTCACCCACAGATTCCTCGGACGAGGCAATTTTGAAGAAGAAGGAATTTGACTGCGTCGAGATGAAGCGACAGATTCAGCGCCAGATTCGAGAGCGCTATGCAGGCGTGCCCGAGGAAGAAGCCGTTCGAATGCAGGAGGAGGAGGCCATGTCCGACCCCGTCCTGGGTCCGTTTCTCCTCAGGGTACGCGAGCGGCAGCAGGCCCGCGAGTGCTTCAGCATCCCGCCGGGTGAGACTCACCGGTAAATCGGGTCCAGCTTCTCCCGGATGTACTTGCGGCAGCGCTCGAAACTGTGGCGCGGGCTGACCGGCGTGTAGTGGTGGTCGATGGTGATCCAGCCGCGGAATTTCCGCTTCCGCAGGATGCGCATCAGGGCCGGCAGGTCGATTTCGCCGTCGCCGTAGTCCTGGTTGCAGAGCAGGAAGGTGGCGTTCTGCGTGCCGGCCTTCTCCACCTTGCCGTTGGCCATCACCAGGTCCCGGGTGGCGTACACATACTTGGCGTCCACGAAATCCATGGCGATCAGCCGGCTCGAGTGCTTCCGGAAGAGCTCCACGATGTTGCAGCCGCCCAGGTAGAGGTGCACGGTGTCCGGCGTCCAGTGGAATCGCTTGGGATCGGTGAGCCGGAGCATGAGCTCAATCTCGTCCTGGCTCTCCACGAGCTGGCCCTGGGAGTGGTTGTGCGACCCGGCGCGGATGCCGTAGGGCGCGCAAAGATCGCCCAGCCGGTTCCAGAACTCGCAGGCCACGCGCAGGTGTTCGCGCACCAGGACCTTGTTGGGCCGCCGGGGCGAAAACACCGTCAACAAATCGGAACCGAAATGTTTCAGAAACCGGCAGGCCTCGTGCGCCGAGGCTTCGATCCTGGCGTGCTCGGCCGGATCGCTGGCCTGGCCGCCGAACGAGAGCGTCGCCAGTCGCAGGTCGCGCTTGGAGAGCTCCTTCTCCAGTTGGGCCGGCGGCAGGTTGTACTTCTCCAGGGTTTGAGGCCAGCCGTTCAACCGGAAGCCGTCCAGACCGGCGTCCTTGATTACATCCAGCATGCCGGTGAATCGGCCTGAGCCGTCCTCTTTCCACTGCGTCGATGTCCAGAGAAACGAACTGACCGCCCATCGGATATTCCGCTCGCCGGCGGGCGTGGCGGCTTCGATCCGATCCTTCAGCGAGCCGAGCGCGGCGGCCGTGGCGGCCAGGAAATGGCGGCGTTGCATGCGAGTGGCTATTCTATCAAGCGCGCGGATGGGCACGACCGGGTACAATAGAAGTGGGAGTTGTGTACCCGGATGAACAATCAGTTCGCCGCGATCCTGTTGGGACTTGCGGTCACCCTGGCTTCCTCGCTTGCGCAGGAGCCGACCACCATGCCGCGGCCGAAAGCCGGTCCGGTGCAGATTCTCAAGTCTTCCGAGTTGAAACCGGGCATGAAGGCCACGGCCTGGACCGTCTTCCAGGGCACTGAGCCCGAGGCGGTGCCGGTCGAGATCATCGGTCTGTGGAAGAACGCCTGGGGGCCCCGGCAGGACATCATTCTGGGCAAGATGGGCGGCAAGGTGCAGCGTACCAATGTGGCCGGCGGGATGAGCGGCAGCCCGGTCTACATCGACGGCAAGCTGATCGGGGCGGTGGCCCTGCGGCTTAGTGTTTTTTCGCCCGACGCGATCTGCGGCATCACGCCCATCGAGCTGATGCTGGAGATCGACGAGATCGACCAGTCCCGCCCCCGGGACGCGCGCACGCCGGACAAGGCCGCTGCGCGCAGTCAGGCTGAGGTTCCCAGCGAGCTGCTGGCGCAGGCGGTGGCCGCGGGCGCATCCCCCGGTTTGTTCCGGCAGACGCCCATGCTGGTCCCCATCGAGACGCCGCTCACCTTCGCCGGATTCCACGACTCCACCCTGCGCGAATTCGGACCGCTGTTCCAGCAGTTGGGCGTCACCGCCGCGCAGGGCGGCGCGGCCGGCGCGATCCACACGGCCAAGCCCGCGCGGGGCTGGCAGAACGCGTTGCAGCCCGGCGAGGCGATCGCCGGCGTGCTGGTCTCCGGCGACATGAGCGTCACCGGCCTGGGCACCGCCACCTACAACGACGGCAAGCGCGTGCTCGGCTTCGGCCATCCCTTCTTCAACCTCGGCCCGGTCGATATGCCCATGTCCAAGGGTGAGGTCCTGATGGTGCTGGGCTCGCAGTTCCAGCCCAACAAGGTGGCCAATGCCACCGAGATCGTCGGGGCGCTGACGCAGGACCGCCACAGCGGCATCCTGGGAGTGCTGGGCAAGCAGTCGGACATGATCCCGGTCAGCGTGGCCGTCCGCACCTTCGGCGAAGGAGACCAGGTTCGCGGCGAGAAGAAGTTCCGTTTCCAGGTCTTCGTCCAGCAGAAGTGGACGCCCTATCTGATGATGGTGACGCTGTTCAACACGATTTCGGGCGTCAACGAATTCAAGGACGAGGCCACCTACCGGCTGAGCGGCAAGGTCGAGCTGGATGGCCAGTCCAACCTGTCGCTCTCCACCATGCAGGCATCCGGCGACATGCCCATGCCCGCGCCCATGCTGCTGGCCGGATGGTGGGGCGACAAGTTCAACCGCCTCTACCTCAACGCCGTCAAGACGCCCCGGCTGAAGAAAGTCGACGTGACCGTGGATCTGCTGCCCGACCGCCGAATCGCCACCATCGAAAACGCCTGGGTGGCCAGCAGCGAAGTCCGGGCCGGGGACGAGGCGCCCGTGAAGGTCTTCCTGCGGCCCTATCGCGGCCCGCGCATCGAGCGCGACTTCAAGGTGCGGATTCCCGCCACCTTCGGCAAGGGCGAGCATCGCATTCTGCTCAGCGACGCCGACACGCTGAACCGCATGCAGACCATGGCCGGCTTCATGAACCGCTTCATGGACCTTCCCCAGACCGTGTCGCTGATCAACCAGGAGCGGGGCAACAACAAGCTGTACGTGTCGCTGGTGCAGTCCAGCCCCACCGCCTACTACGACGACAAGACGCTGCCCAGCCTGCCGGCCTCGGTCCTCAATGTGATGCAGGCCGGACGCGCCGCCAACCGGGCCGTGGTCACCTCGCCGGAGAGCGCCACCGAGCAGGCCTCGATCCCCTTCGACTACGTCGTCAGCGGGAATTATTCGCTCAAGATCAACGTCAAGTAAATCTCAATGAAGAGACTTTTTGCACCGCTCATCGCCGTGAGCCTGGCCGTCATCTGCCATGCCGGGCACACTCGCACCTGGCAACAGTCGGGCCAGGCCGATTTCGAAAAAGGCGCGATGAAGAATCTTTCGCTGCGCAGCGATGGCCAGTTGACCGTGGCGCCCGAGCTCAAGGAGCGGTTCGATTCTTCCTCCGCGTACCTGTGGGCGCTGGCGCAGGATTCGGCGGGCAACCTGTACACGGGCGGCGGTCCAGGCGCCAAGCTGTACCGCATCGCGCCCGGCGGCCAGAGCAAAACGCTCGCCGAGCTCGATGGCCTGGACGTGCACGCCATCGCCGTCGACGGCAAGGATCAGGTTTTCGCCGCGACTTCGCCGGACGGGAAGATTCACAAGATCACGGCGGCCGGCAAGCCGGAGGTCTTCTACGATCCCAAGGCCAAGTACATCTGGGCGCTGGCCTTCAACCGGAAGGGCGATCTGTTCGCCGCCACCGGCGACCGGGGCGAGATCCATCGGGTGACGCCCGACGGCAAGGGCAGCGTCTTTTTTCGCGTCGACGAAACCCACGCCCGTTCGCTGGCCGTGGACGCGGGCGACAATCTGATCGTGGGGACCGAGCCGGGCGGGCTGCTGCTGCGAGTCTCCCCGGCAGGCGAAGGATTCGTGCTGCACCAGTTGAGCAAGAAGGAAGTGACGGCGGTGGCCGTGGCGCGCGACGGGTCGATCTACGCCGCCGCCGTGGGAACCAAGCAGGCCGCGCCGGCGCTGACTCCTCCGCCCGTTCAGACCGCGCCACCGCCGCAAACAGCCGCCGGGGCGGCGATGCTGCAGATCCGCCCCGGCGGCGCGCCTCCGCCGGTCCTGACTCCTGGCGGAGCGGCCGGCGTCTCGGGCGGATCCGAGATCGTGCGCATTTATCCCGACGGCTATCCGCGCCGCGTGTGGAGCCACGGGCAGGATGTGGTCTACGCGCTGGGCTTCGACGCCGAGGGGCGCGTGCTGGCGGGGACCGGCAACAAGGGTCTGATCTATCGCTTGGATTCGGATCGCCTCTCCAGCCAGCTCCTCAACGCGACGCCGACTCAGATCACCAGCCTCATTCTGGGGCGGGATGGAACCTGCTACGCCGCCACCGGGAACCCGGGCAAGGTCTTCCAGATCGGCCCGGGCCTGGAAACGGAGGGCTCCATCGAGAGCGATGTTTTCGACGCCGGACTCTTCTCTCAGTGGGGACGCCTGACCTTTGAGGGCGAAACCCACGGCGGCCGCATCGCGGTTTCCACTCGCAGCGGCAACCTGGACCGCCCGCAGAAAAACTGGAGCCCTTGGGCGCCCGCCGTCACGGCCGCCGAGGGCGCCCGGATCACGGCGCCGCCGGCCCGCTTCCTCCAGTGGAAAGCGACGCTCAGCGGAGGCGCGGTGCTGCGCGAGGTCGAGGTCGCGTACCTGACCCGGAATGCCGCGCCGCGCGTCGAAGCGATCGAGGCGACCCCGCCCAACTACCGGTTTCAGGCCAGCGCTCTTACGCTGACCTCCTCGCAGAACCTGAACCTGCCGCCCATCGGAAAGAAGCCCGCTTCCTCGCCGGCGCTCAGCCTGGAGGGCGGGGGATCCACTCAATCCATGCAGCCGGCCAAAGGCCACATCGGCGCGCGCTGGGCGGCCTCGGACGATAACGGCGACCCGCTGGTCTTCACTGTCCATATCCGCGGCGCGAAGGAGGCGGAGTGGAAGCTGTTGGCCGAGAAGATCAAAGACAAGCACTTCAGTTGGGACTCCACCGCCTTCCCGGACGGGGAGTACCGGCTTCGAGTCGCCGCCTCGGACCAGCCCGGCAATCCGAAGGGCGAAGCCCTCAGCGGCCAACTCGAGGGGGATCCCTTCGTCATCGACAACACCCCGCCGCGGATCGCCGGCCTGAGGGCCTCGCGCTCCGGCTCGGGTTTGCGCGCGCAGTGGAAAGCCACCGACGCGCTCAACGTGATCGAAAAGGCGGAATATTCGCTCGACGGCGGCGAGTGGACCATCGTCTCCCCGGTGGGCCGCGTCTCGGATTCGAAGGAACTGGACTACGATCTGCTCATCGACGCCGTCGCCGCGGGCGAGCATACTCTGGCCGTGCGCGTCCAGGACACCTACTCGAATCAATCGACCGAGAAGGCCGTGGTGCGGTAGACACCCGCCGCTTACAAAACGCCGGCAACCGCTTCCTCACGGTCGCGGCTCTGTAAATCTGTGAAAGCATCGACCTTTGCACCGCTTGCGAATGGTGCCGAGCCGCGACCGTGAGGGAGCGGTTGCCCATATTTTTCATCGCCGTCGCAGCACTCGTGCGGCGCAAAATTCTTCATAACCGCGCCCGCCTGTCGTAGTCTAATGGACAGCCGGATGGAATGGACCGACCAGGAGGCCGTCGAGCGGGTCCGCACGGGGGACTCGGACGCCTTTCGTGTGATCGTCGAGCGCCATAGCCGCAACCTGTTCCGCCTGGCGTTTCGTATGACGGGCAACGAGCCGGACGCCGAAGATTGCGTGCAGGAGACCTTCCTGCGGGCCTACCGCCAGATCCGCGCTTTCGACGGGAGGTCGAGCCTGCGGACCTGGCTGTACTGTATCGCCGCGAACTACTCCCGCGATCTGATCCGGATGCGGCAGCGCCGCCAGGAACGGATACAACCGCCGGATGCGGAGGCGGGGGATCGGATCGAAGCGCTGCCCGCCCAGGCACCCCTGCCCGACCGGGTCGCCTGGAGCGGGCAGGTCCGGGAGATCCTCGGGACGGCCATGGACCGGCTGAGTCCCCTGGAACGCTCGGCCTTTGTGCTGAGGCACCACGAAGGCAAGCGCCTGGAGGAGATCGGGGCGATCCTCGGGATCCAGCCCAATGCCGCCAAGCAGAGCGTCTTCCGGGCGGTACAAAAGTTGAGGCGGGCCTTGCAGCCCGCGATGGGTGTGCGATGAGCCATCTGAGCGAAGAGCAACTGATGCTGCATTACTACCGGGAGGGGGACGAAAGCCGGCACCTGGATTCCTGCCCTGCATGCCGGAATGAGTTCGCCGCTCTACAGGCAGCCCTTGACGCGGCGGACGATCTGCCCGTGCCCGAGCGGGGCGCCGGCTACGGCGGCGAGGTGTGGCGGCGGATCGCGCCTCGGATCGCGGCCCGGCCGCGAACTCGCGTGATCCAATTCCCGCGCTGGGCGGCGATCGCGGCCGTGGCGGCCATGCTGCTGCTGGCCTTTTACGCCGGGCGTTTCTCGCGCGGCCCTCAGCCCGCGCCCGCCACGGCCATCCCGGCCGAGGTGCGGGAGCGGATCCTGCGAGTGACGGTCGGAGATCACCTGGAGCGCTCGCAGCGGGTGCTGGCCGAAGTTGTCAACAGTGAGGACCCCGTCGAGCCGGAGCGGGTGGAGGGTTTGCTGAGCGAGAACCGCCTTTACCGGCAGGCGGCGCGCCGGGAGGGCAACGTGCCGGTGACGATACTGCTCGAGGAGCTGGAGCGGGTGCTGCTGGAAGTAGCTCATGCCGTCCCGGACGACCGGGGCCGGGTGCGGCGCCTCATCGAATCGGAAGGCATTCTGTTCAAAGTGCGGGTGGCCGGTTCCACCCTCAGGGACAAGGAGAAAATATGGAAAGTAAAATCCTGGCTGTAGCGGTCCGGGTGATCGCAATGGCGCCAATCGTCCTGGCGCAGCAGCCAACACCCCAACCGCCGGCGGGCGGAGTCCCGGGCGGCGTGGCGGGCGGAGTGCCCGGCGGCGTGTCCGGACTGCAAGGCCAGCTCCATCCCGGACGTGAGACCGATGATCGGCTCTACGAGCGTGGTCAGCGCGCGCTCGATAACCGGCGCTGGGATCAGGCCCTGGAAAGCTTCAATGAGGTGGCCGCTCGCGCGGGCTCTCGCGCCGACGGTGCTCTGTACTGGAAGGCCTACTCTCAGAGTAAGCTCGGCCGGAGCGCTGAAGCGCTGGCCGCCATCGAGCAGTTGCGCAAGTCGAACCCCAAGAGCCGCTGGCTGGATGACGCCAAAGCCCTGGAGATGGAGGTTCGCCAGGCGCAGGGCCAGCCCGTGAAGCCCGAATCGGAGTCGGACGACGACCTCAAGCTGGTGGCCTTGTCCGGACTGGTCCACTCCGACCCGGAACGGGCCATGCCCATTCTGGAAAAGTTGCTCCAGAGCGGCCAGTCGCCCAAGGTGAAGGAGCGCGCGCTGTTCGTGCTGATGCAGTCGGGCTCGCCCAAGGCCCGGGAGACCGTGGTGAAGATGGCCAATGGCGGCGCAAATCCGGATCTTCAGGCCAAGGCCGTCCAGATGCTCGGCATGATGGGGGCCAAGAAAGAGCTGGCCCAGGTCTATGCCGCGACCGCCGATGCGCAGGTCAAGCGCAGCGCTCTTCAGGGCTTCATGATGTCCGGCGCCAAGGACGAAGTCTTCCAGGCGGCCAAGTCGGAGAAGAATCCGGAAGTGCGCCGCGAAGCGATCCGAATGCTGGGGATGCTGGGGGCGCAGAACGAGATCTGGCAGCTTTATCAAAGCGAAACCGACGCCGGTATCCGCCGCGAGCTGGTCCACTCGATGTTGATCGGGGGCAACACCGAGAAGGTTCTGGAGATCGCGCGCCAGGAGAAGGACTCCGGCATCCGCCGCGAGGCGATCCGCACGCTCGGCATGATGGACTCGAAGCGCACCGCCGAAGCGCTGGCGTCGCTCTATGCGAGCGAGACCGAAAAGTCGATCCGGCGCGAGATCGTGCAGGCCCTATTCATCCAGGGGAATGCGAAGCTCCTGGTCGACTTCGCCAGGAAGGAAACCGATCCGGCCCTCAAGCGCGAAATCGTGCACTCGCTCGGGATGATGAAATCCAAGGAAGCGGCCGACTATCTGGCGGAGCTCTTGAAGTAGTCAGAATAGGATCTTCAAGCCCAGTTGCATGCGGCGCGGCCCCACGCGCGTACCGGTGATCGATCCAAACGCCGCGCTGGACGCGTTCAGGTTGGCGCTGCCGAACTGCGTGTGGTTCCAGGCGTTGAACAGCTCCCAGCGGAACTGCGTGTTGAAGCGCTCGCTGGTGCGGAAGTTCTTGAACAGACCTGGAAAATCGGCGGGCCGGTGGCCTTGAACTGTTCTTCGTTAAAGTTGTCCGTAGCGTAATAAACACCGTAGCCGCCGCGCACGACCGCGTTATTCACAAACTTCGGATTCCAGGTGAATCCGGCGCGAGGCGCGAAGTTATTGAAATCGGGATCCACGATGTCCGGGCGGACGCCTTGGCCGGCCAGAATGATCCGGCCTTGTTCCGGGTTGAAGTACAGGCTCTTGTTCCGGATCTCCACGGGCGACCGGGCGAACTCGTAGCGCAGGCCGATGTTGATCGTGAAGTTCGAGGCCAGCCGCCAGTCGTCCTGCACGTAGAAGCCATAGTAGGTGGAGCGCATGTCCTGGCTGCCGTCGCCGATGGCGCCCTGCGCCCGGCCCGGAATCCCCAGCAGGAAATCGGCCAGCCCGTAGCCCGAAGTTTGTGTCCCGCTGTAGCGGCCGTCGAAGGTTAAGGTCGGATTGCCGGAGAAATTCGTGATCTGGAAGTAAGCCTGGCGGCTGATCTGAAAGCCCGTACGGAGATTGTGAGCGCCGCGGATCCAGCTCAGATTGTCGGTAAACTGCAGGTTCTCGTCGGTGGCGCCGATCGCCTGCGACAACGAGCCGACGCCGCTGAATCCAAGAATCGAAAGGACGGCACGCCGAAAACCATGGGTTGGTCGGTGGTGTTCTTGAGGCCGAAGACTTCGCGCGCGTAGTCCTTGGTGAAGGAGGTCTCCGCGAGCCGGAAGGTGCGGCTGCGATTGAACCCGAAGCGGAACTCGTTCAGGACCGAAGGATTGAAGGTGTGGTTCCAGGTGGAGGTGATGAGCCGGTTGGCCAGGGGAAAGCCCTCGCCGCCCAGGGGTCGCAGATCCTTGCGGTCGCGCGTCTCTTCGGACCAGGAGAAGGTGCCGAAGATCTGGTCGTGCGTCGATACCTGGTGATCCAGACGGACATTGTACTGATCCCAATCGTTGATCGTGGGCGGCGTGCCGACGGTGTTGAAGCTCGGGAAATTGGGTGAATTGGCGGCCACGGCCACGTTGGGCGTAGGGATAAACTGATGCGCGATGCGGGTGATCGAATCGATGCGGTTGGAGGGGATGACGTTGCTGGGAAAAGGCAGGCCGCTCGACGGGTCGATCACGTCGACGCACTTCCGCGCCGTGGGAGCCGCCTGGCAGATCGCCGAGCTGCGCGGCAGGATGCCGGTGCCCGCGCTGTCGTCGGCCAGGTTGCCTTCCAGTTGCGCGCGCGAGGGGTAGATGCCGGTGGCCGCGGAGCTGACCCGCTGGCGGAAGCCTTCGTAGTTGAAGAACCAGAACGTGCGGCTGCGGCCGTTGTAGATCTTGGGGATCGTTACCGGACCGCCGATGGCGGCGCCATAGTTGTGCTGGTTAAGAGGCGGCTTGGGGCGGCTGGTGCGGTTCAGGAAGAAGTCGTTGCCGTTCATTTCGCGGTTCTGGAAGAAGTCGAATACGCTGCCCAGCACATGGTTGGTG
>JACOSH010000037.1 GCA_016178945.1 Acidobacteriota bacterium
GCACTTGAGGGACACGTACCGCGCGGCGTAGGTGATCACCGAAGGCGTACCGCATTCAAACGCCGCGATGCCCGTGTTGGCGTGGTTCACGATTTCAGGAAGATTCGGGCGTGGCTCCTTGAGCCAAGGTGGGTAGTTGAAGTCGGGATGGCCGCTGAACTCGGTGGGCCGGACCGCTGAGCCGATCAGATCCTCGCGGATGTACATGAAGCCGAAACCATGCTCGCCTTGCAGCCATTTGTACATGGCGCTGGAGGCCAGATCGATACCCATGGCTTTCACGTCGATGGGGATCGCGCCGACCCCCTGGATGATGTCGGCGAACAGCAGCGCGCCATGGGCGTGGGCCAGATCGCTCAGCGCTTTGATGCCCTCCAGATGGCCGTTGACGGAGGAGACCAGCGAGACCGCGATCAGCCGCGTCTTGCTGTTGACGGCGCGCTCCATGTCGCTCAGCTCGATCCGCCAGTCGCGATGCTTGACGACCCGGACGTCGAGACCCTGCCGCGCGCATCAGCCCGGCGAACAGGGGCTTCACCTGCAGGAATCCCTCCTCCCAGAAATCCGAACGCCCTTCGCCCGGCCCATAGGTCATGAAATCCATGTAGCGCTGCATCGCCCGCATGGCGTGGACACCCAGCGGATGCTGGGCGGCCGAGTTGAAGTAGGTCTCGTTCAGCGCCCGCGGAAAATCCTTGCGGACGGACGAAAAGTCGGGGACCGGCGCCGCGGCGGCCGGCAGAGCGGCCGCGCCGGCGAGGAATTGCCGTCGATTCATATTCATTCTCCTTCCCGCGCGCGTTGCTCCAGGATCTTGCGCGCTTCGTCGAATTGTCCGAGAACGTGTTTGCGCTCGCGTTCCGAGCGCCAGCCCGGATGTTGATCGGCCTGGCGGCGAATGTCGTCGATCCAGCGGACGAAGTACTCCGCGTCCGGACGCGAGCGGATGGCCTGGCCGCCGCAAGACACGTAGACCGGGCTGGTTTCGGCGACCACATAGGAATCGTCGATCGGGTGGGCGCTCTTTCCGGACGCGCGCAGCGTGAGCCAGCCGCTCCGTGGGATGGCAATACGCTTGCGCAGACTCGCGCCCGCCCCGATACTTTCGATGACCCTGGCGTTGAAGAACAGCTCGGTCTTCTCGATGGGCACAATCGATTCCACGCGTCCGGCCACTTCCACCGAGCCTCCTCCAGCGGGAAGCTGGATCTCGCCTCCGGGGATCTGGCCATCGACCGTGAACTGGAGCAGCGGGCCGTTGGTCACGAAGGTCTGCCCGTGGCGGATCGCTTCCAGCCAGCGGCCCCATTCCAGCTTGTCGCCCAGATAGGCGTAGAGCCGCGCCGAGCCAAGAATGGGGGTGGCGTGCAGATTCAGAATGGAGTCCTCTCCGGCCGAAGCCGTCACTTTGAACCCGCAGTTGAGCGCCCGGTGCCAAACTTCCGCGGTGTTGGTGAAATGACCCGCGCTGGTCAGGACTTCCAAGTACTCGAACGAATCGAGCGCCAGGTCGACCGGAAAGCCGCGCGCCACCGAGTAGCCCGCCTTGGATGGATCGCCTGACCAGGGGTGGACATATCCCGCCAATGCGCCCTGCTGCCGCGCCAGGCGGAACATGTCCGTATTGCTGGGGTACAGGCTTTCGATCGCGGTTCCCTCGTAGCCGGTGAGGAAGGGCGAGATCAAGTGCCGGGTCAGGTTGATGAAGTTGATGTGACCGTAGAAAGGCGGACGGTACTCCTCGCCGAACATCAGCAGGTGGTCGCCGTTCGAGAGCGCATGCGGACGGCCGGTGAAGTGCTGGTGGTCGAAAATGCGGTTGTCTTTGTTGGCGACTTTTTCGCCGATTACGTCCAGGCCTTCGGCCCGCGCCATCATGACCAGGTTCTCGGGAGTGTTGTGCAGGTTGCCGCCATAGTTCATATGGACGTGGTCGCTCCCGCTGTACCAGCCGGCCGCGTTCATGCGGGTCATCCCTTTCAATTCGATGTCAACGGTAGTGACGGCGCCGTCCTTCACCGTGACTTTCTTTGACACCGGCCAGTATTCGATTCCCCGGGCGGCCTCGATGACGGCCTCGCCTGGCGGCAGGTCGACGACGAACCGCCCCTCGGCGTGAAAAAAGTCGCGGTGGGTGGCGCGGCCCGCCACGCGCTGGTAACTGGTCGGAGGAACATAACTCTTCCCGTCCGGACCCGTCAGATAGAAGCGAGCGGCGCCCTGGAGGCGCACTTCCAGCGCGCCCATGGGCCGCCGGTAGACGCGACGCCGGATCTCGATCTTCCGTTCCTCCCCTCCGAACGTGCGCAGGAGCCGCAGATCGGAGCCGCCGTGTTGGTTGGAGACGTAGACGATCCACTCCCCGTCGGGCGACCAGCGCGGGTCGAAGTGGTCGAACGGCCCGAACGTGAGTTGATAGGGCTCGCCGCCATCCGCCGGCAGCACGTAGAGATTGTTGTACTGGCCGCCGCGATGCGAGCTGTAGAGAATGCGCTTGCCGTCCGCGGACCACTGCGGCTGCGTCCGGTAGAGCGTTTCCTCCCGCAGGATCTGGCGCGCCTTGCGCATGGCGTCCGGCTCCACCGGCGCGCGCCAGATGGCGCCCGATCCCAGCGGGATGCCGCGGTTTGAGACCAGGATCATCTCCTTGCCGTCCGGCGACCAGGTGGGCGAGATGTGATCGTCATAGACTCCGAAGTAGAGCCGCTGGCGTCCGAAGCTGTTCGCTTCCGTGATCCGTACGGGCTCCTTGGCCTGTCCGTTTTCGACCGGCAGCACGAAGACGTGGAACTGCCCGCGCGGCTCGTTGTGCACGTAAGCCAGGCGTCGCCCATCCGGCGACCAGGCCGGGTCCAGGCGCAGGCCGGGCCCGCGCGTGAGCGTCGTGCTCTCGCCGGTGGCCGTGTTGAGCAGCATCAGGTTGACGCCTTCGGAATCCTCGGTGGTGTACGCGATCCAGCGGCCGTCCGGCGACCAGGCAGGTGAAGAATCATAGGTGCGATGGGCGGTCAGCTCGTAGGCGGTCGTGTCGCCCACCCGGATCTTCCACAGCGATCCCGACATCGCGAATGCGATCTCCTTGCCGTCCGGCGACCAGGCCGGCCGCCACGGCGTGCTGGCCGACGGCGGAACGTAATAGCTGTACATGTAACCCGTGGCGTAGCGGCTGCGCTGCGCGGGGGCCACCCCGGGGATCGACAGCAGGAAGAGGCAGGCTGCGGCAACCTTCATGGTCTGCCATTATACTTGCTGTCATGCTGGTCATCGATTGTCATGCCCACATCTATTCGCCCGACGAGAAGCGCTATCAGCCCAAGGACCGCCCGCTGCGGCCGCCGCCAGGCATGGGCTCCGTCGAGCATCTGCGGAAACAGAGCCTCGCGGCGGGCGTCACCGCCGTGCGAGCCATCCAGACAGTCTCCTTCTACGGGTACGACAATCGCTACCTCTGCGATTCGGCCAAGGCGAATCCCGGATGGGTGGCGGGAGTCTGCACACTCGATCCGGACGATCCGCATAGCCCAGGGCTGCTCCGCCAGTTCGCGCGCGACTACGGGATCCGCTCGCTGCGCAGCGTGCCATCCAGCGCCCGCAAGACGGGGTTCGACGATCCTGGTGTCCGGGCCTTATGGAAAGTAGCGGTCGAGGAAGGGATCACCATCGATCTGTTCCTGATGAAGCTGGAGCTGGCTGAGAGCGCCGCCAGCCTGCTGCGCGACTTCCCGCAATTGACCGTGGGCTTCTGCCACTGCATGGATTTGAAGCCCGGCCCGCTGCTCGAGCCCGGCCTCAAGGCGGTCCGCCAGTTGGCCCGCTTCAAGAATCTGTACGCCAAGGTGGACTTCATCGGCACGGGCACCACTCTGCCCTATCCCTGCCCTGACCTTCACCCGGCCTGCCTGCAAGTTATCGAGACCTACGGCCCCGAGCGCTGCCTGTGGGGCAGTTGCTATCCATGCGAGCTATGGACGCCGAAGATCAGCTACGCGGAGCATCTGCGCATCTTCACGGAGGCGCTGCCGCTGAAAGAGGAGGCCCGGCGGCTGATTGCCGGCGAGAACGCGCGGCGCCTGTGGTTTCCCCAGTTGAAAGGCGTAGGCTACACCCAGGCCGCCGAGGTCCAGGCCGCGGTGGAGCGGACCTCGGCTTGGGGGTAGAGCCGGCGCACTTCGGCCACATCCGCGGCGCGACCGGCAGCGTCGACCATACCCGCCAGCGTCACTTTGCGCGGGGCAACCGAGGCAGTCACTTCGGGCAGGTCGCTGTGCAGCAGCAGTTCCGGCAGGAAATTAGCGAAGGGGTGCTGATAGTCCTCCGTATTGACGACGCTTTGGAAAGAAATCAGGCCGCCAGACAAGTACAAAGAGTCGATGCGGCTATCGAAGGAGGCGGCGAAGGCCGCCGGGACCGTCATCTTGCCTTGGGCGGCGAGCGCCACCTTGCGGCCCGGCAGGGCGTTGCGGCATGCCGCCGCGACCGCGAGCAGGTCCGTGACACGCTGCACCAGAAGCGGTCTTCCCAGGATCAATGAGGCCCACGCCCAGGCCTCTTCCTGATTATGGGACCGGGCGTGGCCAACGGCGCCGCGCTGGAATTCGGGCGCCGTGTCGCCGATGCCGCGCACGTCGGGGACACACACCGCGAAGCCCTGCGACGCCAGCTCCTGATAGAGCTCCCCTTCGCGCCAGCGTCCGTTCCGCCCACCGGGCTCGGCCAGCAGCAGCGTAGGCTTGGATGAATCCGGTCGCCGGGGATGAAACAGCCAGGCGGGAATGAACACGCCCGCTTCGGACTCCACTTCGACGGCCTCGACGTCCGCGGCGCGCGAGGCCACGCGGCGCAGCGATCGGAAGCGTTCCGAAGCCGGCTTGGCGGTGAATAATGGATCGCGCCGCGTGCGCTCCACTTTGCGCTGGTTGAGCCGGAAGGCAGTCTGCCCGCTGAAGCTGCGCACGACGTTGCCGGAAGGAGCCACCCACAAGACCGTCTCCGGCTCCGGCGCGGTCGTTGGCTCCTCGGCCAGCGGAGCCGGCTCGCCTTGGAGCCAGCGGCGGAACCAGTTGTAGATGCCCATGCGCGAGTCGTACTGCAAGCCGTGCGGCAGCGGCGACTCGTACCACTCGATCTTGTCCTTGGCGCCCAGGATCTCGTACACGCGCGCCAGCTTGGCGTACTCTTCGACGCCGTTGGCGATGTAGTTCGGCGAGTAGGTGCCGAAAGCGTCCTTGGCGCTGGCGCCGATCAGCAGCGGCTTGGGGGCCAGCGGATAGAGCAGGTCCCAGCGATCGAAGCCGGCCGGGCCGCTGCCCAGGAAGTCCTGCTCGGCGTCGTCGGTGGAGCCGGGCGCGTTGAAGCCGGCGCAGGCGAAGTTCTCCGTGTTGCCCATGGCGACGGCGGCGCAGGCCAAGCGATCGTCGACCGCCGCGAGCAGCATGGTAAGCGTACCCCCGCCGGACTGGCCCGTGGAGGCGAGCCGCTTGGGATCGGCCAGCGGATGCGCGGCCAGATAGTCGAGGCTCCGCACGGCGTCCCACACCTGGAGGCGCGACGCAGTCTCGCCGTAGAGGATCATCTGCTTGCCCGGGACCGTGTGCTCGTCGTCGGAGGAACCCAACCGCGTGCGCGTGCCCTGGGCATTCGGATAGTAGACGCGCTCGCCCTGACCCATGGGATCGAAGGCCAGCACCAGAAAACCGAGCCGGGCCAGTGCCTGGCAGCAGCGCTGGTAGCTGTCGTAAGCCTTGCCGTTGAAGGAGTGGCCCATCTGGAACAGCACGCCCGGAAAGGGCGGGCGGCCGGTGGATGGAATGTAGAGGTTCGCCGGAACGTGAAACTCCGGCCGGCTCTCATAGAGCAGCTTCTCGACGCGATAGCCGGGCCGCTCGAACGAACCGGTCACCCGCGCGTTGAGCGGGCTCCGCGCGGGCGCCCCGCCGGCAAGTTTCCAGAAAGTCTCGCGCGCCCATTGCCGGCGAGCGTGGATCTTCTCCGGCGTAGTGAGCTCGGCCAGCGCCTGGTTGCGCCGGCGGTAGGCGGACTCGGCCAGGTTGCGGATGTAATCCGGCAGGCAGCGCGAGTAGTCGCGATAGCCCACGGACTGGGGAGCGGCGAAAAGAGCCAGCACTTCGCGGCGGGTCACCAGACCATGATACGCGCTCGGCTGCACGCCCGCAGCCGGTTCTTCTTGGCGATCTTGGCGTTCTTTGCGAGATATATTCTGAGCCCACCCAGGACTGTATTGTGCCAGGTTCAGTAGAATGGGCGGACATGAAAGTCACCCGCCGATCCCTGCTTCCCGCCGCCGCGGCCGTAGCGTTTCAAACTCGCAAGCCCCACGTGGCCGTAGTGGGGGCCGGCGCCTTTGGCGGCTGGACGGCCCTGCACCTGTTGCGCCTCGGCGCCCGGGTAACACTGGTCGACGCCTGGGGACCGGGCAACTCTCGCGCCAGCTCGGGCGGCGAGACCCGCATCATCCGCGCGGTCTACGCCGACCGGATCTATGTCCAGATGACCGTGCGGGCGCTCCAATTGTGGCGCGACAACGAAGCGCGCTGGAACCAGAGACTCTACCGCCGTACGGGCTTTCTGCGCATGGTCACCAAGGATGACTCGATTCTCCGGAAGGCGGCGCCCTTGATGCGTGAGGCCGGCGTGGCGTTTGAAGAGCTCACTCCCGCTGAAGCCCGGAAGAGATACCCGCAGATCAACTTCGAGGGAGTGAGCGGGATCCTTCTGGAGAAAGAGGCTGGGTTCCTTACCGCACGGCGCAACTGTGAAGCCGTTGTGACCGCGTTCCGGCAGGAAGGCGGCGAATACCGCGAGATCGAGGCGCGGCCCGGCCCAATTCAGGCGAAAGAAATGCGCGGACTCGCTCTGGGCGATGGCTCCAGGCTCGCCGCGGACCGCTATGTTTTCGCATGCGGCCCCTGGATGGGGAAACTGTTCCCGGAGGTCATCGGGGCTCGGATCAGCCCTCACCGCAAGGAAGTCTACTTCTTCGGCGTCCCGGCCGGCGAGGCGCGATTCTCCGAGGATCGATTCCCTGCATGGGGGGACCTGGAGCAACATTACTACGGCGTCCCCGGCAATGAGCGGCGCGGATTCAAAGTCGGCGAAGACGCGCAAGACGTCCCCTTTGATCCGACCAGCGGCGACCGCACGCCCTCGCCCGGCAGGCTGGAGGCGGCGCGCGCCTATCTGGGTTTTCGTTTCCCGGCGCTGCGTGGCGCGCCGCTGGTGGAAGCCAGAGTGTGCCAGTACGAGAACACGCCGGATCGTCACCTGATCATCGACCGTCATCCGCTCGCGGACAACGTGTGGCTGGCGGGCGGCGGCTCCGGGCACGGCTACAAGATGGGACCCGCCGTGGGAGAGCGCATGGCGGAGCTGGTCTTGGGCAAGCGCTCCCCGGATGCCTTTCTGAGTCTCTCCAGATTCTCCAAGTGAAGGTGTTGCCTCTGTTATCCGCGCGCCCGGCGGCCAGCAGCCACAGGACCTTTTCCGGCCCTCTCCGGTCAATGAACGGATTCTGCCGGCTGGTAGGTCGTCGACGAGCAGTCTGGAGTGGTATAACAGTCATATCAGATGCGCTTTAGTTTTGATCC
>JACOSH010000351.1 GCA_016178945.1 Acidobacteriota bacterium
AAGGCTGAGCGGGCTGACCGATCCGGACAGACCGTCCAGAACGTACAAGGTGTCGGCGGTGGTGGAATTCCCGCCGTAGAGGTAATCGTTGAGGACGCCCGTCGCCCCCAGGGCCGCGTTCATCTGGCCTTGGTTTGGAAGAGAAACGGCCGAGGCCGTCTTCGAGACCGGGTCCAGCAGGACAATACCCTTAGCGAGGCAAGGGTTCTTGAACTCTGTCTCCGGGGCCGTCGTCGCGGGGATGGCGATGCTTGAGGAAAGCTGGAAGGTGAATGCCGGCACGCGCGCGGTGCACGCGGCCGCGAACCAGGATTCAGGGAACGTCGTCACAGCGGGCGCCGGTTGTCTGGGGGCCACTAGCGCCGTCCAGCCTTCGGGAAAATCTCTGGCGCCCATGATTTCGCCCTGTGGGTCCAGGATCACCAATTTCATCCTCTTCGGCTGATCGGCGCTGTCACCGACCACAACCGCGGCTGTGCCGTTTGACGCCGTCACTGGCAGCGACAGCACTTGAGTGAGCCCGTCGCCGGCATCCACCGCCAGGTTCAAGAGGTTGACGCCAGCCGGAGCTTCCGGGGTGGTATCCGATACGGCGCCGGAGCGTGGATCAATGGTGACAACGCGACTGGGACTGCCGGGCAGCAGGGCTCGGAATGCGCCCAAGCCGCCCGTGAGCGATGACGCAGCGGAGGGCAGTTGAACCATCATGTTGTCCTGACTGGCGGGGTTGAAGATCAGGACCTTTGAGCTAGCGCCAGCCGGCGGTTGGCCCTCGGGGGGACCGATCAGCGCGGCTAACGCCGAATCCTCGCTTGCGGTGGCCACGGGCGAAAGGGTATTCGGATTCTCGGCGGTCAAGCACGAGTCGATCTTGGAAGCCCGCTGCGCGGGCAGGTCGAACAGGTAGGTCGGCCAGCAGCCGTCCGAGCCCCGCGCGGCGCTGCCGATCATGAAGTTGCCGCGGAGATCGGCGCCCGCCAGCGATCGGAGGTCCGGAGCCCCTTCCGGAATCCGGACGTAGAGCATCTCCAAGCCTGCCACTTTCCGATAGGTAGTGCGGTTGGCAGTCTGGTTGTTGGCTCGAAGGCTGATGATATCTCCCGGTCGCGCCAAGGCGGGCAAGGCGATGTTGACGTCAAACTCCCCCACGCGGTCCGGGGAAAGGCTGGCAGTGACCTCGGCCGGGAGTCCACCGACGAAGGCGCGAAGAGAAGCCATCGGTTTGACGGACCCATCGGCCGGGCCGGCCTCGCCGGAGTTCACCGGCGGATCGGCTGGACCCAACCCGGTCGCCGAGAGTTGAAGAACCGTTCCCGAGGCCCGCGTGAAGGCCTCGCCGAAGCCGTCCTCGCCAGCCGATCGAACCGCGGGCGCAAGCGGGCTGATCAGGACGCGCGCGGGCCGGCTTTGGGCGCTACCCCGGCGAACCACAACTTCGGCTACTCCGGGCGCAACGTCCCAGGGCGCCTGCGCCACGATCCTGGACGCCCCCACCGAGAACAGCGGCGCGGGCGTGCCGTTGATGAGCACCTGGACAGCGGGATCGCCCAGTGAAGTGGGCAGGGGCGTTCCAGGCGCTCTTGCACCGCCGGTAGGTCCAAGATTGAGGCCGTTGATCCAGATAATTCCGCCGGGCGAAACCGTCGAGGGGGCGGGCTGCTGCGACACGGCGTTCATCACGCCGCGCGGCTGAATGATCGGGACCGTGGGAGTCTGTCCAAAGACGCCGCCCATGGATGCCAGCAGGATCGGGAAAAATTGTCGAGTCTTCATGAGGTTACTCCACTGCAACGACGGGAACGATCGGCCCGGTCGTGGGACTGTCCACGCCTCCGATGCGAATCGTGACCGGAAGCGCGTCGCCCCGGATGTGGTCGCCGGGAACGCGCAGATTCAACTGGTACAGTCCGACGAAGCCGGGCGCGAGCCCGCTCCAGTCCACAATCACCTCCGCCTCTTTGTAGCGCGGGTCTCCGAAGAAAACCTGGACCTTCTCGGTGACCGCCAAGGGATTCGAGGGGGCCGGCTCGCCTGCCGTAACCTTGCCGCCCTTGGTGACTCCGAGACCCGTGGCGTAGAGCACGAGCGGCTCATCCCGCTTAACCTTGTCGGACTTGGATACGGGCCTGCCGTCGGCGTGGAACAGGTAGGCTTCCTTGGTTTCCAGGTTGGAATAGGCCGCGGGTGCGTACTTGGAGACTGTGACGTTCTGCGCGGAACTGGCGGCCTTCCCGTCGATCGAGCGGACGACCAGCGCATGCCGGCCGGCAGTCACCTCCGGAGAAATCTGAGCGTTGACCTGTCCAGCGGAGGTCATCAGCAGCGGAAGGGGCTGGTTATCCAGCGTGACGCACGAACCGCCCAATGTGGCAGGGAAGGGAGTGCTCGAAGCATTCGCCGCGGAGGCCAGATTCTGGCCGAAGATCGAGACCACACTCCCCGGGGCCAGGGTGGTCTGATAACTTGCCGCGTTCACGACGCCGCCCTGACTGACCTGCGGCCGGCTCTGCGCGCTCACGGTGGTCAGAGGCACGATACTCAGCCCGCTGGACGTCAGCAGGTACGCCGTCGTCCCGGCGGGATCGACCGCCATGGTCCGGGTGCTGACGTTGACCCGCTGGGTTCCGACTTGGGTCGACAAGGGACCTTCCAGCGCCGGTACGGATTGGCCGCGCGAAGCGCCGGTCGCGGCGTCAATCATGTCGACCGTGGAAGCGTCCGTAACCACCGCGTTTGCGTTGGCGCGAACGGGCTGTGAAAAACGAGCCACGGTGGTGGCGTTGACGGCGGCAACGGCCGCGACGGGGCGCGACGAGGCCGCGCTCGACGTGCCCGGCAACGGAGTCAGCGATGGATTGAGAACGGTCGAATTCACCACGAAGTATTGCCCGCGCGGTCCTGCCGCCACGGCGCCGTAATATCCCTGAATCGGAGCCGCGACCACCTGCTGGCTGATCACGTATTCGTCGGCCATGGCATCGTAGAGATAGGCGGTTCCGTTGCCGCCCAGAAGCAGAATGTACTCGCCGCCCGGCGTGGCGGCCATGCTGCGAGGCGCCGTCACGGTGGCGGTTCCGATCACCGGGCTGGCGCTTCGCGGCACGGCTTCCCTGTTGACCGCTTTCCACAGGGCGCCATTGGACATCACGATCTGAAGTCCGCTGAGCCCGGCCGCGATGACACTGGGTGTGTTCAGCGCGAAGCCGGCGTTGTAGGGAACCGGGGGGAAACGCACTTTCCCGGTGGCTTCTCCTCTTTCCAGATCGACGATACTGATGCTTTCGCCGCCCGTATTGGCGACGTAGAGGACGTCCGCGTTCGGAGACAATGCCAGGGAGCGCGGCAACTGCCCGGCCTTGATGGGGGCCAGGAACTGATTGGCGCGCGTGTCGAACACCTCGACGCGATTCAAACCGGAATTGGCGACATAGAGGCGTTGCCGCGTGGAGTCGTAGACCAGATCCACCAGGCCCTCGGCGGTCGAGACGCTGACCGGAACGGTCATGACGCCGCCATTGGCCTCCGCGTTGCGATTGTTCTGATACACGCGAATGCGCGCCGGGATGTTGATGGCTTCCGAAGACTGAATCACGAAGTCAGTCGGGGCCGCGGTGCCCAACGATTGCGCGGTTCTGGAGTTGAAGGTGAACTCAAACGTGGTTTCCGCGCCGGACTGGCGGGTGACCACCGTTGGCGCGGCCTGGGTGATCGCATTCTGCTGCGCTGTATTGGCCGCGGCGGCGGCGGCGCCCGGCGCGGCGCCCGGAGGGATCACTTGCTGGCCGCCGCCCGGCAAGACAATCGGGATGCCGCCGCCGGGGGCGCCTCCTCCCGCGCCTCCTCCAGCGCCGCCGCCGCCGGGTACTGCGCCTCCGCCGGCTTGTCCGCCCAACGGGAACGTGAAGGTCACCCCGTTCTGAATGATCTGCGCCGTGGCGGTCATCCGCCCTTGCCCCCGGTTGCGCACTTTCACCTGGACGGTCCGGCTCGCCGGGGCCGCTCCGCACTGATCGTTGGCGACCAGCGCCACCGGGTTGTCCACCTCGGCGATCGGAGAGTCATAGATCGCCGACACCGGCAGAACCAGGAAGCCCGATTGTGAAAGGGCGTAGATGGAGCTTCCGCTGGAGTGGATGACCATCTTACCGGTGAGATTCTCCGGAAGCTGGAGGGCCATCTTGATCAGCAGGTTATCCGGGTCGCTGAGCATGAGCTGGCTGGAATTTGCCGCCGCCGCCGGATTCTGCACGGGGGCGACATTGAAACCGGAATAGAGAACGCTTCCGTCCGGGGAGAACACGGATCCGCCCTGATTCTGCTGGGTGTTGAAGTTCACGTTCTGAGGGAATTGGTATAGGGCGTTGGCCGCGTTCTGCTGGGCGTCGATGGCCAGAGTCTCTGCGTCGAAGAGGCTGAGGCCGGCCATGAACTTCGAGCCGTCCGGCGCGACCGATAATGCGCTCGAAATGCTGGTGACAGTCCGGCTGCGAAGAATACTGGCCGACTCCACTTCATAGACGAACACCAGGCGTGAGGTGGTGTTCGGATTGTTCAGTCCGAAGATCCAGCGGCCGTCCGGAGTGGCGATCAGGTGACTGCGGGAGGAAATGAACACCTGGCCGGAAGGCGGTGGAACCTGTGGAGGCGCCGGTGGCGGCAGCGTGGTGACGATGGTCTGAAGGTTGTCCTGGCCGACGGAGTTTGGATCATACAGCAGAATGCGGCCGTCCGCGCTGGTTCCTCCGGTCCCCACCGTAGTGACCAGCACTCGCCCGTCGCCGCCCACCGCCACTCCTTCGGGTCCCGCGGGCAAGCTCACTCGCTTGGCTATGGCCAGGGTGTCCAGGTCGATCACGTCCAGCGAGGCCGCGCCGTAGGCGGTCACGTACAGAAACTTGCCGTTCCGCGAGATGGCGGCGGCCAGCGGCTGCTGGCTGGTTGCGACCGGGGCGAGCAGCCGTCGCTGCGCGGTGGAGTACACCTCGACGCGGTTCTGCGTGCTGTTGACGACATACAAGCGATTCCGCCCCTCGTCGAGCACCAGATCCGTGGCCCCTCCGGTGATGGGCACGGCGGTTCCAAACGTCGCGGCGGCCGCGATCTGCGCGCTCCAGAGAATCACACATCCAGCCTGTCGGAGTGTCATGGCCTTTGCACGGTAACCAGAACAGGGTCGCTTTGTTGCCCGGTGGCCAGCGACCGCACACGCGCGACATACATGCCCGGCGGAATGTCATCCGGCACCTGGGCCTGGATCTGTCCGGGAGCGGTTTGCAACAGAGGCAGTTGCACGTCGCTGAACGTCACGCAGACTCCTCCTAGCAGTGTCGGCGCCGGGAGTTGGTCCGCCGCCGCCGGAAGAGCGAGATTCGAGCCATTGATGAAGATGAATGCTCCGGGCCGCACATTCCGCGTTCCGTCGCCGGCGTTCAGGATGTTGGATGCCCCGCTGGATATTTGCGGGCGGCTCGGGCCGGACGGCGTCAATGGGATCACGGTCAAGCCGGAGAGGCTGATGGCGTACGCCACGCCGCGCGCATCCACCTCCAACTGCCGTGGAGTCAGGTTGATCCGGGCGGCGCCGAAAAGGCTGGAAGCGGGATTCTCCGCGACGGGCCCGACGACCGAGACGGAATTATTGCGGAGATCGATCAGCTCCAGCGTGGTGCGCGGGTCACTGGTTGGGGAGCTGGTGATGTTCTGCTTGACCGGCGTCGTGAGCCGCAGGAACGTGTATTCATCGATTGCGGACACCGCGGCGATGTTGCGGCGGCTGGCCAGCGGAAGTGACAGCGTGGAACTGGGACTTTCCGCGCCGCCCAGCGCCGACAGAGAGGAGTTCAGGATGAACCCGTTCATGAGAAAGTAAGATCCCTCGGGTCCCGCCGCCAGGGGTCCAAAGTAGCCCTGAATCTGCTGTTGCGTGTAGGGCCGGTTCGATGTGCTGTAGGTGTCGGCCAGCCCGTCGTACATGTAAGCCGTTCCGTTGCCGGCCAGCGTAATCAGGTACCGTCCGCCAGGACCGGCGGCCATGCGAACAGGGCCATTGGTTCCGTTGGCCGCCAGCGTGGTCGGGATCACGTCGCTCGCCTCTCTCACCGTGACGTCGTTCCCCACCACCTTCCACTGCGTGCCATTGGACATCACCACCTGAAGTCCATACAGGCTCATGGCGATGGCTTGAGGCGAGATGGGAGTGGAGGTTCCGGAACGAGGAATCGGGGGGAACGCGACGCTGCCTGTGACTCTGCCCAGGTCCAGATCGACGATGCTGATCGATTCTCCGCCGGTGTTGGCGACGTACAGGGTTTTCCCATCGCCCGCCATCGCCATCTGGTGGGGTGGTTGTCCCACCTCGATGGGCTGTCTAAAACGCTGCTTGGCCCGGTCGAACACCTCGATCCGGTTGTAACCGGAGTTGGTGAGGTAGACCCGGTCGCGAGCCTCGTCGACGAGGATGTCCTGTAATCCCTCGCCGGGCAGGGTTGATACGGGATAGATCACTCCGCGCTGATCCGGCTGGCGCAGGTTCATGTACACGCGGATCGTGTTGGGGATGTTGATGGCTTCCGGAGAAGCCAGGTTGATGGCCAGCGCGCTGCCGGTGTTGGCAGCCGCTCCGGAGTAGAGGTTGGTGCCATACTGGCGGGTCACGTTGGAGCGGCCAGGCTCCATGATGAAATTGATGGTGGAGGGCGTGACGCCGCTCGAGGCCTGGGCGATGAGCGCGGCAGTCGCGTCCGGGACGCTGAACGTCAACTTGCCTTTGCCGAGGTTGGCGATTCGCAAAGACCCTTTTGCCAGCCCTCGATTGCAATCATCCACCGCCAGGAACACCGTGTCGGTCTCCGGCTGAAGGATGGGGTTGTCGTACAGGGTCGCGAGCGGCAGGTGGATCAATCCCGATTCAGACAGGCCGAAGGCATTCTCGCCGTTGGTGGTCATGACCATCTTGGCGATGATGCTCTCCGGGATCTTGATCCCCAGCCGAACCGCCAGATTCCGGGCGCTGGAAATCAGCAGCGTCGAGGCTTGCGGTTTGGTGGCGGGCTGGGAAAAGGGAGCGACGTTGAAGGCGCTGTATAGCGCGTCGTTGTCCGGGGAGAATACGCTTCCCCCGACGTTTTGCAGCGTATTAAAAGTGGGCGAGTTCGTGCCCAGGGGAAAGGGGACGTTAGCGGTGTTCTGCTGCGCCACTACGGCCAGCGTGGCCGTGTCGTACAGCGTGAAACCGGCCATGAAGCCGGCCCCATCTGGAGATACCGAAAGCACCGTGGATTGACCGGTGACGGTGCGGCTCCGGAGAATCGACGCGGAGGCGGTTTCATATACGAACAGCACCGTGGACTGGTTGTTGTTGATCGTACTGAGGCCGATGATAAAGTTCCCGTCCGGCGTCCGCAGCAGCTTGCCGCGAAAAGTGGTGACGGGCCTGGCCAGGATGGTTGCGGGCAGTGGCGAGGGGGTCGGTGGAGGAGGCGCGAACGACACCGGCGTTACCTGCTGTCCCTGAGACTGGGTTCGATCGAATAGCAGCAGGGAGTTGATCTGGTCGGTGGTGCTCGTGCCCTGGGTGGTGATCAGGACCCGGCCGTCCGCGCCAACCTCCACGCCCTCCGGTTTCGCCGCCAGGGTGACGGTCTGCGCCAC
>JACOSH010000352.1 GCA_016178945.1 Acidobacteriota bacterium
GGAGGTGATCGTGGAGCTGGACCATCAC
Source organism: Acidobacteriota bacterium (assembly GCA_016178945.1). Taxonomy (GTDB): domain Bacteria; phylum Acidobacteriota; class Terriglobia; order Bryobacterales; family Bryobacteraceae; genus JACOSH01. The sequence continues at coordinate 29 of JACOSH010000352.1, forward strand.
CCGGTCGCGGTGATCAAGTTGCCTCAAGGTCCTGGCCGGAAGATCGGCGAGTGCATCGCTCTGGCGAAGGTGTATGAAGAGAAGCTCGGCTATGCACCGGCGCCAGATCGCGACTTCGGTAGGGATGTCCAAGCGGGGATTGACGCACATCGCGAGCGGTGCTCGACTCGTGCTTGCTAACGTCGCGGAGCGTAAAGGTAAACGAACGAGAGTCGAGTCACTCTCGTGTCAAATCTATTGCCGTATTGGGATCTGCGCGATGTTTGAGGTTGCTCCTCCGATCTTCACCTGCAAAGTGGCGATTCCTGTTGGCGCTCCTGATGGTAAGGTAAAGTTGACTTGATAGACGCCGATCAGGCCGGGAGCCAGTCCCGCGAAGGTTGGTTGCACTTCGGCGCCGGCGACAATTACTGAAGGAGCGGATGTAACGGAGGAAAGCGAATCGTTAGGGGCCGGCGCGCCACTGGGAACAGGTGGCGAGACAGGTCCCAATCCCGTGGTGTATACAGCCAAGTCGCTGCCGTTGACGGCCGGAGCCGACGGGCTGACCAGGTCGCCAGTCGTAGTGTTCCACGCGAGAGCGAAGCGTCCGTCGAGGGTTACAAGGACCGGGCGATAAGGCGTGAGGGCGACGGTTATCGGGAGACTGGCAGCCCCACCACGAGAGACCGTTACCTGGACCCTGTCTTTATTCAGTTCAAACGGGATCTGAGCATTAATCTGGTTGGGAGATACGAGGAACAAAGGCGCAGGTGTCGTATCAAAGAAAAGCTGCACACCGGCAAGTTGAATCGGCAGCGGCACGTCAGCGGCCACAGCCGTAGTCTGGCCGAGGTTAGAGCCGTAGACCGAGATCACGGAGCCAGGCGAGAATGGGGCCGATCCGAACGTGAGGGCATTGACAGTTCCGACCTGAGGGAGGATCGGAGTGAGTGGGCCGTCGGGTGTGACAGTCACCAGAAAGGAACCGGTATTGCCGCTCGTAGAAGAACCCGTGACACCTAGAAACAGCCGGGTGGCGCGTGCCGGCACGACGAAAGTCTTCATCGTCCCATCACTGGTCTTGCCAGTCCCGATTAAGAATGGCTGCTGAAGCAGCGGTGACAACCGCGCTGCATCCTTCGAACCGCCCGTAAAATCCACGCCAGGCGGCTTGGCGTTCGCATCCAACTGCTCGGGAAGGAAAACTCCGATCAGAGAGCCGGCTGCTGCGCGAATGGATGCAATGCCGCCATTGCCGCCCGTGGAATCCGGGTAGCAGCAGTTTGTGGTTCCGTCGGGCGTGATCCACGGTTGATCGCCGGCTAAGCCCACCAAACCCGTCGCGGTGATCTTGACGCCTTGACCCGCGACAAGGGGCACTACCGCCTGCGCAGGTGCGTTCGGAGGTGCCGTATCCCTGTTCCAGACCGCTCCTGATGGCTGTCCAGAGAGCCCCAACTGTGCTGTTCCGAGCACTCTAACCGGATTCCCCGAAGGTAGGCGTGCGGGAACAGACGAGACCGTGACATCGAAATGTCCGCTGTTGTTCACGTGAGAAAACGCCGTGATAGCCAGGAAAAGGCGCGAGGCGCGGGCAGGCGCAACGTAGACCCTGGGTTTGCCTTCGGATGTCAGACCGGCGCCGACCAGGAACGGCTGCTGCAGAAGGGGCGCCACGATCTCCAGATCGAACGCGGCGCCACGATAATCCACGCCTGGCGGATTCGTGTTGCGGTCCAGTTGGTCACCCAAGAAAACCGCAACGAGAGAGCCTGCCGGTGCGAGAATCGATGCGATGTCAGCCCCGCCGCCCGTCTCAATTGGATAGCAACACCGTAACGTGCCATCTGGAGTCACGGATGGGCGATCGCCGGACAGTCCGACCAGGCCGGTGGCCGAGATGGTAAACGCCTGGCCTGCCGAAACTGGCACAAGGACCTGAACCGGCGAGTTGGGTGGCGCAGTATCGTCATTCCAGGTTGCTCCAGGAGCCTGGCCCGAGAGTGTCAGTTGCGCGGTACCAAGAACCCTTACTGGGTTTCCCGCCAGAGCAGGTACTGGCGCCAGGGATGCCGTCACATCAAAGGAGCCGGAGTTCCTGGAAACATCGCTCGCGGTGATTCCTAAGAACAGGCGAGTCGCCCGTGCCGGCGCAACGAAGGTCTTCGGCTTACCCTCCGATGTCTGACCTGATCCAATCAGAAAGGGCTGTTGGAGCAAGGGGGCCACGACTACAACATCCTGCGCGGCGCCGTGATAGTCCACGCTCGGTTGATTGGTATTGCGATCTACCTGGTCGGCGGTGAAGACACCGATCAGCGAACCCGCGGGGGCCCGGATGCGACCGATGCCATAACCTCCCCCCGTTTGATCTGGATAGCAGCACTGTAGAGTGCCGTCAGGAGTGACGAACGGGCGGTCCCCGTATATTCCAACCTGACCCGCAGCGGTAAACTGGAATCCCTGTCCAGCAGAGAAACTCACGCGCACCTGTACGGGGGAGTTCAAGGGCGCGGAATCCGAATTCCACGTCGTGCCGTCGGGTTGCCCAGCCAGGCCGATCTGCGATGCGCCAGGCACCGAGACATTGATGCCTTGCCCATTCAACAATGACGCAAGCGCAAACAGGACAATCGGAGTCGAGGACCTCATGTTCGTTTATCGCAACGCCACAGCGAGCGGCAATCGCAGACGCATCAGCCAGGGCCGCATTCTATATGTCTGCGATAATCTGCGCGCGTTTCTTTTCGTAGTCTTCCTTGGTTATCAGCCCCTTCTTGTACAGATCTTCCAGCTTCCGCAACCGATCCTCGCTGCCTGGCGCGGCGGGGGCGATCTCAGCTCGCTTCTTTTCGTAGTCTTCCTTGGTGATCAGCCCTTTCTGAAGCAAGTCATCCAGCTTCTTCAACCGCTCACCGGCGGGCGACGACGAACTGGCGCTTGAGACTTCCGGCATTCGAGTTGCCGGCCGCGCCGCTCGTGCGGGCGAATCCACTCCGAACAAGTACGCATCATTCGACCGGTCCATGCTGAAGCCGTATTCACCGGGTCCCAGTGGCGCGACGGGAGTAATCCGGTAGGACTCGCCTACTGGCTCCGCTTTGAACGGGAGGTGCTCCCCTTGCAGCCATCTCACTTTCCCGCGCTCGCGCGCAAACGACACTGCGCGCGCGCCATTTTCCGTGCCGAAACGGTAGAGCGCATACCGGCCGGGCTTGACGCCCGGTTTCAGCTTGACCCGGAACTCCATGGTCGGACTTGCCTCAAAGCGCATTGCCGCACGGTCTCCGACCACTCTTGCGCTTCCATGCATGAGGCCCGAGGCTGTCTTGGCGACCAGTTTTTCAGTCGGCTCGAGGGCACCCGAGGCAGCATTCACCACGTAGAAAACACCCTCTACCTCCGGTTCGGGAAGGGCCCTTGGGGCCTCTTGGGCCGGCCAGACCGGCCAGAGCACAAGAAACGCGGAGGCCAGCATCGCCTGCTTCATCATCGCTACATCTCCTTCAGGATTTGCGCCTTCTTGCGTTCGTACTCTTCCTTGGTGATCAGCCCTTTCTTTTGAAGGCTGTCGAGACTCCTTAGCCGCTCTTCAATTGAGGCTCCCGGTCTGGTCTCCCCAGGAGGCGCCGACGTCGAAGCTTGTGGCGCACGTGTGGATTCAAACTCCGCGGTCCGCTGCTCCACGCGTTTCATCTGAGCCGCCAGTGCCTCCGACCGCTGGCATTCGGCCATGGTCTGAGCGACGATGTCACCACCCCGCAGGCGAGCCGCTTCCCCAAGGTTCGCGCGCGCGTTCTGGTAGTCTCCAGTAATCATGAACATCAGACCGAGGTTGTAGTACGCGTGCGCCAAGTTGTTCTGCTTGGACCCCGATGCTTTGCAGGTTTCCAGGTTCTCCGAGGATTGCCTGAGCGTGCTGGCCACGTCGCCCGCCTTCAACAATTCAAAGGCGGTCTTCAGATTGCATTCCTTGTCGTTGTAGAAGTAAAGCTGTTTCTGCTCCGACCACGGAACAAACATCTGCACGGCTTGGGAGGCCGCCGACCTCAGGGCTTCATCCTTAACATCCAGGTCTGAAGGGAACTCGGGCAGACCCTCGGCCGAGCGGTTCTCGCGTGTCGGACTGTAATCCAGGGTTTGGGCCGCGAAGATCTGCCCGGTCGTCAGGTCCACGGTCTGCAACGATCCCCGCACAAAGGCGCGGGTCCTCGAAATGTTGACGCGGGTCACCGTCCCGTTGTTGTTCTTTTGAGTCTCATAGAGCCGGTTCTGGTCGGTGGCACAGCGGGCCACTTTCACCAACACCAGGGCGGTTGGACCAAGAATCCTGCCGAGTTGTATGGCGCTGTTGCGGTCCACTGCGGAACTGAGGCTGAAATGCTGCTCCGCGAGGATCGTTTGCAGATTCTGCCGGTCCACTACCTCCATACCCCCGGAGACCAACTGCGAAGTGATCATGTCGATCAACTGGTCGGAGCATTCGCCCGAGGCTGGGCCGAAGGCTATCCGCTTGACATTCAAGCCCAGACCGGGCGGATGCCGAAGGGAGATCGCGACTTTCGGTTTTGTCAGCTTATCCAAGATCTGACCGTTGAGGCTCACCGCTGCGAGGACCGCAGCGGCTGCCGTGGGCGTGATCTTCATAGGGGGTAGATCCTTTGCTGGAATCTGGCCTCGCCGCTCCGTAGCGTTTCTCATGGATTATCCTTGGCCGCCAGGGCCACCGGATGAAACAGCTCGAACCTTGACGGTGGGAGCCGTCGCCTGCACAATCCGCGGTACACCGACCAGGGTAGAAACGTCAGAAAACAGAGGCTCTGCGCCAACCTGAATGTGTAATCAACGTGATCAACCGGCTCCCCATACTGTGCGCCGAGAGTACCCCGGCGTTCGGCGGCGACAATGTTGGTGTTCGCTAGGGGGCGCTCGTGACGAGCGCCTGGGTGAGAAGGACTCAACTCCTTAAGATGTCGCATGAATCATAAATATGTCGCATGAATCATAGCAAGTACTGGTACTTCCGGAAAGAGCGATGCCTTGTCGCAGTGCTTGCCTCCCGCTGTTTGCTGCCTTCAACCACAAAGCTAACAGTGAATGTTAATGAGACGAGCGCGTTACAACAAGCGATTTGTTCCGATGTCGTCTAATGTCGCCCGCTTTCAGCGGAGTCCGCGGGCCGCTCGGCAACTTGTTGCCAGGGGAAATTGAGTTGATTGAGGATTGAGTTGAAGATTGAGTTCGAGGTCTGAATCTGGTATCGTTCGTGGAAGTCGTGACGCCTGACGAACAAAGCAAGACAGATCGCCTGACGGGATGGAAGGAGATCGGCGGCTACCTCGGTGTCAATGAACGGACAGCTCAGCGCTGGGAGCGGGAGAATGGTCTGCCAGTGCAGCGAGTGGATGGTCCGCGTGGGCGGGTGACCGCCGATCCGCAAGCTCTCGAAGAGTGGCGACGGCTGGGACTAACCGGTCCATCACCCTGGTCAAACCTTCGAACCTTGCGCCGATATGCGATCGCCGCGACGGGGCTCGTGCTGCTCGGTTGGGGTTTTGTCGCTTGGCGTCTTTGGGATGATTCGCGCCTGGGACCTCCGGCAACCTTTCGCATGGATGGCGCCGTGCTTCGCGTCTCTGACGTGCAGGGCCGGGAGCTTTGGCGCCATCCCTTCAATAGTTTGCCGGCGCCCTACGAGTACGCCCCGGACAAAATCGAGCGGAACATCGTGCTGGTGGATCTCGATGGCGACGGACGCCGTGAGCTCTTGATGCTCTACTTTCAGCGAAATGTCGATGGACCTCTCAGCGTCACACTGATTTGCTTCTCCGATACCGGCAAGCTCTTGTGGCGATTCGTGCCAGGCAAGGAGATTAGGGACGCAAAGGAGACCTTCCTGGCGACCTATGTCCTCGACAAATTCATTGTCATTCCGGCGAAGAAGCCAGGGGATCGTCCACTGATTGCCACCGCCGGCCATCATAGCGTCAGCTATCCGTGCCAGATTGTGGTGCTTGACGCGACCGGCAAGCAGGTTGGCGAATACTGGCACTCAGGACACCTCTATCATGCCGCCCTGGTGGACCTGGATGGCGATGGGAACGACGAGCTTCTGTTCGGCGGCGTCAATAACGGCTATCGCGAGGCAACGATAGTCGCATTGGATCCCCGCCAGGTGCGCGGCGCGTCAACTCAGGCTCACGGTGATCCCCACCAGTTGCAAGGTCAACCGACTGGCACGGAAAAGGCCGTTATCCGGTTTCCGCGGACGGAACTGAACGAAGCCACCGAGCCGTTCAACTTCGTGATGGCGGTCTGGACCGAACAGGATGTCATCCGCGTGACGGTCCGAGAGAAGCGCGGCACCGAGAGCGGTTATGTGGCTTATACACTGGACAAGCGGCTCAATGTCCTCCAGGTCGCCCCGTCATATGGGCTCATGAAGCTCTACGACGAATTCCGGGTAGCCGGACGAATCCGCCGGAATCTGGAAACTGATGAGACTCCCCGCCTCCGCCAAATCACGGTCGTCCGCAACGGGTTTGCGCCCGTAGCAGGTGTGGCACGATAGTGTCCACTGAAGCATTCGCCCGCAACGCTGCCGGCTCCTGGATTTCTGGGAACAGATAGTAGCGATAGGGTCTGCCAGGCCGGTGGCGTGAACAACTGCTTTGGCTGTGCTGTGCACGATCAGCCGCCGGCAAGCCTTCCTCAGAGCCCCGCGCCTTCGGAGGTCAGCAAGGCCCAGGACCCCTATAATCACATGGTCGTTGTGGGCACCGAGCACGCCCCCGTGAACCTCTCAATCGCCGAAGCATTCACGGGCCCTGCAGTAGAGTCATTGTCAGGAGGGCACTCATCGCAGGTAAATGGAGTCTCGACGACCTTTCGCCGGATCTCGACATCGAATCTCCGGGTTCCCTGGAAGATGGGACCGAGATAACCGGCCGCTGCGTCATTCGCCTCCGGCGTAGTGGACCGCGTTGAACAGCAGCTTGAAGGTGCCGTGCGGCTGGGCGCGGTTTTGGGGGCTGAAGCCGAGCAGGATCGCGCGGCCCTTCCCCAGGCTGACCTCAGCCGCGGCGATGCGGTCCTGCAAGTACTCCTCGCCGCCGATCCAGCCGCTCTGGAGCAGGCCGCCCGCCGGGTAGCGCGCGATCACCCGGACGGTGGCGTCGCCCAGCGCCGCGGCCGGCTCGAAGGCCACATCGTTGTAGAACACCGCCGAGGCCTCCTCGGGCATGCCGTAGCCGACCGGCGCGGTGTTGTCGACGAAAATCTTGAGGATCGAGCCGGGACAGGAGAATTGCTCCGGGCGCAGCCCCCGCAGGGAATTCTTTAGGGGCAGCGGGAACTCCTCGATGGGCAGCAGCGAAGAGCTGCCCAGCGCGATCAGCGTGCCGCCGGCGCGCACGAACTCCTTGAGCGCGGCGACTCCTTCCGCGCCCAGCCCGCCGCGATGCTCGGGCCGCGTCCATTCGTTGTCGATCCCCTTCAACAGCGAGTCCTTGGATTGATCGGCCAGCAGGATGGCGTCGAACCGGTCGCGCAGCTTGCCGGCTTTGATCTCCGCGTTGCGCACGGTGGAGTAGGGGAACTCGTACTGCTCCAGCAGCCAGCGGGTCCAGCCTTCGTCCATGTTGGGAAGCCAGGGCTGGTAGAGCGCGGTGCGCGGCGTGTGCAGCCGGCGCGACGACGGGGGCAGCGTGGCCAGCCCCTTCACGTCGATGCCCAGCTTCGCCGACCACTCCCGCAGCCTGGGCGCCAGGTCCTCGCGCGAACGGGCGACGATGCCGCCGTTGGGCGCCCAGCTTACGACCGCGCCCGCCTTGAGCAGCCGGTTGACCGCGATGGCCGAATTGTTGGTGTTGTGCCCGATCTCCCAGGCGACGGCCGAAGCGGAATTCTCGAACTTGCCCGCGGGCGCCTCCAGGCTCCGCGCCATCTCCAGCTTGGCGTCGAACTTCTTGGCCACCTCCACCGCTTCGACGCCCATCTGCATGGGCAGGGTCCAACCGGTGACATCGTAGGGACGCTCGACCGGACCGGTGGGCGTGGAGCGCTGCGCGGGATAGGTCTGCTTCTCCAACAGGTCCTTGGCGAAGGCGCGGAAGGGCTGGGCCATCAGGACCACGTGACTGCCGGCGGGATAGGTCCTGGCGCCGGCCTGGAAGGAATCGGCGGCGCGGTGCACTTCCACGCCCTGCTCCTCCATCAACTGGAGCAGGCGAGCCGCCGCGGGAGGATCGTGCTGCGCGGCGGGAATCACCCAGGCGTAGGGCGCTTCCTTGGCGCCCAGCTCGATCTGCTTGCGGTTGAGCTGATAGAAGCTGCGCGCCAGCAATTGCCGCTGGTTGGCCACGGCATCCAGCAGCCCGTAGGTGGCGGCCAGCTCGTAATCGACGATGTCGCGCAGAGTCCAGCGACCGCCCAGCCAGGGACGAGGATAGGTGTTGCGCGGCGTCACATCGCGGGGCGCCGACAGCGCGCGCCGGGGATCGCGGTTGCGCAATTGCTCGAAGGTCAGCTCCGGACCGCGCGGCGTCTCGCCCAGGCGGGCCTTCTCCTGATCCACCGGCGTGGCGATATTGACGCTGGCCACTTCGGTCAGCAGCCCGACCATGTTGTGCCACCAGGCCTGCATCACGAATCCGCCCTGCCACCAGCTTGTGTACATGGCGTCGCTGATCACCCCGCTGTAGCCCTTCTCGTTGAGCGCCGCGCCCATGGCGTAGCCGAGCAGACCGTTCAACTGCCAGATCATGGGTTCGACGTTCATGTTGATGGGATTCTTGAAGGGCGGAACGAAGATGCGCGCGCCGGCGCCGCCCATCTGGTGCTCGTCGAGGAGGACGTGTGGGAACCAGTCCTTGTAGGTCAGCCGGTTGATCAGCTTGCTCTCGATCTGGGTGTTCATGAACGCGTCCCGGTTGTTATCGTGGCCGGTGTACTTGTGGTAAAGCTCGGGCAGGAAACTGTGCTCGTAGGGGGCGCCGAGGTTCTTGTTGTACCAGTCGGTGACGATGATCTGGCCGTCGGGATTGAGCGAGGGGACCAGCAGGAAGATCACGTTATCGAGGATGTTCTTGACGAAAGGCGAATCCTCGGTGGCCAGCCGGTGGACCAGCTCCAGCACCATCTGGCTGGAGCCGATCTCGGTGGAGTGGATGTTGCAGGTGATCAGCAGCACGGCCTTGTGGCCGGCGATGATCCGGTCGGCCTCGGCCAGAGCCAGATCGCGCGGGTAGGCCAGCCGCCGCTGGGTGGCCTTGTAGCGCGGCAGATCCGCCAGGGTCTCGGGCGCGCCGATGGTGACCAGCACGAAGGGATGCCCGTTGGTGGTTTTGCCGAGCTCCTCGGTCTTGATGCGCGGGGAGGCGGCCGCGGCCATGCGCAGGTACTCGACGATGCGGTCCCAGCGCACCAGCTTCTTGTCGGTCCCCATGCGGAATCCGGCGAACTGCTCAGGTGTGGCGAGCGGCGCGGCGGCCAGGGCGAGCGCGTAAAGCAGGGTCAGTGAGGCGACGGCGAATCGGCGGAGCATAGGACCATAGGAGAACAAGCCGCGGGTTAAATGTCAATCTCGGCGCCGGCGTGCTCGTCCTATCCGATTCGCGCCAGAAGCTCCTTGATCCCTTCCTCTTCCTCTTTGCTGAGGGGCTTGCTGGCGAGGGCGGCCTGCAGCTCGGTTTTGGCGCGGGCCTTGTCGCCTTTCTGGAGATACGCCATCCCGAGGTGGTAACGATAGGTGGGGTGCTTGGGAACCTTGGCGACGCAGTCCTTGAAAATCTCGATGGCATTGTCGGCCAGGTTCTTCTTCAGATAAATCAGGCCGAGGGTGTCGGAGATCTCGGCGATTTGCGGGCGCTTCTGCTTGGCGCGCTGGGCGTAGGTGAGGGCCTGATCCAGGTCGCCGCCCTCGCTGTTGGCCATGATGAAGGCCAGGTTGTTCAGCGCGATGGGATTCTCCCCTTCCAGCCGCAGCGTGCTTTCATACATGGTCTTGGCTTCCTGGCGGCGGCCCAAGGCGTCCAGCAGGATGGCCAGCGAGTTCAGGACCGTGGAGTTGTTGGGGAGGACATCCTTGGCCTTCTGCATGGCCTCCAGGGCCGAGGGCAGATCGTTCTTCATGCGGTAGACTTCCGCCAGCCGGAAGTAGGAATCCCCGGCCATGGCCGACTTCTTGTCGACGCGATCCAGCAGCCAGCGGTATTCGCCGATGGCCAGGTCCAGTTTCTTGGCGCGGACCGCCAGGTTGCCCATGGCCACGCGGAACTCGAGGCGGGCCGGGTACTTCTGGGTCTCGGCGCGGAGCACCTGCATAGCGCGCTCGTCCTGGCCCTGCAACATAATGGTTTCGATCTGTCCCATCAAGCCGCGGGAGTTTCCGGGATTCAGATCGTAGCACTTGCGATAGGCCTCTTCGGCATCCTTGTATTTCCTGTCGATGACGTTGAGCAGGCCCAATTGGAAGAGCGCGTCCTGATTGCCGGGGCTGGCTTTGAGCAGGTCGTTGAGCTCTTCGCGGGCGGAGGATAACTGGTTGAGACCGATGTTGGCCGCGGAGCGCACCAGGCGGGCGCCGGCGTTGGCGCGGTCGAACTGGAGAGCCTCGTTAGCGGTCTTGACCGCCAGGTCGAACTCGCGGCGGGTCAGTTGCAACTGGCCCAGCGCCAGGCGGGCGGCGATGTAGTCGGGCTTGAGCCGGATCGCCTCGGTGAAGCGCTGCCGGGCCGGCTCCCAGTCGCCTCGCTCCATCAGCGCGCGCCCCAGGTTGAAGTGGGCCACGAAGTTGTCGGGCGCGTTCATCACCACGGACTGCAACTGGTTGATGGCCGCCTGCAGCTCGCCCTTATCGAGCAGCATGGAGGCCTGAAGCCCCTGCGCGTCGGAGTCCTTGGGATTGGCGGCCAGGATCGCGTCGTTGATCTTGCGGGCCTCCTCCTTCTTGCCCTGGGCCATCAGGACTTCGATGATGAGCTTCTGGTACTTGACCTTCTGGGCCGAATCGCTTTTGATGCCTTCCTCGAACTGGCGGATGGCCTCGGCGCCGTCGCCCAGCCGGAAGTAGAACAGGCCGGCTTGTTCCCAGGCCTGGGGAAACTCCTTGGCATTCGACTTCAGCCGCTCCAGGACCTTGACGACGTCGTCGCGGCGCCTTTCGCGGTAATAGTGCGTGGCCAGATCCAGCAGGAGGGAGAACTCCTTGGGATTGTCGTCGATGGCCTTCTTCAGAACAGCCTCGGCCACGGCAATCTTGCCCTGAAACAGCAACAGCCGGTAGAGCTCCCGATGCACGTCGAGCAGCTCTTTGTGGGTCTTCAGCAGGTCCCGGTAGAGCCGCTCGGGTTCGTCAAACTGCCGGGCGGTGCTGAGCGAGCGCGCC
>JACOSH010000358.1 GCA_016178945.1 Acidobacteriota bacterium
GCTGAACAACAAAGCCAAAGTCACCATGCGAAGATCGTACGGCTTTCGCACCTTCCGCGTGCTGGAACTCGCGCTCTATCACTCACTTGGCAAGCTGCCCGAACCGCAGCTTACCCACGAATTCTTCTGACGAGTCAAAAATATCGGCAACCGCTCCCTCACGGTCGCGGCTCGGTACGATTCGTGGAATGCACTTGCCGAGCCGTGCGCGTAACTCGGTACGATTCGTGCTGCAACGAAAGCACCCGCCGAGCCGCGACCGTGAGGGAGCGGTCGCTCATATTTTTCACAGCTTACCCCGCCGGAATGCGGACCCGGATGAGGGTGCCCTGTCCGGGGGCGCCCTGGATGGTGAAATCGCCGCCGAATAGCAAGGCGCGCTCGCGCATGCCGGCTACGCCCAGGGACCTGGTGCGGCGGAGCGTCTCCTCCGATACGCCCTTGCCGTTGTCCCGCACTTCCAGCAGGATCTCTTCGTCGGCCTTGCAGGTGAGGGCTGCGTCCACTCGGGTCGCGCCGGAGTGACGGGTAACGTTGGTCAGGGACTCCTGGAAGATGCGGAACAGGGCCGCGGACCGGTCCGGGTCCAGCGCCACTTCTTCCGCCGGCAGATCGAGATGGCAGGCGATTCCCGTGCGGGAGCGGAACTCCCGCGCCTGCCAGTCCAAGGCGGCTACCAGTCCCAGGTCGAGGATTTCCGGCCTCAAGCCGATGGAGATTCTACGCACGGCCTGGATCATGGTGTCGATCAACTCGAGGGTGGACTGTGTCCCGGCCAGCCCGCTCAGGTGCATCTTCATGCCGATGAGGGCCTGGCCGAGCTCGTGCTGCAACGCGCGGGCGACCACCGTGCGCTCTTCTTCGCTTACCGCATGCAGACGCCCGGTCAGGTCGCGCAAGCACTCCTCGGCCCGCTTGCTTTCGGTAATGTCCAGGAAGGCGCCGAGCACGCGGCAGGGATCTCCTTTCGCGTCTGGCAGCTTGGTGGAGCGCGCCAGAATCCAACGGTAGGAGCCGTCCGGCTGGCGCACCCGGTATTCTGTCTCATGGTCCGGCCGGGCTCCGCCGAAGTAGGCCATCAGCGCGGCAGCGACCCTGGGCCGGTCCTCCGGATGCAGAAGCGATTGCCATTCTTCGAAATTGCGCGGGAGTTCCTGTTCGGGGTAACCAAGCTGCTTCTGGTACTCCGGGGAGAAGTAGAATTGACCGCTGCGCAGGTCCCAGTCCCAAAGACCGACCTGGGAGGCCTGGACCACCAGCGCCAGACGCTCCTGGCTCTCGCGAAGCGCCTCCTCGGCCTGCTTGCGCCCGGTGAGATCCATGTGCGAGGCCAGAAGGCGGTACGGTTTTCCGTCCGCGTCGCGGAGTGCTACCCCGCGCGCCAGTATCCAATGGTACACGCCGTCCGCAAAGCGCAGCCGGTATTCGTTCTCATAGACCCCTGCGGGATTCGCGATGTAGGCGCGGCCGGCGGACTCCTGGCGGTCGCGGTCCTCGGGATGCACCCTGCTTCGCCACTCCGCCTCGCTGCCCTGGTGTGTTTCAATGCCCAGACGGACCTGGTATTCCGGCGAGAAGTAAACCTGGCCGGTGCGCAGGTCCATGTCGATCAGACCGATCCTGGAGGCGTGCAGGGCCAGCTCCAGACGCTGCCGCTGCTCGCGCAGCTCGTCGCCGGCCCGCTTAAGCCCAGTCACATCCCGCACGCAGCACAGGAAGCCGGCGACATTACCCGATTCCTCCCGCAAGGGCGAATAGAGGCCCTCGCAAAAACCTTCCTTGCCGGTCTCCGGCACTCGGAAGGGAATGTCCTGGACCGTGACCGTACGTCCTCCGAGGACCTCCTGGACGCACTCCTCCTGGCCGGTCTCCTTCAAGAACGGGAACAGGTCGAAGATGTTTTTACCCAGGCATTGTTCCCTGGAAAAGCCGGAAATCTGCTCCATGGCGGGATTCCACAGCGTGACGCGGCCCTCCAGATCGCAGGTCAGAATGCCGTCGAAGGCGGTGTTCACGACCAATTCCGCGAACTTTTTCTCCTGGGCAATCCGCTCCTCGGCCCGCTTGCGAGCGGTGATGTCGTTGTTGACCTCGAGAACCAACAACGGCTCGCCGGGCCGCAACGACCAGTGGCTCGACACCCAGATCACGCTCCCATCGCGCCGGACCTGCTTGACCTCGCCCTGCCAGTGGCCGAGGCTGAGCAAGTCGCGGTCGATCTCTTCGAGAGATTGGGGAAACTCCGGGCGCAGGAGCTGATGCGAGATCTTCCCTAGGGCTTCCTCGGCGGACCAGCCGTACAGTCGCGCGGCGCGACGGGCCCAGAACAGGATTGCGCCATCCGGACGGCGCACGATCGCCTGAGTCATCTCCAGGGCCTGGGCCGCCTCCTCCAGGCGGGCGCTGGTTTTGGCCAACTCTCGCCCGGTGCGGAGCCGATCGGTGATGTCGCGCACGACACTCAGTCGCGCCGGCCGGCGATCGAAAGTCACGGCCAGGGACGCGATCTCCACGTCGAACGTCGTTCCATCCTTCGCGCGGTGCCGGAGCGGCCCGAGCGAGGCCGGCTTTCCGGAAGAATCGGGGTGCTGGATATCGAGAAGGGTCAGGCGCAGAAACTCTTCCCGGGAGTAGCCGTAATGTTGAATGGCCGCTTGGTTCACGGCCAGGAAGGCGAGAGTTTCCTCGTCCAGCACCCACTCGGGGAGGGGAGCGTTCTCGAACAGGCTCCGGTATGGCTCGGCCAGGGCTTGGAGGGCGGACGCGGCCTGTCCGCGCCGGGCGAGATCGCGGCGCAGGAAGCGGAGCTCCAGCAGGTTGCCGACCCTCGCCAGGAGCTCAGGTGGATCCGGCGGCAGGGACAGGAAATCGGACGCGCCGGCGTCCGCGCCGCCAGCGCCGCAGATCAGGACGGGAACCTCCCTGTCGTGTGGCGGAACCGGGGCGCCGCCGGCCACAATCAGGAGGTCCGGCGGCTGCTCGCCGAGGTTGCGATAGCCGGCGGAGCGTAGAATCCGATCGAGGGGACGGAGGTCCGTATTCGCGTCTCGCGCGATGAGGATTCGAGCGGACTTGAGGTCCTGGTCCGGTCTCATTCGCGGCTGGCTCCTGGGCGCAAGGGAATGCGGGTGCGAACCAGCGTGCCCCGGTCCGGCTGTCGTTCAATGCTGAACTCGCCGCCCAGGAGCAGGGCGCGTTCGCGCATCCCCAGGATTCCCAGGGACTTGCGGCTCTCAAGGGCCTCCTTCGGAATGCCTTTGCCGTCGTCCCGGACTTCCAGCAGGATCTCCCCGTCCCGCAATTCCAGCCGGGCCTCGACCTGCACCGCGCCGGAATGGCCGGCGATGTTCGCGAGGGTCTCCTGGAAGATGCGGAACAGGGCGGTGGACCGGTCCGGCGCCAGATCCACCTCCTGGGCGGGCAATTCCAGGCGGCAGGAGATTCCAGTACGGGCGGCAAACTCTTGCGCCTGCCACTCCAACGCGGCGGCCAGCCCCAGATCCAGGACTCCAGGGCGCAGCCCGGTGGAGATGTTCCGCACCGCCTGGATGGTGGTATCGACCAAATCCAGGGTGAGCTGCGTGTTCTTCCGAGAACCCGCGGCGCCAGGCGGCAGGCGTTGCGCCAGCCGGGCGACGTCCATCTTGACGGCGGTCAGGAGCTGGCCGAGCTCATCGTGCAACTCGCGCGCAATGAGGGCTCGTTGTTCTTCGCGGGCGGCCTGGAGCCTTCCAGCCAGCTCGCGCAACTGCTCCTCGGCGAGCTTACGCTCCGTGATGTCCAGGTGCGAGCCGAGCATTCGGTGGGGCTTTCCTTGCGCGTCGCGGAGCAGCGTGGCGCCAGTCTGCATCCAGCGATACGAGCCGTCCCGATGCCGCATCCGGAATTCGACCTGGTAGTTTGGCCCGGGGTGCTGGAGGTAGGCTTTGGTGGTGGAAACGAGCCGACCGCGGTCTCCGGGGTAAACGCGGGATTCGGCCTCTTCGAGACGGTTGGGGAACTCGTGATCGGCGT
Source organism: Acidobacteriota bacterium (assembly GCA_016178945.1). Taxonomy (GTDB): domain Bacteria; phylum Acidobacteriota; class Terriglobia; order Bryobacterales; family Bryobacteraceae; genus JACOSH01. The sequence continues at coordinate 4,015 of JACOSH010000358.1, forward strand.
AACCGAGCTGACCCTTGTACTCCGGCGAGAAATAGACTTCGTTGGTCTGAACGTTCCAGTCCCAGAAACCGATCCTGGAGGCCTGGACGGCCAGTGACAGGCGCTCCTGGCTTTCGCGCAGCTCTTGTTCGGCCTGCTTGCGCCCGGTGATATCCAAGTGCGAGGAGAGCAGGCGACAGGGCTTTCCGTCCTCGCCGCAAAGCGCGGTCACGCGACGTAACCACCAGCGGTACGAGCCATCCTTGTGGCGCAGCCGGTATTCGTTCTCCAGGACTCCGGAAGGATTCGCGAAGTAGGCGTTGAAGGCGTCCGTTAGCCGCTTGAAGTCTTCGGGGTGAAGCCGGCTTTGCCACTCGGCGAGCATGGCGGACGAGTCGCGCGCCTCCAACCCGAGCCGCTCCCTGGACTCCGGCGAGAAGTACGCCTGGTTGGTCGCCAGGTCAAGGTCGGCGAAAGCAATGTTCGAGGCCTGAATGACCAGCTCGAGGCGCTGCTGGTCCTCTCGCAGCTTGTCGTGGGCCAGCATGCGCCCGGTGACGTCGCGGACGAAGCTGATCAGGCCGATGATTTCGCCGGATTCGTCGCGCAACGCCGCGCGGCGGGCTTCGATCCACGCTTGCCGGCCGGTCAGCGGGATCTGGAAGGGCTGCTCATCGCCGGCGTCCGGGCCGCCCTCGAGACGGGCCAGGATTCTCTCCGCCTGGCCGCTTTCCACCAGGGCCGGCATCAGGTCGGAAGCGCGCGCGCCCAGGCACTGCTCCTTGGGCTGGCCGAGGATCCGCTCCATGGCGGGATTCATCAGGGTGCAGCGAAGCTCCCGGTCAACGGCCACGATGCCGTCGAAGCTGCTGTTCACGATCATCTCCGTGAACCGCTTTTCCCGAAGGAGCTGTTCCTCGGCGCGCTTGCGACCGGTGATGGCGGTGTTCACCTCGATAACCGAATCGCGATGAAGCGACCAGTGGCTGGCCACCCACACCACGCTCCAGTCGCGCCGGATGTGTTTCAGGTCGCCCTCCCAATGACCTTGGGCGAGCAACTCCCGGTCGATCCTTTCGAGAGGTTCCGGAAATTCCGTGCGGAAGAGCTGATGGGTGACCTTCCCCAGCGCTTCCCGCGCCGTCCAACCATATAGCCGTTCCGCGCCGAGGCTCCATAGCCGAATCGTGCCGTCCAGTCCGCGCACCACCACTTGAGCCAAATCCAGGGCATGGGCCAGTTCCCGCAGCCGGGCGGTCTTTTCCTGCAACTCCAGCCCGATCCGCCACCGTTCGGTGACGTCCTCCAGCGCGGCCAGCCGGACCGGCCGGTTGCCGAATTCCACATTCAGCGACGTGATGTCCACCTGGAGGAGGCTGCCATCCTTCTTGCGGTGCCGGACCGGCCCAAAACTGACGGCCCGGCCGCGAGGACGCCGAACCGCTGCCCGCAGGGCGGGGACGTCTTCGGGAGGCACGATGTCCGCCAGCGTCAGACTCTGGAACTCGTCTCGCGAATAGCCGTAGTGGCGGATGGCCGCCTGGTTTACGGCGGCGAAGGCCAGCGTCTCCGGGTCAAACAGCCACATGGGGAGCGGGTTGTTGTCGAAGAGGGTCTGGTATTGGACGGCCTGGTCGTGGGCGGCGATTTCGCGGCGCAGGAAGCGAAGCTCGAGCAGAGAGCGGACGCGCGCCAGGACTTCACGGGGGTCGGGCGGCAGGGCCAGGAAATCCGCGGCGCCCAGAGCCAAAGCCTGCTGCTTCCACTCCGCCGCCGCGCCGCCGGTGAGGATCAAGACAGGGACGTCCCGAGGAGGCGCGAGACGCTTGAGGAGCGCCAGGCTGTCCCCGGGTGGCAGGCCGAGGAGAACCAGGTCCGGAGGCTGGCCGTGAAAGTGATCGAGGAAAGCGGGGTCAATGGTCCCGATAACCTGGCTGAAGCCGGCCGCGCGCAGCATTTGATCCAGAAGGCGGACTTCCGCCTCCTGAGCGTGCAGGATCAGGATCCGCGCGGTTGTCAGGACGTGGTCCCCCATAGACCGAGGCCCCCGCCCGCTCCAGCCTCAGGCCGTGAGCATGGCGGTTACTTCTTGAAACTGGGTCGACTTGTCGAAAAACGCGTCTGCGCCGGCCTGCAAGCACCGGGCGCGAATCAACGGATTCGCATGATTCGTCAACATGATGACAACGGGCGCCGGGTCCGCCTTCTTGATTGTAGCCAGTACGTCGAGGCCAGTGCCGCCGGGCATCGCAAAATCGAGGATGACGACATCCGGCTGGAGCCGGCGAACGCCGGCGATCGCATCCTGCACCGTGCCGGCGTCGCCCACGATTAGGAGTCCCGCGATTTCGGACAGGTAGGACTTCAGCGCTCTCAGCAAGACCTGGGAGTCGTCGGCCAGAAAGACGGTCATGCGGTTCCTCCCGAGGCGGGAGCGGGCCCCTCTCCATTGAGCACCTCGCGAACCTTGCGAGCCAGAGCGCCAGCAGTAAAGGGCTTGGCCAGGGAGGCAAGGCCCGGGCGCAACGCGCCGCCTTGGCCCAGGGCGTCTTCGCCGCACGTGTAGAGGACCTTCATCGGTGTCAGCTTCGCGCCCGGATCGCCGCCGCTTATCTCCCCAGGTATCTCCAGGCCGGTGATCAGGAGGTGGATGGGCGCAGCGGAGCTCGCGGAAAGCGTCAGGGCCTCCCGGCCGTTGACCGCCTCCACCACCGTATAGCCCTCCTGCTCCAGGACTCCCGCCAGCCACCGTCGCACACCGGTGTCGTCTTCCACCAGAAGAATGGTTTCCATGCCGCCAGGCGATGGACTCTGCCGATCCACAACCGGGGGCTGGGCGACCCGGCGGCGGCTGAGGGCCAGGAATTGCTTGGTGAGAGCCGCGGCGCGATCGGCGGCGTTGGCGATCGCCTCCACCGCGGCGCGCGCGTCGTCATCGGATGGCAGCCGGCACAGCAGGAGCTGGCTATAGCCGGATATGATGGTGAGGAGATTGTTGAAGTCGTGCGCGACTCCGCCGGCCAGCCGCCCCACGGCCTCCTTTTGGCGCGCCTGGACAAGCTCGCGCTCCAGGCGGCGCTGCTCGGTGACATCGGTGGCCACCACGACGATACTGGTGACGACGCCGTTGGAATCGCGCAAGGCGGAGGTGGAGGCGGCCACATCGATCACGGCGCCATCCTTCCGCAGGCAGCGCGTTTCGCCCTGGGCGCGCGTTTCTCCTTTGGCGTCCGGAACGGTGGGCAGCTCCCGGCCCAGGACTTCATCCTCTGTCCAACCGAACAGGCGCTCGGCCGACAGGCTCCAGCTCTCCACCCGCCCGTCGAGTCCGAGAGTATAGATGCCGGCGGGCGCGGCGTCGATCACCGCCTGCAGGGTTTTGTGGGCCTGGCGAAAGTGCTCCTCGGTGGTGGTCCTTGGGTCGATCATTTCAAACCTCCAACAGCCTGAGGATGCCACTTGTCGAAAAACGCATCCGCGCCGGCGCGCAGGCATCGATCGCGGACTTGGCCGTAGGAGTAGTTGGTCAGCATGATAATGACCGGCGCCGGCTCCGTCTTCTTGATCGCCGACAGCACATCGAGGCCCGTTCCTCCGGGCATCAGCATGTCGAGGATGACGACATCGGGCTGGAGATTTCCGATCTTGGCGATTGCCTCGCTCACGGTCCCGGCCTGGCCGATGACTTCAACCCCTTCGATGTCCGACAGGAGGCCTTTCAGCGCGCTCACCAGGACCGGCGAGTCGTCGGCTAGCAGTACGGTCATGGAGCTCACTGATCCGGCCACATAGCAAGAATACAGGCGTGGCGCCAGCTCGAAAAGTGGTGAATGTCTGGATTGCGTGTAGGTGTTTGTCTGACAGGGGCGGCCCGCGGGACTCACTCGACCAGTTTGTTGCTGATGGCGTAATGCGTGAGCTCGGCGTTGGTCTTCATGCGCATCTTTTCCAACAGCCGCGCACGATAGGTGCTGATGGTCTTGACGCTGAGACGGAGCTGCTCGGCGATCTGGCCCACGGTCCTGCCGGAGGCGATCAGCCGGAGCACCTCGTACTCCCGGTCCGACAGGGCTTCGTGGGGCGGGCCGGAGCCGCCGGCTCCCAGGTCGGTGGCCAGTTTCTCGGCCAGGGAGGGAGTGATGTACTTGCCCCCCTTCAGAATCTTTCGCACCGCCTCCACCAGCGCCAGGGAAGCGGCGTCCTTGGTCAGATATCCGGCCGCGCCGGCCTTGAAGGCGCGAACGGCAAACTGCTCCTCCGGGTGCATGCTGAGGACCAGCAGTGGGGTGTGCGGGCGCGCGGCCTTGATCTCGCGGAGCACGTCCAATCCGCTCCGGCCGGGCAGACTGATGTCCAGGACCACCAGATCCCAGTTTTCCTTGTGGACGCTCTCCAGGGCTGTGCCGGCGTCGCCGGCCTCGCCTATGTGAGCCGCCGGGAATTCTTCGGCCAGCATGCCCACAAAACCGCGGCGGACGATGGGGTGATCGTCGACGACCAGGATTCTCACCATGTGTCCGCCATCTCCTGTAGGACAAACACCGACAGCTTAACCTCCCAGCTTACTACAAGTGAATCAGACTCCAGCCGATGGCCCGTGTTTTCCTTCCATGGCATGGTGGACTTGCAGCCCTTGGAAGATGTTGAAAAATATCGGCAACCGCTCCCTCACGGTCGCGGCTCTGCACGCTTCGTGCTGCAACGAATGAAGTTACAGAGCCGCGCGCGTAAGCAAGCGGTGCTGCTGTTAGGCGTCTTCGCATGACACAACGAACTCGCGACGAGGAACTGAAGACCATCGAGTGGCTTCTCGGCCAGAGGGTCGAAAACCAGAGCTACGAGCAGCCTTACGGCGACCTGGTGCAACTGAATACGAGCCGCGTGGTGGCGGGCGCCATACCGCAGGGCATCCTGCGGGAAATCGTGGACGACTACCTCGACCTGCTGGGGACCTCCGCCGCCGTCTACGAGAAGAACGGCGACTATGCGCTGGGTATCTTCAGCTCGGGCTGGTGCCGGTTCATGGACGCGGCTTCCCACCGGTTGTGCGGCACGAGCGATAGCCGCCAAGCGCTGGATTCCGGTAGGTGGCTCTGCCACGAGTCCTGCTGGAACGAGGCTTCCCGGCCGTCAATGGAATCCGGCCAACCGGTGGACATCGCCTGCCAGGGCGGGATTCGCTTGTATGCGGTGCCGATCCGGGCGGGAGAGAAAATCGTGGGCAGCATCAATTTTGGCTACGGCGATCCTCCCAAAGACCCGCGGCAGCTTCAGGAACTGGCCGGGCGCTACGACGTGGCCGTGGAGGAGCTTCAGCAGCACGGCCAGTCCTACCAGTCCCGGCCTTCCTTCATCGTCGATCTGGCCAAAAGGCGCCTTCAAACGGCGGCTCGCCTGATCGGCGAGATCATCGAGGGCAAACACGCCGAAGAAAAGGCTCGCAAACTCAATGAAGAGCTGGAACGGCGAGTGGCGGAGCGGACCGCCGAGCTCCAGGCGAGCATCCGGGAGCTGGAGGCCTTCGCCTATTCGGTGTCCCACGATCTGCGCGCCCCGCTGCGATCGATCGACGGGTTTTCCCGCATCCTGCTGGAAGACTTTGCCGGTCAGCTCCCGGCCGAAGCGCAGCGATACCTGAACCTGGTCCGCGAGGACGCGCAACAGATGGGACGGCTGATTGAGGATCTGCTGGCCTTCTCGCGTCTCGGCCGGGCGGCGCTGGACAAACGGCGAGTGCTGCCGGGCGAGCTGGTACGCCAGGCGCTGAGGGAACTCCACACCGAAATCAACTGACGGCGCGTCGAGATCCAGGTCGGCGACTTGCCGCCCTGCGAGGCCGATCCGGCTCTCCTCCTGCGCGTTTACGTCAACCTGCTCTCGAACGCCCTCAAGTTC
>JACOSH010000397.1 GCA_016178945.1 Acidobacteriota bacterium
GATAGCCTTGATAGGCGCTCAACTGAGCCTATCTCAACGAGGAGGCATGGAATGCTCGGTGAATGGATCGCTGAAGGTCGCGGGAAGCGCATCGTAAGAAGGACTCTCTCATCCAACCCGCTCAAGGTGGAGGTGTCGTTCGAAGACGGCGGTAAGATTCTCGGCGTCGATTATTCGGGGTTCGGGACTTACTGGTCCGAGGTCCGGCCCGACGGCACGCTGTACGGCGAAGGAGACGGAGCGTACCTCACCGCCGATGGTGAAATGGTGGCGTGGCATGGCTCGGGGCTGGGACAGCTCAAGGCGGGCGGCGCGGTGAGCTATCGGGGGATGCTGTACTTCCGCACGGCGTCGCAGAAACTGGCGCGGCTGAACACGGTGGGCGGAGTCTTCGAATACGACGTCGCCGCGGACGGGACCACCCAGGCGAAGACCTGGGAGTGGAAGTAAACGGCGCTCATTTGCGCACCAGTTTGATGGACTGGCCGATGAGCTTGCGAAGCGTGGCCAGATCGATGTCCTTCAGACCGTTGAGGTAGAGACACGCCTTGCCGGTCTTGAACTTCCCGAGCTTCTTCAGAAGCCCGGCGTGCGGATCGAGGCCGCCCATGATGTAGAGAGTCAGGTTCTGCTTGCGCGGCGAGAAGCCGGTGAGGAACCAATCGAGCTCGCGTCCGCTTTCGTACTTGCAGCGATAGGTTCCGAAGCCGACGATATTCGGGCCCCACATCTTGGGCTCGGAGCGCGTGGCTTTCTTCATCATCTCCAGGACGGTGAAACAATCCTGGCGGCGCTGGGGATCCTGGACGGTGTCGAGGAACTTGACGGCGCTTTGATCGGTGGCTTTGGTCTTGTTCTCGGCCATAGGCCTGGACTCAGAATCTCACAATCATCGCCGATGCGCACTAACGGTCGGCGCAAGGAGGGCCGGCCTCATATGAAGACATTCACGGCCGTGGGCTTCCCCGGCGCAAGCCGAGAGTCTGGACGAACTAAGTAAGAATCTCACAGAGGTCCTCGAGATGCTCCTCGAGGACGGCGAGCCCACGTAAGAGGAGTGCGCATGCGACGACTGCTCCCCCTGCTGACGGTAATCTCCATGAATGCTGCCGGCGTATTGCCCCAAGTCCGGATTCTCTCGACGGGCGGCACCATCGCCAGCCGGTTCGATGCCGCGAAGGGAGGTCTGGCGCCGGCGCTGACCGGAGCCCAACTGGTGGAGGCCGTGCCCGAGATCATGAAGATCGCACGCGTCGACGTGGAGCAGATCGTCAATATCAGCAGCTCGCAGATGACGCCCGAGATCTGGCTGAAGCTGGCGGCGCGGGCCAACGAGGCGCTGTCCCACGAGGAGGTGGCGGGCGTCGTGATCACGCACGGCACCGACACGCTGGAGGAAACGGCCTACTTCCTGGACCTGACCGTGACCGGCCAGAAGCCCGTGGTGGTGGTGGGAGCGCAGCGGGCCCCGTCATACCCGGATTCGGACGGTCCGCGGAATCTGCTCAACGCCATCCGGGTGGCGATTTCTCCGGAAGCCGCCGGCAAGGGCGTGATGGTGGTCATGAACGGCCAGATTAACGCCGCCCGCGAAGTGACCAAGACCAACACGGTCGAGATGGAGACCTTCAAGAGCCTGGAGTTCGGGGCGCTGGGCGTGGCCGACCTGGAGGCGGTGCGATTCTACCGGGCGCCGCTGCGGCGCCAGACGATCCCGGCCGGACCGGAGACCAAGCTGGGGCGCGTCGAGATCGTCGCGCATTACGCGGGGGCGGACGGGCGGCTGATCCGTGCCCTACTGCGAGAGGAGGCGCCGCCGGACGGCCTGGTGATCGCCGGGACGGGCTTGGGCCATGTCAATGCGGCCATGCATGATGCGATCCTGGAGGCGCTCCGGCGAGGGGTCGCGGTGGTGATCAGCACGCGCGTGTACACGGGCCGGGTGATTCCGCTCTACGCCGGCAAAGGGGGCGCGATCGACTTGCGGTCGGCCGGATGTGTCCTGGCGGACAATCTCAGCCCGCAAAAAGCCCGAGTGCTGCTGATGCTGGCTCTGACCCGGACGCGCAGCCCGGAGGAGTTGCAAAAGATCTTCGCGCGTTGAGCGAGGCTAGACCGCGATCCGCCGCTTCTCGGCCGCGCTTTGATAGCAGGCCAGGGCCAGCACTACCGAGCGGTATCCGTCGAAGGCCGTCACCGCGGGCGCCTGGCCGTTGAGGATGGCGTCGACGAACAGCCTGTCCCCCTCGCGGAAGCCCCAGCGCTCTTCCATGGGCAGGGCGCGGAAGTCCTCTGTGGTGGTTTCGGCCTCCAGGCCCAGGCGGTAGCTGAGCGTTTCCATTTCTCCCGTCTCGATAGTGGAATACTCTCCGAAAACTTCCAGGCGCTCGAACGGGAAGAACCAACTGGCGTCGGCCGAAGTGACGAAGGTGGCGTGCATGCCGCTGGAGAACTCGACCAGGATGGAAAAGTCGTTCACGCGGCCGAGGCGGGCGTCCAGTGAAACCACCTCGCCGAACTGGAAGCGCATCATGTCGAACATGTGGATGGGGGTCTCGAAGAGAAAGCCGCCGGTGACCTTTTCGTCGCCGGTCCAGACGGGCTTGAGCAGCTCCCCGCGGTTCATTTTGATGTGGGCGGTGTGCGGCGGATGCCCGGCGAGCAGTTGCTTCACCTTGGCGTACACCTTGGAAAAACGCCGGTTGAATCCGACCTGAAACACCCGGTTGGAGGACTGGGCGGCGTCCAGGATCCGGCGGGCGTCGTCGAGGGTGGTCGCCATCGGCTTCTCGCAGAAGACGTGCTTGCCGGCCTGGAGCGCGCGCACGGCCAGATCGGCGTGCAGCGTGTTGGGCGCGGTGATGTAGACTGCGTCCGACTTGTCCAGCATTTCCTCGAAGCTGGCCGCGCCTGTGGCGCGCGCGGGGTCGACGTCATACACGGCGGTGACGTCGACGCGATCGTCCTGAGCGAGGTTGGTGCGATGAACTCCGGCGATGAAGCCGGCTCCGGCGAATCCGATTCTGAGTTTCACGATAAGAGCCTCAAATTCAATAGTCGCAAGTCTGGCTGTGAACTGTATAGGGCTGGGTGACCTTCTTCGGGCCTTGAGCGTTGTGGCAGTCCAGGCATGCCGGACCGGTCAGGGCCCGGCGGTGTTTTTCACTGGAGACGGCATGGACCCGATGGCAGTTCAGGCAGGTGACCGTGCCGCCCTCAATCACCACGTCGCGCACGTTCCGGTACACATGGCGGTCGCCTGCGTTCAGGGTTTCGGCGGCGGCCAGGGCGAAGTCAACCTGGAAATCCTGGAACAAGTTGTCTCCGGCGACGAAGTTGTTGGGGTAAGGAAGGCCGGTGGACCGGGATCTCCCGCCGCGAAGATGGCACTGCGCGCAGATCGATGTCACGGCCCGGGCGTCGTCCCGCCGTTTCTTGGAGAGCCAGATCAGCGAGGTGTTCGAGCCGTGGTTGAGATCAACGTCGCCGTGGCAGGTATAGCAATCGAGGGCATAGGCCGAAAAGGTGCGCGCGGCGGAATCCACGGCCGTCGTGTGGCAGCCCGCACACCGGTCGCCAAAGCGTTTCTTGTCCCACTCCGCGCCGGTGAGGAGCGCGAACTTGCAGTAGCCATCCTTCTTGAGCCGCCGTGTGTGCTTCCGGCTGCCCAGGAGGAATTCGTCGTCTTTGCTTTCGCGCACGGTGAGGTTGTGCGGATTCTTCCCCCAAGTGGGCCCGATGTCGTTGCGATGGCAGAACAGGCATTGGTCGCCGGTGACGTATTCCGGAATGGGCTTGCCCGCGTGGTTTCCTCCCCAGGCGGCGGGATCCAACTGGGCCAGGAAAAGGAGGAGCGGCGTCATTCCTTGCGGGCGTGGCCTTCGACGAGCTCGATGCGGATGTTGTCCGGGCCCTCGATGAGAGCGCGCCCAGCCGCCTTTTCCAGAATTTTCACGCCTTCTTTCCTCAAGGCTTCCACGGAGACGGCCAGATTGTCCACGCTGAAGGCCACATGGTCGACCACCCGGCCTTGCGGCGTCGCGAACGCCGTGCGGTCCTTCCACTCCGGGAAGGCCTGGCGGGCGTATTCGATCGGGAAGATGATGATGTTGACGTTGTCCATCATCAGGGAAGCGTTGGGCCCGGTCTGGAAATTGCGGATGAAGCTGGGCTGGCGCGAAGGGACCCGGTTTCCCCGCCAGGTGGCGCCGAAGTGCTTGACGTACCATTCGCCCGCCGAAACCGCGTCGGCGCTCAACAGATGCAGGTGGCCGAAGTGATGATGTTGCGCGGTATTGAGCTCGATGATGGCGCGGTCCGGGCCGTCGACGTAGGCAAAGAAAAAGTTGGGAAACAGCTCGGTGATGGGCGTGGAGAAACGGGTGCCCATGTCGAGCTGCTTCTGGTAGGTCTCCTTCATATTCTCGGCGCCCCAGCCGAAGTGCCAGATGGCCGAGATCACCTCCGCCGGCGGCGCAGCCGCGACTTTGTTAAATAGCAGAAAAGACTTTTGCGCCCAGACCGCCGTCCGCCCCTCGTACGTCGCTTTCTCGCAGTCAAACTTCCCAGTGTAAAAGTCGACAGCCGCGGCCGGGTCGGTGGCGTTCAAGTGGAGGTGGTGGAAGCGCGACGGAGCCGTTTGGGCGGCAAGACAAAAAGGCAAAAGGCAAAAGGCAAAAATCAAAAGGCAAAAGGGATTAGGTAAGCTCCATTTATAAAAAGCAAACTTCCTCATTCCTTTTGCCTTTTGCCTTTTTGCGTTCCTTCCAACCGCCTTGCCTTCCTCTGCTGCTAATCGTCGGCCCGCACCCATCCGAACGCGGAATTGGTGCGCTGCCCGCCGCCGTCCAGATAGGCGGTCTTCAGGCGCGACAACGCGTCGGCGGGCAGCGGATTGCGCTTCTTCTTCAAGTCGACCTTGTAGAGCCCCGCGGCGTTGAGGCCGAAGATCCTGGCCTTGTCTTCCTTGGAGATCTTCTGGTAGCCGAATTTCTCGCACATCTCGTCGCTGATCTGAAAGCGCTTGAAGGCGTCGATGCACCATTGCGGCGAGCCCCACCACAGGCAGTCGGTGCCCCAGATCACGTGATCGGAGCCGTAGTGCTTGATGTTCTTGCCCATACCGTGCATGGCCAGGACGGGGTCGCTGATGGCCAGCGGCGCGAAGAAGCTGCCGATCTCCGGATAGACGTTGGTGATCCGCGGGTTCCGCTTCTTGATGTCCATCAGGATGCTGTGCCAGAGGAAGTCGCCCGTGACCGGGTCGTACTGGTTGGAGGTCTTGTAGTCCGGCTCGTTGGGCCCGTGCTTGATGGCCGAATGGTAGACCACGAAGTTGAAGTCGGGGTTCTTCAGCGCGGCCTTCTCGATGTCCTTGGGGTTGGCCAGGTGGCCGAGAGTGCGCGACTGGTAGGAGTAGCCCTTGTGGACGCTCACCAGCTTGATCCCGATCTTGCGCGACTGCTCGTAGAACCAGAAGGCGTTGTCGTCGTCGCACTGGAAGCCCTTGCCGGTGCGGCCCGGATCGGTGTGGCAGTACCACTTCCAGGAGTCGATGCCGTACATCTTGACCTCGCGCTCCATCTGCTCGAGGGTCGCGGCCTTATCAATCGAGTCGGTCTGTTTGTTCCAATAGTGGTTGGGCGCGAGATTGCCCTGACACAGCGCGCGCGTGGAGCCGGCCAGATCGTTGATCTCCTTCTTGGCCTGGGACATAAGCCAGCTCGGCAGGATGCCGCCGGCGCGGGCGCGGCCTTCCAGCACCGTGCCGTCGGCGCTCTTCTGAACTTCGCGCCCCGGCACGCCGGAGATGATCAGCATGTCGGTCTCGCTGTCGAAGAACATCTCTTTGACGAAGTTCTTGAAGCCATAGGATTCCACGTCGTCCTTGAGCTGGAACCCCATGTTCTTGACGAACTCCATGGAGCGGAACTGCAAGGGCACGCCGTTGGTGAAGTGCGCCTGAACATCCATCACGAAGTACTCGCCCTTGGGGAACTTCTCCTCGGTGGCGGCAGGCTCGAATGCTTCGGCGTCGTCGACGTCAAAGGCCTTGCCGTGAACCTGGTTTGAGGCCAGGAAACAGGTCGCCAGACCCATCGATGAGGCCATGAACGCGCGGCGGTCCAGGCCCAGCTTGCGGGCGTTGTTCTCGCTCATCTCCCCGATCAAATGCTCGACCTGCTTTTGCCGCTCGGTCTGCTGGCGGGGAATGAACTCTTCGTTGGAAACTACTTGCGTGGGCATGGGGGAATCCACGCCCTTCGTCCGGTCACGCTGAAACTTTCGAACCCACATATGCCCTCCAAGGCCAGTTGTTGATGATAGACGAACTGGGCGCGGAGGGCAAGCGGGGCTTACGGCTTCCAGTACGCCGGCAGGCCCTGCTTGGTTTCGAGAAGGACGGCCAGCACCGCCTCGCGGTCGCCGCGGGACAGCGTGGCGTAGGCCGCGGTTTGATCCTTGCCGCTCAGGATCTCCCACAGTCGCCGATACAGGTAATCCTTCACCGTGCCGGGCAGCGCGTCGAAGGCGGCCGAGTAGATCAGGAAACTGCAAGGGTAGCGGAAGAGGCGGGTCTTCAGGTCGAACTGCCTCAGTGAGCGTCCCGAGCGATCCGAGGGCCCGCGCTGGGCGAATTCAGCCTGGAAGGCTGAGACGCCTTTGACGGGAGCTTCGAGCGGGGCCTCGTCGGTGAACAGCAGGTACTTGAGCAGCACTTCCGCGGAGCCGTAAACGCGCCGCCGGGTGGAATCGGACCACTCCTCCAGCGGGCGGCCCAGGGCGCGATTCATCGCTTCCTGCTGGCTCAGCGCGAGGCGCGTTTCGTAACTTACCCGGGTCATCAGGTTGTGCATGCGGGTCTGATGTTCGAGCACCATCAGGGCCACGATGTCGCTGTGCGGCGACAGGTAGGGTTCGGTGTCAACCTTGCCCTTCAGGCTGGTCAGATTGGCGCCGGCGTTGAGATCGAGCCGGTCGGGATGATCCCGGTCCGTGGCGACGATGTTCCCCATGTGCCGCTGCGGACCGTGAAGGCCGGTGACATACCAGCCTCCCCAGCGCTCCTTGAACGGGCTGCGGTGATCGGTGTTAAACGAACCGGCCTGGAAAAAGGGGAAACCGTCGGGTCCGGCGTAGACTGAGCGGACCAGGTGGCCGGGGACGCCCAGAGTCTTGGGGGAGGCGTGGCATTGCAGGCACTCCTCGCGGCGTTTGAATTCCGTCCGGGCGGAGTTGCGCTGATCGACGGTATAGAAGATGGCGCCCTGATGGGGATCGACCGAGGAGACCTCCATCACATCGCCATCCTGGACCCAGCCCACGTACACGTCGTCGCTAAAGTACAAGGCTCGCGGGGCCTGCGGGGAGATGCGGTTGAGCTGGAAGCTGGTCTTGGAAAAGACCAGCACCTGCGAGGAGACCGGCACATGGAGCTGGCGCAGCAGGGAGATCAGATAGCCGTGTTTGTCGCGGTATTCGAGGCGGGCTTGGCCTTTGTCTATACGGCGCTGGAGCAGACTCGCGGGATCGCTGAGGACGGCGGTTTCGTACTGGATGGAGGGGTCCTCCAAGGGGAGGACAAAGGAGCCTTCCAGGCTGACAGCGGTTTGGGCCGGCAGGACCGCCGCGCACAGAAGTTGGAGTAGGAATCCACGCATCTTTCCCCATTGTAAGGGGCTGTGACCGAGCGTCTGTGACCTGGGTCACACAAAGACCGGCTCCATGACACGGAGCCGCGCGCGTCAGCAAGCGGTTCTAGCCACCGCTTGTAGCCGCCGCAGGCGCTGGACAGTCTTCAGGTAGGCCCAGCCGAAAGCCAGCAGCCGCGCCTTGGACTTGCCCACCTGGCGGCGCTGGTAGCGGTAGGGCAGCTCGAGAATGCGGAATCCGCGGATGTGAAGCTGCACCAGGATCTCTTCAAGAACATCGAAGTCGGCCGCGCGAAGCGTCAGGCCGCGGACCTGCTCCCGGCGGTAGAGGCGGAAGCCGCTGGAGAGGTCGCGGACCGGCACGGCGAACATCCAGCGAAACCAGCCATTCAGGATGCCGCTGAGCGTTCTGCGAAACAGGCTCATATCGGCCCCGCCGCCGGCCACATAGCGGGAAGCGACCAGCACGTCGGCCAGATCGCGCTGGCGCCAGAGTTGAGGAATGAAGGCAGGGTCGTGAGAGCAGTCGGCGTCCATGGTGACCACGTACTCTCCCTGAGCCGCGGCGAAACCGGCGCGAAGGGCCCCGCCATAACCCCTCTCCTGCTGCGCCAGGAACCGCGCTCCCGCCGCCTCGACCACCTGTCGCGATCCGTCGATTGAACCGCCGTCGACCACCACCACCTCCGATTGCACGCCGCTCTCCCGCAGGATACGGCCCAGCGCGGGCAGAAGCCGTTCCAGGTTCTCGCGCTCATTCCAGGCCGGAACGACCACCGTGAGGCTAGGGCAGCCGGACTCGATAGAGTTCGCCATTTGGGTCCTTATCGGCCAGTTCCAGACGCGCGCCGAGTTCCAGGAGGCGGGGGATGAGCCAGGCCGGCACGTCGGTCCTGTACAAGCTGAACTGCCGGTTGGCCCTGGTAAAGGGTTCCCAGTTGACCACAGTCAGAGGCACGTAGCGCCTCAGAATCTCTAGGTTGCGATCGATTGTATCGGCGCCCGTCAAGCGGCGTTCCCAGGCCGGATCGCTTACATAGTACAGACCAGACACGGAATCCGGCGAATAGTAGACCCACTCCAGGAACAGTTCCGCATCGGCCAGAACCAGGGGAACGGGTTTGTCCCCGCGCACCAGGCGGTGGGCGGCCAGCGGGTCCGGGTTCTGAGCGGAAAGCCCGACGGCCCCGGCGGCCTGGGCCACAAACCGCGCGCCGAGGACCAGCAGCAGGATCGTTCCCACCCAGGGGCGGCCGAGCGAGGCGCGGTCAGCGCTCCAAGCGAGGAGGACGCCGAAGCCCACTACGGCGGGCATCCAGTAGCGCTCGACGCCGGGAAGCCCTGCGGCCATGGCCCCTAGCGTGCCGAGCAGGGGAATCGCGGCAAGCATCACGAGCGCCACGATCTCGTGCGCCGGCACGGACTCGCGGCGGGGAGTCTCTGCGTCCTTCTGTCCCGGCCGAAGCTGGAGGAGCGCCAGGAGAATCAGCACGGCTACCGCGGGTATCAGGAGCGGCTGGAGCAGGAACACGTACGAGAACGCGACGCCGCTGGCTTGCGGACGCGAGGTCGTTGCCGGCGCGTAGGCCAACGCCCCCCGGACCAGAGGCCAGAGTATGAGCCCCGACAACAAGGGCGCCGACAGGGCGAGCCACATCCCCCCGTCGAGGCGGCGGCGGAACAGAGTTCGCGCGACCTCGGCGGTCCCGATCGCCGCCAACACCAGGCCGGAGTAGTAGTGATTCACCAGGCTCGCAGCCAGGCTGAGGGCCAGTCCGGTCAGCGCCAATCTCCGCTGCCGGCCCTCGGCCGCGCATTGCCAGCAGAGCAAAGACACACCGCAGAGGCCGAGCATCAAGCCGTAGCCGCGGGCTTCGTAAGAGTACCGGAGGGCTGGCGTCGCCAGGGTGAGCAGGATGGCCAGAAATGCCGAGAGCGTGTTGGATCGCAGGCGCACAAAGTAGAACACGCACACGCACATCAGCCAGACACCGGCCATACTGGGCAACCGCGTCACGACGTGTCCTTCCCCGAAAAGCAGGTGGACCGCGCGCGTCGCCATCGCGTTCAGCGGAGGCATGCAGTCGATGCCTTCCGCCGTGGCCGACCAGATGGCCATGAAGCCAGGTAAGCGCGAGACCAGGATGGTATAAATTTCGTCGTGCCAGAAGGGCTTGGCCGCCGCGCGCCTCGTGACCGTCCAGAAAAAGAGAACGGAGAATGCCAGGAGCAGCGCCAGACGGTTCCGGTCCAGCCGTTCTGCAACAGAAGACATGGCTACGGCATCACGTGGATCCGCACCAGAGAGGCCGCATCGCGCGAATGGTAAACGCGCTGGGTGGCCTTCTGGAAGTCGGATTCCTTGGCGGTGTAGATGTCCATGAACTTCTGTGGATTCCGGTCGACCAGCGGGAACCACGCGCTCTGGATCTGGATCATCAGGCGATGTCCGCGGCGAAACGTGTGGTAGATGTCGTTCATGGTGTACTCGACCAGCGTGCGCTTGCCCGGCTCGAACGGCTCGGGCTTCTCAAAGCTGCGGCGGAACTTGCCGCGGAAGACCTCGCCGCGGACCAGTTGCTGGAAACCGCCCAGCTTCACCACGCGCGGGTTCGGCCGCTGTCCCTGGCCCTGCCCTTGCGCCGGCGCCTGGGCTTGGCCCTGCGGCGCGGCCGGCTCATCCAGGTTGTCGGGGTAGACGTCGATCAGTTTGACGATCCAGTCCGAGTCCGTTCCAGTGGTGGACACCTGGAGGCTGGGGCGGAGCGGTCCGGCGACGGTCAGGTCCTCCTCCAGCACGTCGCCCTCGTAGACCAGGACGTCGGGGCGTGTGGCGGCGAAGCGCTGGTCGTCTAACATGTGTTCGGTGGTCATGCCGATGGCGATCGCCGCGGAGAACGGCGCGGGCTTGGCCGGGTCGCTGAGATACTCGTCGAAGCCTTCGTCGCCGGGCTCCTGGAAGGAGAGCTTGCCGTTCTGGCGCAAATAGAGCGCGCGCGGCTGCGCGGACTTGGGAGGCCAGGCGTCGTGCTGCCGCCACACGTTCGTTCCGGTTTCGAAGGCGTAGGCTTTGGGCAGCTTCACCTCGCACTTGTCTTTGAGCTGGCAGTTGAAGAACGGCAGCTCGATCTTTTCGCGGAAGTAGAGGCTGGTCTTGGCGTTGAACTGGACGTCGCCGAGCTGGTCGCCGTCGCCGCGAGACCAGCCGCCGTGCCGCCAGGGACCCATCACCAGCAGATTCGGGCTGCCGGCGCTGGACTTCTCGCCGGCCTCGAACACCTGGAGCGCGCCGAACAGGTTCTCGGCGTCGAACCAGCCGCCCACGGTCAGGACCGCCGGCCGGATGTTCCGGATGTGCGGGCGCAGGTTCCGGGACTGCCAGAACGAGTCGTACGCGCCGTGCTTCATCATCTCGTTCCAGAAGGCCACCTCGTTCTTGAAGTACTTCTCGTTGGCGTTCACCAGCGCCCCCATCTTGAGGAAAAACCTGTATCCGTCGGGAGTGCCGTGCTCAAACTGGGGCGGTCCCTTTTCGGTGGGCTCCGGGCGCGGGCGTCCGAAGCGCGCCAGGAAGTTGAAGGCGTGAGGCAGATAGAGCGCGCCGTTGCGGTGGAAGTCGTCGCCCACGAACCAGTCGACGATGGGGGCCTGCGGAGAGGCTGCCTTGTGCGCGGGATGCGCGTCGATCATTCCGGCGGCGGTGTAGAAGCCGGGATAGGAGATTCCCCACGTGCCCACGCGCCCGTTGTTGTTGGGGATGTTCTTGACCAGCCAGTCGATGGTGTCCCAGGTATCGGTGCTCTCGTCGATGTCCTGAGGCCCCCGCTTGACGGCCAGGTGCGGCCGCATGTTCACGTGCTCTCCCTCCGACATCCAGCGCCCCCGCACGTCCTGGTAGACCACGATGAACCCCTCCCGGGCGGCCTCGACCGACGGGCCCACATCCGTCTTGTACTTGTCCACACCGTAGGGCGCGACGCTGTACGGCGTCCGGCTGAGCAGGATCGGATACGTCTTGGAGAAGTCCTTGGGCGTGTAGACCGACGTGAACAGGCGCTTGCCGTCTCTCATGGCGATGCGGTACTCGTACTTGGTGTAATTCGCCTTGACATACTCCAGGCCTTGCGCGAAAAGGCCCGGGACCAGCAGCAGGGTCACCCATGGCAAACGCATCTATATAGACTACACCGGGCCGAGCCGGAGCGGATTCCACCAAGGACTGCTAGAATAAGAAGTCGTGGACAGAATCACCCGTAAGGAACTCAAGACCGACAAGTTCGCCGAGGAAGTCGAGCATTCCCTCGAATACGTCAGCGAGCATAAGCGGCAGCTTGGCATCTACTCCGGGGCCGCGCTGGCGGTGGTCTTGATCGTGGGCGGCGTCTTGTATTACCGCAGCCAGCAGCATGCCACGCGGCAGCAGGATCTGGGCGACGCGATTCAACTGTACGAGGCGGAGATCGGCCCAACCAGTCCTTACGCGACCGCCGAAGCCAAACGCACCGAGGCGGTCAAGCGCTTCAACGCGGTCCTGTCCAAGCACTCCGGCTCGAATGAAGCGGCCATCGCCGCTTCCTACCTGGGATCGATCGAGGCCGATCAGGGTAAATTGACCGAGGCCGAGCGGTACTTCCGGCTGGTGGTCAGTCAAGGCGACAAGGACTACGCATCGCTGGGCAAGGTGTCGCTGGCGCAGGTCTGCTTCGCCACGGGACGCGCGGCCGAAGGGGAGAAGCTGCTGCGTTCGGTGATCGACAATCCGACCGTGCTGGTCTCCAAGGAAGCGGCGACCCTGGCGCTGGCGCGCGCGCTGGCCTCCAGCAAGCCGGCCGAAGCGCGCAAACTGCTGGACCCGCTGAAGGGAGCGCGGCCCGCGGTCAGCCAGACCGCGCTCATGCTGCTCGCCGAACTGCCGCAATAGTGCTCGCCACGCTGCGGTTTCCCGTGGCGCGCAGTCTCGGGCGGCGCTATCCGGAGCCCGATCATCCCTATCGCAACGCCTTCCAGCGGGATCGCGATCGCGTGGTCCATGCGCGGGCCTTCCGCCGACTGGAGGCCAAGACCCAGGTCTTCACTCCCGGCCTGTCGGACCATTTCCGCACTCGCCTGACCCACACGATTGAAGTCTCGCAAATAGCCCGGACGGCGGCCTCCTGCCTGCAACTGGACGAGGATCTCACCGAAGCGCTCGCGCTGGCGCACGACATCGGCCATCCGCCCTTTGCCCACGCCGGGGAGTCGGAGCTGGACCGGCAGATGCGCCGGTTTGGCGACCGCTTCGATCACAACCTCCACGCCTTGCGGATCGTGGAGACCTTCGAGCAGCGGTACGCCCGTTTTCCGGGGCTGAATCTCACGTTTGAAGTCCGCGAGGGCATGGCCAAGCATTCGCGCGACTTCCAGCCGGGCGAGATTCCGGCCCTGGACGAGTACCTTCCCGGATTGCGGCCGCCCTTGGAAGCGCAGTTGATCGACCTGGCCGACGAGATCGCCTACAACACCGCCGACTTGGACGACGCCTACTCGGCCGGCCTGTTGAGCGCTGCCCAGGTGGCGGGCGCGGTCCCCCAGTACGCCGCGATCCTGGAGGCGGTGGAGACGCAGTTTCCAGGCGCTTCCAGCCGGGAGCAGTTCCAGGAAGCGCTGCGCCGCCTGATCGACCTGCTGGTTTCCGGGCTGATTGAAGGGACCGCGCGGGCGGCCTCGGAATCCGGCGCAGGGAGCGTGGAAGAGGTACGGGCCCACGCCGCGCGGATCGCCACGTTCACGGAAACGGCTCAGGAAACCAACCGGCAGCTCAAGCAGTTCCTGCACAGCCACGTGTACTCCTCGCCGGCTCTGGTCGAGGAGCGGCGCCGGGCCTCGGCGGCCATCGCGGGACTGTTTCAGATCTTCGTCGAGCACCCGGAGCAGATGCCGGAGAACTACCGCGCCGAGACCGAGCATCGCCCGCCCCATCGCGTGGTGTGCGACTATATCGCCGGGATGACCGACGCCTACTTCCAGCGCACCTATGCCGCCGTCGCCCAGCGGAGCCAGACTCTTTAGTCTTCCGCCGCGGTGACGCCGGCCAGCTCGACCTCGCGTACCGCGTACATCTTCAGGAGCTGCCGCCGGATCTCGCTGCCCAGCTTTTCCGGCTTCTCCGACGCCTCATGCTCAATCTCCACTTTGAAGTACAGATTGGTCCGCATCCTCATCTCTCCGGCGGCTTCTTCCTCTTGAACCGGCTCTCGGAATAAACTTCAAACGCGCCTCCCGGAGCGGCCAGCTCGAAGGTCTCGGTAAACTCGTCCGGCCCCAGGACCCGGTAGGTTTCCCTGGCCCGCCAGCCGGGTGGGATGTTCTCGATGCCCTCGGAGAGGAACACCAGGGGTTTGCCATCTTCGGGGAGGTTTTCCACCACGTACTGGTTCACGAATCCTTCCACGTGGAATTGACGAAACACGAACCGCTTGCGGCCGCCGTCGTAGCTGATCATGGACCAGTCCTCGTGCACCTCGCCCTTCGCGTTGCGCGGCTGGGGCGCGTAGACCGACCTGTTCCGGGCCTGCAGAAAGCGTCCGTTGAGGACGAACTGGTAGGTCCGCTCCACTTTGCCGTCGCCGGGACGTCCTTGGCTCAAGCCTTCCCAGGACCCCACCAGGAATTCGAGCGGCTTCCACACCGGATTCGACTGAGCGGCGAGGAGGGCAGGCAGGCACAAGGCCGTCAGGAGGCGCATGGGGGATATACTAACAGAATGTCCTGCCGGATTTGCGAGACGCGGCGTCCCAAGCGTTACTGTCCGGGAGTGCGCGGCGAGATCTGCTCGCTTTGCTGCGGCGCCGAACGGGAAGTGACGGTGGACTGTCCGTTCGAGTGTGAATACCTTCAGGACGCGCGCAAACGCGAGAAACCCGCGCGCGCGGAGGCCGACCGCTTCCCCAACCAGGACATCCGGGTAACCGAACAGTTTCTGCAAGACCATCAACCGCTGGTGGTGTTCCTGGGACGGGCGCTGCTCAACGCGGCGTTGCAGACGCCCTGGGCGACCGACTTCGAAGTGAGGGAGGCGCTGGAGGCGCTGGTCCGCACCTATCGGACGCTGGGGACCGGGCTGATCTACGAGACGCGCCCCGACAGCCCCGTGGCCGGGCGCATCAGCCGTATGGCCGGGGAAGCGCTGGCTGAGTACCGGAAGAAAGAGACCGAGCGGCTCGGGATGACCCGCACGCGCGACGCCGATGTCCTGGGCGTGCTGGTCTTTCTGCAACGGCTGGAGTTGGACCGCAACAACGGCCGCAAGCGCGGCCGGGCCTACATCGATTTCCTGCTCGGGCAAGTCGCGCCGGAAGTTGTCGAGCAACCCACCAGCGGCAGCCTGTTAGCCTGAGGATCAGCGAGAACGTGTGACCACCGGATTCGTCGTGTTCGCCCACGGGTCGAGCATAGCCTCGGCTAACGACGCCGTGCGCGCGGTCGCCGTGGAGATGGCGCGCCGGGGCGGCTTTCCATTGGTCGAGGCGGCCTTTCTGGAGGGCGGATCTCCAGACCTGGCCGGGGCCGTGGAGCGGCTGGCGGCGCGCGCGGCCTCCCGTGTCGTGGTGATCCCCTACTTCCTGACACTGGGCCTCCACTTGCACCGCGATCTGCCGCGAATCGTCGAGGGGCTCTCGCGCATCCATCCAGGCATGGAGATCGTGGTGACTCCGCCGCTCGACGGCCACCCGGCGCTCTGCGACGTCCTGCTGGCCCGGGCGCGGGAGTCGCTGGATTGAGAGCGCGCTTACTGGAATGGCGCGAACTGGCTCCCGAGACCCGGC
>JACOSH010000398.1 GCA_016178945.1 Acidobacteriota bacterium
GCTGCGCAACTTCTCATCCCGCTTCCCGGACGTCCGCTTCATGAGCTTCGACAACTGGGACCTGAACCTGGGCAAGGATGTCGTGATTCACGAACTGGTCAAGGCGCAAGTGCGGCTGACCTCCGTCGACACCTTCAACCATCCGTACTTCACCCAGCGCCAAAGCGGCAATGTGACCAGCTCGCAATTCGGACAGTTGACGCTCTCCCAGAGCAATCCCCCGCGAACCTTCTATCTGGACTTCCGGCTGGTGTTCTGACGCGCCATGGCCAACCTCAAGGTAGCCTGGCCATTTCTCCTGTTGACCGGGCTGTCGATGTCGGTGGGCTGGGGAGTGCGCGGCCAATTCGGACACGAGTACGGCGCGGCCCTGGCCGGCGCGCTGGGCGCGATGGCCGTCGCGCTGCTCTCCGGACGCGAGGACTGGCGTCGGCGTGTGGCCTATTTCGCGATGTTTGGCGCGATCGGCTGGTCGTTCGGCGGCAGCATGTCGTACATGAAGGTGGTCGCCTTCGCCCATTCCCCCGACCCGGCCACCGTCCTCTACGGTTTCGCCAACCTCTTTGTGATCGGGTTCCTCTGGGCGGCCCCCGGCGGCGCGGGAACGGCGCTCCCGGCGTACTTGAGCCGCGAGGACCTCACCGAATGTTTCATCCCCATGTCGGCCGTCTTTGCTTCCTGGCTGGCGCGCGACATGCTGGTCGACGCCTTCCGCGAGCCGCTGCGCGGGATGGGATTCGCTCAAGGCCTGGGTATCACGCTGCCGATTCTCTCCGTCCTGATAGTCACCGCGGTGCGCCGGAAGGTGGACCTGGGAAGTTCACTGGTCCTGCATCTGGGCCTGGGCTGGTGGGCTGGCTTTCTCGTATTGGTGCGCTTGTTCGGGCTTCACATGTCGCCGCCGCGCGAAGACGGTTGGGCGGGTTGCGTGGGTCTGGTGGCGGGGCTCCTGCTGTTCTGCCGCCGCCGCCGGTTGGCCGGCGTCGCACTCACCGCCCTGGCAACGGGCAGCCTCGGCGGCGTCGGGTTTGCCTTGGGACAGGCGTTCAAAGTGATCAACATCTCGACCGGCCTGCGCACCAACTGGCACAGCGTCATGGAGCAGACTCAGGGCCTGTTTCACGGGATCGCCCTCGCCATCGCGATGGGCCTGATTGTGCGCCGCGCTCCCAGGGTCAACGACCAGCCCCCGGTGCGCCGTTGGACGGACGCCTATGCGGTGGTCTTCGTGCTCTGGGTGCTCACGTATCTGAACTTTCGCCGCAGTCCCGAGAATTGGCTTCGCTACGTCAAGTCGATGCCCGCCCAAATGTACGGCATCTGGGGCGTAGCGGACTTCCTGCCCTCGCGGGGATTCCTGGGCTGGTTTGACTTGGCCTTCCTGGCGCTGGGCGCGGCGCTCGTGTGGCTCCTGGTGCTGCATCTGAAGCGTGGGCTGCCCCTGCTCCCGGCGAGTTGGATGGGCCGGGGGCAGTTGCTCTACCTGGCGTTCCTGTGGACCACGACCTTCATCAATTTTGCCGATGTGCTGCCGCGCTTCGAGCCCACGCGCCTGGTGACCGAGTGGGTCATCACCGTCAATGCGGCGATCTGCACGGTGCTGCTGGTGACGGGCGCTTTCTCGCAGCCCGAGCGCGAGGTGGATGGCGCGACGGAACAGGCCTGCGGGCCGTGGATCCGCCGCACTGTGGCGGCCGGCCTGGCCGGGGGCATCCTCGTCTCCCTGGTCGGCTACAGTGTCAAGCGGGCGCTCTTCGGCGACGCGCCGGTTCCCTATTCGGCCACGCAAATCCGCTTCGGGCCGAACAACACCAATGACAAGAGGTGACCCCTCGCCTCGCTACCGTTGTCCACCGGGATCCGGCAGGACTTCGTCCACTGTCAGTTGACCGTCCCCATTCCGGTCCAGGGTCTTCAGCGCCTGGGGCGCGGCCCGGATCTCGCTCCAGGAGATCTCCCCGTCATGATCGCCATCGAGCGCCGCCAGCACCGGATGGAACCGCATGAATGCCAGCTTCAGAACTTGAGGGTCCAAATTAAGACCCTCCGGGAGGCGCAGGCCGCACTCCTCCGGGCTGAGCTTGCCATCCCCGTTTTTGTCCAGTTTCATGAGCGCCGAGGGAGCATTGGCGATCTCAGAGGCCGACAGGATGCCGTCATGATTGGCGTCGAGCGCGGCCAGCGCCGCCAGCAGCCGGAAGTAGGGAGAGATCGGTCGCTCGTCGGGAAAAGGCCTCACTTGGACCTCCGTCGTCAGCTCCGTCGAAGCGGTGGCCGTGCTCTGCACCGGGAGCAGGTGCGAACGGCTGGGATGGTGAGAGCCGACCAGTACCCAGTGGCGGGGGCTCCCGCCGTGACCGATCGCGAAAACAAGCGCGCTGAAGAAAGCCAGCGACAGAAATCCCCCATGGATCAGCGCGCTCCGGCTCGGGCCGGAGCTCTCGACCGTGCCGAAAACCGGCACGCCGTTCCCGGCAAATTGAGAGGTTGCACCCATAGAGTCCATCCCTTCACGAATCGTGCTGATCAGCCAGTCGGCGCCGCTGTCGAGTCCCAAGCGGAGCAGACCGCCGATCCCCTGGGTTTGCGCCACTTCGCCGCAGCGGTCGGCGAAGACTTGCGCCATCTCCGCGCCGTAGCGCCGGCGAAAATCGGCCGGATACGCGCGCAGCAGCACTCGATACACCCGGCACAACCAGCGGGTAACAAGGGAGCGCGCCATTTACGCCTTCCCTTCGGCGAGCAGCCGCTTGGCCCGGGCCGCGGAAACCGCATTCGCCAGCCGTCGCGCTTCGGCGCGAAGCGCCTGCCGCCCCAGTTCCGTCAGGCGATAGTACCGGCGCCGCTGGTCGTCCAGCGCCGGGTCGGGCCGCTCATCCGACTCTGCAACCAAGCGCGCCGCCAGCATCCGTTTCAAGCAGCCGTACAGCGTCCCCGGACCGAGCTGCAGAGCCCCCTCGGTCTGCCGGGCGACATCCTGCATGATGCCGTAGCCGTGGCGCTCTTCGTCGGTCAACGCCAGAAGGATATGGAACACCGGAGGCGTCAGCGGCAAGGCCATACAATACATCCGTTACGGATATATTAGAACGGATCGCGCGCCTCTGTCAATAAGAATCTCCGTGGTTCCCGGGACCGCGCGACGGGCTAGTCGGCTTCAGCCAATTCAGCGGCCGGCCAACTCGTGTTGGACGACCGGGAGCGCTTCCAGAGCCCGTTCCATCTCGAATTCGATCTGATCCTCGGGAACCGGCGTCTCCAGGATCACCGGGACATCTTCGGGAATCATATCCGCGACTTCTTGAAAGGCGAGAATTGAAGCATATGAGAGCGGATCATGTTTACTGCGGGTGTTAACTTCGCTGACATGGACCTGCCGCAAACGATCTCCGAAACACTTGAGAATGAAATAGGCTTCCGTCATTGTGCTGTCAACCTGCCGGGCATGACCGATATCGAAGCACAAGGCCGCTTCGGGAAGTCGAGCGAAAATGCTTTCGAGTTCAGAGACGGTCCTGCCGGTAGGCTTGCGTTTGTCCATATTCTCAACGCACAACATCGATCCCAACGGGCGCCACCGCGCATACTCATGAATGGCATCTGGATGCAGAACGACCGGCCACCCTCGGGCGCAGACTCCGGACAGTAGACCGGCAATCTCCTCCTCGTCGACCTCATGGAACTGGCTGGGCGCGTGAAGGGCAATGTACTCAAATTGCGAGAGGTCCAATTCATCCAAGGCCTCTAGCATCGGGCGCAACTCGTTTTGTCGGAGGGCGGAGAGTTCGAGGGCGTGTACGGCTTTGTGCTGCAGCATCGCGACACCCCTTCGAAAGTCTCCATAGGCCAGCGCTCCGGAAGAAAACCCAATTCGTCGCATTAGAAAACACCGTAATGTTTTGTTAGATCAAACAAGCCCGACTTCTGATCGAAAAACAGCTCCAACAGGCCATCGCGGAATCGGTGGCTGAGCCCACGAGCATTCTGAAACACGGCATTGGATTCATACTTATCCGCCTCAAGAGTTTCGAGGCTCTTGCGCTTGTCGGGATCAGCCAGAACGCCAAGGAATCCATCATAGGCGTCCAGGAGCTTGCGTCCGGTCTCATCCAGATGGTCAAAGTGAAGCAAGGCACCCGCAAGGATTTCGAGCGGCGTTTGGCGCAACCTCCGGCGCAGGCAGTCGACACTCTCGGGCGCCCCACCTGGGCCAGGGCTGTGTAGGGACGGCTTCACGTCACCGAACCCGAGTTCACAACCAAAGCACGTGAGCAGACCCGACACATAAATCAATTTCCGCGACATGCGCAGCTTGATGTTCCGAAGGGCGGCGCCCTCGCCGAACCGCGTCCTCTGCTTGTAGGCGAAGTCGACTGCCATCGTCCACCAGTACCGTGCAAAGTCATTCAACAGGAATCGAGGCACGTGGTACGGGCCGGACTGCTGAACGAATCCACGATCCTCGAATATGTAACGGCGCAGGACATTCGTGACAACCCGCTCATAAGCTTCCGGTCGTCCTACTACGTTTGACTCCAGCAACAGCAGAATGCGCCGCGTTGTGTTGCGATTGGTGTCATCCTCGCCGCCGATGTACTGGACCAACTCATGACTGAAAGCCAGCGTGCCGAAGGTTCCTTCCCTCCCGGGAGATTTGGCGGACTCGCTGCCAACGATCTCGTCCATTCTGCGCGCGAGTTCGAGATGCTTCGGGTCGGCAAAGCCGTCGACGAGGAGTGTCCAATCGATGTCACTACCCTGAGTGAATTCGTCCCGCGCCAGAGAGCCAAGAACAACGATGCTTGTGTCCTCGGAATCAATCCGCCGAAGCGAGGATCTCAATCTCTCCCGCCTTTCCTGCGCGAGAATCCGTGCATTGTTGATGTGGTGCCAGCTTGCACCAAGCCGTTTCTCCAGTTGCGTCAGGCGCGATGGGGATGATTCCATGAGGGCTCTACCATCATGCGCCTTTTCTTCGCCGTTCCGCAATTCGCGCGAGGCGATCAGGACTCGCCATAGAACCGTTCTCCCTCGCAGCGATATTCCGCGCCGGACCGCAATAGCTCACTGATGTCACTGGCCACGCGAAAGGATCTGGCGGGCCTTTGCCTTTGCCATTCTCAGGATGTGCTCCAGTTCCATGAAATGATCCAATTCTGCCTTCTCTTCCAGTGACAAGACGTCTTCCTTCTCGCCCTCAATCAGTTCAGCGACCCGCTGCTGCGCTCCCAATGAAGGCCGGAATTGAGCAACCGCTTGCGGCGTTGTGCCCGCCGCAATGAAATCGATGATCTCGAAATACACAGGGGTTGCCGCGCTCATCCTTTCCCCATCTTACATCAACGGCGCTGTTCTGTCGCAAACACTCACCAGGCCCGTCGCCACAGGAACAAGCCTTGGCGCCCTCAGTCCTTGGCGATGAACTTGTAAGCCTGCATGGCCAGGAAGCCGCCCACCAGCGGGGCCAGCAGATACACCACCGAGAAGGAGCCGATGCCCAGCGCGACGGCGGGATTGAGCACGCCGTTCGAGATCGTCGCCGCGTAGGAGATGCCCGCCAGCAGGGAACCACCGATGGTGAGTCCGGCCGCCGGCCCAGGCGCTTTGCCGTGCACCACGGAGGCCACCCCAAAGGCCAGCATGAAGGTGCCCAGCACTTCCGCCCCGAAGACGCCGCCGCTATCGACGGCCGTGACGGCGGCGCGCGTGACCAGCAGTCCGGTGATCCCGTAGGCCGCGGCGCCGCCCGCGAACTGCGCCACCCAATACCCCACGGCGTCCTTCACGCTCATCTTTCCGATCGACAGCACCCCCAGCGTGACGGCGGGGTTGATGTGGGTGCCGCAGATGGCCCCCAAGGTATAGACGCAAACCATCAGCGTCACCGCGGCCACCACCGGCGTGGGAACCGGAAATTTCCCGGCCAGCGACAACCCCACGGCCAGAGCCAGCATGAAGGTCCCCAGGAATTCAGCGATGTACTTGTTCATGTTCATAGACACACGGTTATACCCCAGCCCTTGCCTCCGGTCAACTCCCGGTCCACTGGCGCCATCGGGCTTACACTGAAATCATGTCGAACAAACGGCGCGATAGGCGAACCAAAACCTCGGCCTCCAGTCTCCAGATGCGGGACGAGTATTGGCGGGCCTACGAGCGGCGCAGGTAGCTTCTACAAATACCGCTCCCTGACAATACCCACGTGATGCCGCTCATGTCCGGCGATGATATAGGCCAGAGCCCGCACGCTGACCTCATTGTTATTGGCCACGCCCCTCCGCTGCCACGCCTCCGGACCCAAGTGGCGGAACAGTTGCAGCGTGGCTCGCCGGACCGCCTCGAACTCGCCGATCAACTCGCCCCACGGGCAGGCGTCGAAGCCCCCCTGGACCACGTAGTCGTCCTGCTCGAATCCCGAGAGCGCGGTCGAGTCGTTCCTGGCGAAACGCAGCGCGCGGTAGCCGAAAACCCGTTCGGTATCGCTCAGGTGCCCGGCCACTTCCTTGATGCTCCACTTGCCGGCCTGATAGCGGGCGAGCGACTGGCTCTCGGAAAGGCCACGCAGGAAGGCCAGCGTTTCCTCGACTTGGCCGGCCAAGGTCTTCAGTACGTCGCCCCCGGGCACCAGGGATACGTACTTACCGTAGTAGGGCGCGTATTCGGAGGACTCGGGGGGCGCGATCGTCATCCCACTATTATCGCCCGGCACGGCCCGCAAAAAACCTGCCATCGCCAACCAGCCTAAGGCGTATCTATGCTATGAAAGACGGTGCTGCTCACGATCTCCAAGGCCGATGACGCTCTGGCCCGGGCCAAACGGGGAGATCAGGCGGCCTTCGCCCACCTGGTCCGGGAGCACCAGGCCATGGTCTTCTCGATCGCCTGGCACTTCCTGCACGACCGGGCCACCGCCGAGGAGCTGGCCCAGGAAGTGTTCCTGCACCTGTACCGCAACCTCATGGCGATCGAGACGCCCTCCCACCTGGGACACTGGCTGCGGAAGGTGGCCAGCCACCGCTCGATCGACTACTCCCGGCGGATGCGCCTGCGCCCCCGGGTAGGGCTGGACCAGGCGCCCGAGCCGGTCACGCGGGATCATGAAGCGGACCCGCTGTTGACCGGCCTGCTCCACCGCCTGATCGACCGGCTGCCCGAACGGTCGCGGATGATCGTGGTCTTGCGGTTCCAGGAGGAGATGGAACCGGCTGAAATCGCCGAGGTCTTGGATATCCCGCTCGGCACGGTGAAGAGTAACTTGCATCGCTCGCTGGCTGTATTGCGCGGCAAGCTGGAGCGAAGCCAAAAAGGAGTACGGAAGTGAGCCACTTTGAGGATCAATTGCGATCGGCGCTGCGGCGCAAGCAGCCGCCCGCCGGGTTTGAGGACAGGGTGATGAGCCGTGTCGGGCCGCGGCGCTCCCTGACTGGCTGGCGCTGGGCCACGGCCGCCATCGCCGCCTCCCTGATGCTATCCGTGGGCGGCTATGGATACCGCCAGTACCAGGGCTACCGCGCCAAGCAGCAGTTGATGCTCGCTCTGGAAATCACCGGCAGCAAGCTCGCTCTTGCAGAAAGAAGAATCGACCAATTGAGTCAGAGGAGTTTCCATGAATAACCGATATCTTTATTTGCCGCTCCTGTTCGCGGCCGGCGCCCTGGGCCAGGAGTTCCACCAGCAGATCAACTGGGACAAGCTGGCGCCCAAGGCCATCGAGAATGTGGAAGTCAACCTCGACGGCAACCTGCTGCAGATGGCGGCCAAGTTTCTCTCCGGCCAGAAGCCCGACGAAGCCAAAGTGAAGAAGCTGATCGGCGACATCAAGGGCATCTACGTGCGCAGCCTGACATTCGCCAAGGAGGGCGAGTACTCGATGGCCGACGTCGAGTCGATCCGGTCGCAACTGAAAGCGCCGGCCTGGTCGAAGATCGTGGACGTCCGCAGCGCCAAGCCGGGCGGCGACAATGCCGGCGTCTACATGAAGACCGACGGCAACCAGATCCTGGGGATCGTGGTGATCGCCGCCGAACCCAAGGAGCTGACCGTGGTCAACATCGTCGGCGCGCTCGATCCCGAGAATCTGCGCGAGCTGAGCGGCAAGTTCGGCATCCCCAAGATCGAGTTGGAGAAGAAGACCAAAAAGTGAGGACACCATGCGCTCCTTCCTGCTCTTGACCCTGCTCCTCCCGCTGGCTGCCGCCGGTCGCGACCTGTCGTTCGACTCCGCGGTGCGCCAGGTGGAATCGCACTACAACACGCGGCGCGCTCACATCCCCTTCCTGGGCCTGGCCGGCCTCGCGGTGGGCGTGGCACGCCCATTCGGAGTGAAGGACTTCCGGCTTGCGGTCTTCGAAGACCTGGATCGCGCCCGGGACGCGAAGCCGCTCGACCTGCGCGACGCGGGCGCCGATTGGCGTCCGCTGGTGCGGGTCCATTCCCGCCGCAGCGGCGAGGCCACCTACATCTACGTGCGCGAGGAAGGCCAATGGTGGAAGATGCTGCTGGTCACCGTGGACCACAGCGACGCCACCGTCCTCCAGATGAGCCTCAAGCCGGCCCAGATTCTGAAGCACGTCGAGAACGTGAGATTCAGCCATTAATCGAGATTCGCGAACTCAAGTGCGAGGCCATCCTATGTCACTTTGCAAATTATTTGGCGTAGAACTTTGCACGCTATTTGGCGCGACCGGCCTTCCTCGAACTCGGTCGCGCCAGTAGCCGCGAGACCGTTGCCTGGACCCCGTGCCTTTATATACCTGGACAAGTATATGCTCTGTGGGGTATACCAAGAGAGTGGAATCTGTGTTCGAAATCATGGCGGAGCCGAACCGCCGCGCGATATTGAGCCTCCTGGTCTCGTCACAACAATCGGTTGGAGAATGAGGTGGCAAGATCAGTTGCAGCGAGAGGACGAAGTTGTCGGAGCGATCAGGAACCCTCGCTGACGATCCGTTCAGTGGTCGGCACCCAACCAGTCACGAACGGCTGACGGGACTGCCCTGGGATGCGTCGTACCACGACGGCCCTGCGCCTTGGGAAATTGGCCAGCCGCAGCCAGCAATAGTGCGTTTGGCATCCGAAGGCGGATTCGCCGGAGCGGTGCTCGATGCGGGCTGCGGGACCGGCGAGAACGCTCTTCACGTCGCCTCGCTGGGATTGTCGGTTCTGGGCGTTGACGTGGCGGAGACGGCACTGGCGATCGCCCGAGAGAAGGCTGACGACCGTGGGATCGAGGTTGAGTTCGCTGCGGCTGACGTGTTCCAGTTGGAGCGTTTGGGGCGCATGTTTGAGACGGTTCTGGACTGCGGACTGTTCCACACCTTCGACCGCGACGAGCGACCAGGATACGTGGCGAGTCTAGCGTCGGTGACCGAGCACGATGGAACCCTGTATGTGTTGTGCTTCAGTGACGATGGTCCCGATACTGGCCCGCACCCCATCAGTCAGGAAGAGCTGAGAGCGGCGTTCAACCCCAGCAATGGATGGAATGTCGCCGCCATCGAACCGGACCGGATTCAGACGAGATACCACGGCGATGGCGCACCGGCCTGGTTCGCGACAATCAAACGGATCTAGACTGCGAGACTGGTCGGCCCGGTGAGCGATCCCGTGCCGTCACTCATGAATCATTGGGAGCTATACATGAAAAGGCCCGTCCCGGTGGAACCTGCCTCAGCATTCATCGACGAGAAGATCAAGGAGCTTGGGGACTGGCGCGGGAACACGCTCGCGAAAGTGCGCGAAATCGTGCGCGAGGCAGACCCTGAGATCGTCGAAGAGTGGAAGTGGATGGGGACTCCCATCTGGTCCCACGGCGGCATCGTCTGCACGGGAGAGACGTACAAGAACGTCGTCAAGATGACATTTCCCAAGGGAGCTGCGTTGAAGGACCCTTCAGGTCTATTCAACTCCAGCCTCGACGGGAATGCCAGGCGCGCCATCGACATCCACGAAGGCGACAAGGTCGATGAGGCGGCCTTGAAGGATCTCATCCGCGCT
Source organism: Acidobacteriota bacterium (assembly GCA_016178945.1). Taxonomy (GTDB): domain Bacteria; phylum Acidobacteriota; class Terriglobia; order Bryobacterales; family Bryobacteraceae; genus JACOSH01. Next base: position 9,997 of record JACOSH010000398.1, read on the forward strand.
GCAGTGGCGCTCAATCTCAAGGGCAAGAGCAAGCCGAAGCCCCGGCGAGCGAGCAGCAAGCGGGCCGACTA